>JAFEFH010000009.1 GCA_018240695.1 Pseudomonadota bacterium | reverse complement strand
GAAGCCGCGCGTCGTGCCGGCGGGCGAGCCCAGGCGCACGCCCGAGGTCACCGTGAACTTCTCCGGATCGCCGGGGATGCTGTTCTTGTTGGCGGTGATGCCGGCGCGGTCGAGCACCTTCTCGGCCGACACGCCCGTCGCCTTCTTCGGGCGGAGGTCGACCAGCATGACGTGGCTGTCGGTGCCGCCCGACACGATGCGCAGGCCGCGCTCGGTGAGCGCCGCGGCGAGCGCGCGGGCGTTGTCGATCGTCGCCTGCGCGTAGACCTTGAATTCCGGCCGCAGCGCTTCGCCCAACGCGACCGCCTTGGCCGCGATGATGTGCATCAGCGGACCGCCCTGGAGACCGGGGAACACCGCCGAGTTGATCTTCTTTCCGATCTCGGCGTCGTTCGACAGGATCATGCCGCCGCGCGGGCCGCGCAGCGTCTTGTGCGTGGTCGTGGTGACGACATGGGCGTGCGGCAGCGGCGTCGGATAGGCGCCGCCGGCGACGAGGCCCGCATAGTGCGCCATGTCGACCATGAAGATCGCACCGACCTCGTCCGCGGCCTTGCGGAAGCGCGCCCAGTCGATCTGGCGCGAATAGGCCGAGGCGCCGGCGATGATCAGCTTCGGCTTCTCGCGGCGCGCGACCTCTTCCATCTGCTCGTAGTCGATCAGGTGGGTGTCGGGCTTCACGCCATAGGACGTGACCTTGAACCACTTGCCCGACTGGTTGGCCGGCGAGCCGTGCGTCAGGTGCCCGCCCTGGTCGAGCGCCATGCCGAGGAACGTGTCGCCGGGCTTGAGCAGCGCCATGAACACGGCCTGATTGGCCTGCGCGCCGGAGTGCGGCTGCACGTTGGCGAAGGAGCAGTTGAACAGCTTGCAGGCGCGATCGATCGCGAGCTGCTCGGCCTTGTCGACTTCCTCGCAGCCGCCGTAATAGCGGCGGCCGGGATAGCCCTCGGCATACTTGTTGGTCAGCACCGAGCCCGCCGCCTCGAGCACGGCACGGGAGACGATGTTCTCGGAGGCGATCAGCTCGATCTGCTCGCGCTGGCGATGCAGTTCGCCCTTCACCACGGCGTCGATCGCGGGATCCGCGTCGGCAAGGCTCCGGGTGAACATCGGCAGTGGCGTGTCCTGCTTGGCGGCGGCCTGACTCATATCAACTACACCTCTACGAGAGCTTTGCGACACGGCCGGCATGACGCCCGCCTTCGAACTTGGTGGCGAGGAACACTTTCATGGCCTCGCGCGCGACCTCGATGCCGGTCAGCCGCTGGCCGAAGGCCACGACGTTGGCATCGTTGTGCTCGCGCGCCAGGCGCGCCGACGTGGCGTCGTGGGCCAGGACGGCCCGCACCTTGGGGTTGCGATTGGCGGCGATCGAGATGCCGATGCCCGAGCCGCAGACCAGCACGCCGCGCTCGGCCTTGCCGCCGGCGATCGCGTCACCCATGGCCTTGCCGAAGTCCGGATAATCGACGGACGCGGTCGAGTTGGTGCCGAGATCGAGCACGGCGTACCCCGCCTCCTCGAGATCCCGTTTCAGGATTTCCTTCAGGTCGTAGCCGGCATGATCCGACGCGACCGCGATCGTGGCCCCCGCCATTCGCCGACCGTTCCCCTCTATCTGTTGAGTCCCGGTATACAACATCCGGGGTCGCGATGTCACCGCTCCGCAAAATCGTGGAAAGCGAGCCACAAGACGCTGATACACAAAGAAAAAGGGCCCGGCATGCCGGGCCCCTTCGCCAAATGGTCGCGTCTACTTGGTCGCCGGGAACGACTTGCCGTCCTTCCAGACGTAGATGTCGTAGGCGGCGTTCTTGATGTCGCCCTTCTGGTCGAAGGCGAGCGGGCCAACGGCCGACTGGTAGGTGCCCTGGCGCAGCGCCGCGGCGACGGCAGCCGCGTCGGTCGACTTGGCCTTGGCCGCGGCCTCCGCCCACACCTTCACGGCGGCGTAGGTGAAGAGCGTGTAGCCCGTCGGCTCATACTTGGAGTCGCGGAACTTCTTCACGAGGTCGGCATTCTTGGGATCGTCCTCGGCCTTCGGCGGAAACGACATCAGCACGCCGTCGGTCGCGGCGCCGCCGAGCTTGGCGAACTCCGGATCCTCGAGCGCGTCGAAGCCGACCATCTGCGAGGCCAGGCCCTGCTCGCGCGACTGCTTGATCAGCATCGCGCCCGCGGTGTGATAGCCGCCCAGCACGATCATCTCGATCTTCGCCTGCTTCATTTTGTTGATGAGGGCGGTGAAGTCCTTGTCCGTGTCGTTGTACGACTCGTACATCGCCTCGCGCATGCCGCCCTTGTTCAAGGCCTTCTTGGTCTCGTCGGCAACGCCCTTACCGTAGGGCGACTTGTCGTGAAGGATCGCGACCTTGGCGTTGCGATGCCACTTCAGGAGGTAGGCGCCGACCGTCGTGCCCTGCACGTCGTCGCGGCCGCAGGTGCGGAACACCGTGGTGTTGCCCTTGGCGAACGCATCGTCGGTCAGCTTGATGTTGGTCGAGGCCGGCGTGATCTGCAGGATCTTGCCTTCCTTGTAGATGTCGGACGCCGGGATCGAGCTGCCCGAGCAGTAGTGGCCGGCCACGAACACGACCTTGTCGGCGACCAGCTTGTTGGCCACGGCGGTCGCCTGCTTGGGATCGCAGGCATCGTCGCCGATCTGCAGCACGAGCTGCTGGCCGTTCACGCCGCCGGCGGCGTTGATGTCCTTCACCGCCATCTCGGCGCCCCGCTTCAGCTGCTCGCCGAACGCCGCGTACTGGCCGGTCATCGGCCCGACGGACGCGATCTTGATCTGCGCCAGCGCCGGCGTCGCCGCCAAGGCGACCGCCGCCACCGCAAGCGTGCCGAAAAGTCTGCTCATGAAAGTCTCCCTCTTTGGCCCCGCGGAGGCGGAGCGCCCTGTAAGATTAGTGCCGCTCCTCCCAGCCCAGCAAGCCTTTGCGGGCGTAAAGCCACGGATATTGACGCACCATTTGGCGCACGCGGGTCAGCCGGAAAGCAAACGCCGCCAGCGCTGCCTGAACGGCCCAGCCCAGCATGAAACCGCCAGCCGACCACAGCTCGCCATTGGCCAGTGCGTAGTCGAAGAAGCGCAAGCCCGCCGAAAGCAGGGCCGTGTAGAGGATCATTTGCGGCCACGGCCGCCAGGTCGAGGCGAGCCCCTGCCCCGTCGCGAAAGACGCCGGCCCGATCAGCACGAAGTTGAACAGCAGGACCATGGCGAGCGTATCGCCCAGCCAGTCGAACATCAGCATGTCGAAGTCGCTCATGCGTGCCCGCCTTCGAGATAGGCCGCGCGCACTTCCGGGTTCGCCAGCAGCTCCTTGCCCGTGCCGTTCATCAGCACGCGGCCGTTGACCAGCACGTAGCCGCGATCCGCGAGCCGCAACGCATGGAAGGCGTTTTGCTCGACCAGGAAGATCGTCACGCCTTCCTCGCGTGCGATTCGCCGGATCGCCTCGAAGATCTGCCGCACGATCAACGGCGCGAGGCCGAGCGACGGCTCGTCGAGCAGCAGAAGCCGCGGCCGACTCATCAGCGCGCGCCCGATCGCCAGCATCTGCTGCTCGCCGCCCGACAGCGTGCCGCCGCGCTGCTCGCGCCGCTCGGCCAGGCGCGGGAACATGGCGAAGACGCGGTCGAGGTCGCGCTGGAAGTGCGTCGGATCGACGAGGGTCGCGCCCATCTGGAGATTTTCGAACACGGTCATGCGCGGAAAGATGCGGCGGCCCTCCGGCACCTGCGCCACGCCGAGCCGCACGATCTCGTGCGTCGGCAGGGCCGTGATGTCCCTGCCCTCGAGCTTCACCGACCCGCTGCGGGCCCGCGGGCTGCCGCAGATCGTCATCAGCAGGGTCGACTTGCCGGCGCCATTGGCGCCGATCAGCGTCACGATCTCCCCCTTCGCGACGTCGAGGTCGACGCCGTGCAGCGCCTGGATGGCGCCGTAGAAGGTCGCGATGCCCCTCACCTCAAGCATCGAGCGCCTCGTCGTCCGTGCCGAGATACGCCTGGATCACCGCCGGGTCGTCGCGCACCGCGGCCGGCGCGCCCTCGGCGATCTTGCGGCCGTAATCGAGGACGACGACATGGTCGGAGATCTTCATCACGACGCTCATGTCGTGCTCGATCAGCAGCACGCCGACGCCATCCTCGTCGCGGATCGACACCAGCAGGTTGTTGAGCTCCGCCGATTCGCGCGGATTGAGGCCGGCCGCCGGCTCGTCGAGGCAGAGAAGCCGCGGCTCCGTGCACATCGCGCGCGCGATCTCGAGGCGGCGTTGCGCGCCGTACGGCAGCTCGCCCGCCGGCCGGTCGGCATCGGCCACGAGGTCGATGCGCTCCAGCCAGCGCCGCGCGATCTCGACCGCATCGGCCTCGGCGATCCGGAAGCGCTTCAGGCCCAGCAGCCCGAACACGCTCATGCCCGAGGCACGCATCAGCTTGTTGTGCTGCGCCACCATCAGGTTCTCGAGCGCGGTCATGCCGGGGAACAGGCGGATATTCTGGAACGTCCGCGCCACCCGCGCGCGCTGGCCGATCTCGTGGCCCAGCATGCGCTCGAGCAAGTACTCCTTGTCGCCGCGCAAGGTCAGGCGGCCGACCGTCGGCTTGTAGAAACCGGTGATGCAGTTGAAGACCGTGGTCTTGCCCGCGCCGTTCGGACCGATGATCGCCGTGATCTCGCGCGGCCGGGCGGTGAACGAGACGTCGTCGACCGCCACGAGGCCGCCGAAGCGCATCGTCAGGTGCTCGACCGCGATCAGGGGGACGCTCATGCGCTTCCTCGTCGGTGCACGGGATGCAATCGCAACGACGGCTCGCGATGGGAGACCAGCCCGCGTGGCCGGAACACCATGATCAGCACCATCGCGAGGCCGAACACGACCATGCGATAGGCGCCGAGGTCTCGGAACCATTCCGGCATGCCGATCAGCAGCACCGCGGCGAGCACGACTCCGATCTGGCTGCCCATGCCGCCCAGCACGACGATCGCCAGGATGATCGCCGATTCGATGAAGGTGAAGCTCTCGGGGCTGATGAAGCGCTGCTTGGCGGCAAAGAAGGATCCCGCGAAGCCCGCGAACATCGCGCCGACCGCGAAGGCCGTGAGCTTGGTGTTGGTCGGGTTGATGCCCAGCGCCTTGCACGCGGTCTCGTCCTCGCGCAGCGCTTCCCACGCGCGCCCCACCGGCAGGCGCCGCACCCGCTGCGTGAAGAAGTTGGTCACCAGCGCCAGCACCAGGATGATGTAGTAGAGGAAGATCAGGCGCTGATTGCTGTTGAAAGGCACGCCCATCATCTCGGCGAAGGTCTGCCGTCCCGCCGGCGCGTTCTCGGCGAACACCGCACCGAACAAGGTCGGGCCCGGGATCGAGCCGATGCCGGCCGGCCCGTTGGTCAGGTCGACCCAGTTCAACAGCACCAGCCGGATGATCTCGCCGAAGCCCATGGTGACGATCGCGAGATAGTCGCCGCGCAGGCGCAGCACGGGAAAGCCGAGGACCAGTCCGAACGTCGCCGCCATCATTCCCGCAAGTGGCAGCACGGTCCAGAAGCCGAGACCGTATTGCGTGCTGAGCAGCGCATACGAATAGGCGCCGACCGCGTAGAAGGCGACGTAGCCGAGGTCGAGCAGGCCCGCGAGGCCGACCACGATGTTGAGACCCCAGCCCAGCATGACATAGGTCAGGATCAAGACGGCGAGATCCATCGTCTGCTGGTCGGCGAACGGCGTCAGCGGCAAGACCACGGCGATCAGCAGCAACGCAGCACCGAACCATTTGGCGCCCGCCTGCTTGAGGCTCGCCCCGGCCGCCGAGCGCTGCGACTTGGCCGCGGCCTCGTCGATGAACGGCCAGATCGTGCGCAGGATGATGAAGACTCCGGCGAAGACCACGAACCAATGCAGGAAGGTCGATGGCAGCTTCAGCGGCGACGCGCCGATGGCGCCCAGCACCGTCCCCAACAGGAAGGCCGGCCATCTCAGGCCGCTCGCCGCCAGCAACAAACCCAGGCGCCCGAAGAAGATCGTGACGACGGCGATGCCGAGGTCGACGAACTGGTAGTCGAACGTCAGTCCCTTGCCGACATCGTAGGTGCGGAATCCGACGATGAAGATGCCGAGCGCGGCCGCCACCAGCGCGGTGATGGCGGAGTCCTTCAGCATCCGAGGCAAACGCGCGTGCATCCGGTCAGACCTTCTCGATCTCCGGCTTGCCGAGCAGCCCGCTCGGCCGGAAGATCAGCACGAGGACCAGGATCGCGAACACGGCGACGTCCTTGTACTCGCTCGAGAAATAGCCGGCCCAGAAGACCTCGATCAGGCCGATCGCCAGGCCGCCCAGCATGGCGCCGGGCAACGAGCCGATGCCGCCCAGCACCGCCGCGGTGAACGCCTTGATGCCCGCAAGGAAGCCGATGAAGAAGTCGACGACGCCGTAGTACATCAGGAACAGCATGCCGGCGACGGCGGCCAGTGCGGCGCCCATCACGAAGGTGAGCGAGATCGTGCGGTCGACATTCACGCCGAGCAGCGAGGCCATCTTCATGTCCTGCTCGCAGGCCCGCTGGCGCCGGCCGAGCGACGTCGAGGCGATGAGCCACGTGAAGCCTGCCATCAGCACGACCGTGACCACGACGATGACGATCTGAAGCCACGTCACCCGGACATCGAACCCATCGGAGCTGAACAGCGTGAAGCCGCCGGTGACGATCGAGCCGCCGCCCGGCTTCGGCCGCGCCCCTTGCGCCAGCTGGACGTAGTTCTCGAGCAGGATCGACACGCCGATCGCCGAGATCAGCGGCGCCAGCCGGAACGAGCCGCGTAACGGACGGTAGGCCGTTCGTTCGATGGCCCAGCCGTAGACCGCCGTGAAAGCCATCGCCATCAGCAGGACCAGCACGATGGCCAAGGGTGCCGAGTTGATGCCGAGTGCGGCACAGATCAGGAAGCCGATCAGCGAAATGAAGGCACCGATCATGAAAATGTCGCCGTGGGCGAAATTGATCATGCCGATGATGCCGTAGACCATCGTGTAGCCGATGGCGATCAAGCCATAGATCGCACCGAGCGTGATGGCGTTGATCAGCTGCTGGGAGAAATACGCCATGCCCTGATATTTTCCTTCATGGCGACCTTACGACAGTTAAAGGCGGAATCCTGTGTGCAAAATCCGCGCCCCAGGGCCGCGCCGCCCCGTCGAAAGGTTCAAGCGGCTTGATTTCGCGCGCGCGAGCGCTGATTAAACGCCGATGAGCACCCCCTCCTACGACGTCATCGTCATCGGCGCCGGCCCGGCCGGCCTCACCACCGCGACCGAAGTGGCACGCAGCGGACTCAAGACCCTCTGCCTCGAACGGCTCGCGCCCGGCGGCGTCCTGATCAACCTCACAGAGTTGCACGACTTCGAAGAGCCCTGGCCCGGCCCGGACATGGCTGCCCGCCTGACCGACGAGGCCGCCGTCGCGGGCGTCGAGATGGGCTTCGGCGACGTGAACAGGATCTCCGGCGGCGAGCCCTGGACCATCGAGACAGCCGAGGGCGAGAGCCATACCGCCCGCCTGCTGGTCGTCGCGACTGGCCTCAACAAAGGCAAACTGGGTCTCGCCAACGAGGACGAGTTCGAGGGACGCGGCATCTCCCATTGTGCGGCGTGCGATGGCCCCCTTTATGCCGGTCTGCCCGTCGTCGTGGCCGGGGCCCAGGGCTGGGGTGCCGTCGAGGCCCGCGAACTCTCGGGAGTAGCGGGTGACGTCACCTTGATCGACACCACCGCCGTCGAGGCGCCACCGGGTGTGTCCCAGCTTGTCGGCCGCATCGTCGGCCTTGAGGGCGCCAATGGGCTGGAGGCCATCACCGTCGAGAGCGAGGGGCAGCGGAAGTCCATTCCGACCAGCGCGGTCTTCGTCTACGTGAACCAGTCTCCCGCTGCGGAATTCCTGCCGGATTCGCTTGCACGCGACGGCGCGGGGCATATCGTTGTCGATGCCGAGGGCCGCACCTCGGTGCCTACGGTCTACGCCGTGGGCGATGTTCGCGCCGGCACTCGTCCCTATCTCACGGACGCGGTCGCCGACGGAGAGCGGACGGCGAAAGCCATCGTGGCGGCCCTGAAAAAGAACTGAGGAGAAACCTCGATGCGTATCTTCAATCCCACCTTCGGCCTGTCGGCCACTTCCGCCGAGAAAGTGTCGCTGAAGCCGGTCAACTGGCAGACCGACGCGATCGCGCTGATGTCGAACTCCAAGCCGAACGCGCGCGAGCTGCTCGAAGGCATCCGCGGCAAGCTGAGCGCACACCGCCAGGTCGAGAACATCAAGTTCATGGCCAAGAACAGCGCCAGCCAGCCGGCTCCGAAGGAGCTGATCCAGGACATCGCCAAGAACTACAGGGCGGCGATTCTAGCCTTAGGGGATTGAGGAAGCTGTTCATCGTGGAGTTTCCACGACAGCCTCGAACTCGAGAAGCTCGGCATCACTGCTTTCGTGGTCGCCACTGAGACATTCAAGCCGCTCGTCCTGGCCCAGGCGAAAGCCCGCAAGGTCGAGCCGCGACTGATCGTCGTGAAACATCCCGTCGGCGGCCTCAATGCCGAGGAGTTGCGGGAACGTATTGAAGCCGCCACCAAGGGCCTGACCGAGGCGACGAGCAAATGACCGATATCGCCGACAAGGAAGTGATCGACCTCGACGACATGGACGTCGAGGCTTTCAACGAGTTCGCGACCGAGCAGGGCTGGAGCGACGGCATGCCGCTCTTCGTGCCCACCGAGGCCAAGGTCGCGAAGTTCGTCGAGACGGTTCGCGGCGACAACCGGCCCTACGCGCCGGTGCCGCCGCGCCAGATCATCCCGACCGTGCAGGCGCTCGCCGCCAACGCGGTGATGGCGGGCTGCAAGGCGGAGTACTTCCCGGTCGTGACCGCCGCGCTGCGCGGCGTGCTTGATCCCGAATACAATCTCCACGGCACGCTCGCGACGACGCACTCCTGCGCGCCGATGGTCATGGTCAGTGGGCCGATCCGCAAGGAACTGAACATCAACTGCGGCACCAACTGCTTCGGCCAGGGCTGGCAGGCCAATGCCACCATCGGCCGCGCGCTCGGCCTGATGCTGCTGAACGTCGCCGGCGCCAAGCCCGGCGAGATGGACCGCTCGACCCAGGGCAATCCTGCCAAGTTCACCTTCTGCTTCGGCGAGAACGAGGAAGAGAATCCCTGGACGCCCTATCACGTGCAGCGCGGCTTCGCGCCCACGGACAGCGTGGTCACGGTCATGTCGGGCGAAGGCCCGCACAACCTGAACGACCACGGCAGCACCACGGGCGACGGCCTGCTGACGACCTTCGGCGCCGGCATGGCGAATCCGGGCGCCAACACGGTCTACGGCAAGGGCCCGATGTTCGTCGTCATCGGCCCCGAGCATGCCGCCACGCTGAAGCGCGACGGCTTCACCCTCGACAGCATCCGCCAGGAACTGTGGAGGCGCTCGCGCATCCACCTTTCGCGCCTGTCGAAGGAAAACCTCAAGACCTACGAGACCACCGGGCACAAGCCGGACGGCGACTGGCTGACGATCGGCCGCTCTCCCGATGACATCCACATCACGGTCGCCGGCGGTCCGGGCAAGCACTCGGCGTTCATCCCGTCGTTCGGCGGCACCACGGTGTCCTGCACGCGCATCGCCCGATGACGGAGTGGTGCGGCTGGCCGGTCGTCGGCGAGACGACGGCCTGGGAGGCCGTACAGCAGCAACTGGCGGAGGCCGAGCTTTCGGACGGCCTCCCTCTCGTCCCTCCGACCCAGAAGCGTCTCGACGCCATGATCGCCGGCGTCGCCAACCGCGCCGAGTCGCACGGCATGATGCCGCCGATGTTCGGCGACATCACGCCGGAGTCGGTCGCCTACCAGTGCGTGATCGCGGGATGTCTACCCGGCGAACTGCCGGTCGTGCTGGCAGCGGCGCAGGCGGTCCTCGAACCCGACTTCAATCTGCTGGGCATCGCCACGACGACCGGTAGCGCCGCCGTTGCGCTCTGCGTCCATGGCCCGATCGCGCGCAAGCTCGGCATCAATGCCCTCACGAACTGCATCGGCCCCGGCACGCGGGCCAACGCCTGCATCGGCCGCGCGCTGCAACTCTGCCTGCGCAACATCGGCGGCGCGCGCTCCGACGTGGGCGACATGGCCACCATGGGTCAGCCGGCCAAGTTCACGCTGTGCTGCGCCGAGCGCGAGGGCGGCCCCTTCCCGTCCCTGACCGAGCGCCTCGGCCTCGGCAAGGAGGCGAGCGCGATCACCGTGATGGGCATTTCAGGTACCGCCGAGGTCCTGCCGGGCGACGGCGAAGGCGCCACACCGGAAGCGATCCTCGACCCGGTCGTCGCGGGCATGCGCGCCGAGATCGTGATGTCCGGCCAGTCTCGCAAGAACCAGCGCGGCGAACAGGTTTTCCTGCTGCCGCTCGAACTCGCCGAGAAGATCGCCAGGCACGACGCGTGGGACATCAAGCGGGTCCAGCGCTACATGTTCGACAAGGGCGAGGACGTCGCCGTCTCGCCCGAGGCGATCCATCCGATCGTCACCGGCGGGGCCGGCTACAAGATGGCCTACCTGCCGATCTGGGGCGGCGGCTCGCAGACGGTGATGCGCAAGCTTTGATGTCATTCTGAGCGAAGCGAAGGACCTGGCGCCAATTTCACAGGACTACGCCTGATCGTTCAGCGAGGTCCTTCGCTGCGCTCAGGACGACAATTATTTCCAGCCAAGCCACTCGCAGACGCCGCGGCCCATCACGCCCTCGAGGTCGCTGCCCTTCAGCCACGGCATCTCTTCCGTGAACATCGTGACACCCTGGCGGTAGCTGCACGGCAGGCGCGACCAGTCGGTGCCCCAGAAGGTGCGCCTGGGTCCGTACGCGTCGAAGACGCGTTTGATGTACGGATGCACCGACTTGAACGGATAGGCCTTGTCGGCGGCGTAGCATGGCATGGCCGAGACCTTGGCAGCCACGTTCGGCCGTTTGGCCAGCGCCAGCACATTGTCGAGCGTGGCGAAGTTCTGGGCCTCGGTGACATCCTTGCCGCTCTTCAGGCCGAGATGGTCGAGCACCAGCCGCAAACCAGGATAACGCTCCGCCACCTTGTCGGCGAGGTGCATGTACTCGTGATGGAACAATACCATCGCGGGAATGCCGAGGCGCTCCATCTCGCCCCACACCCAGTCGAAGCCGCCGTCGAGCAGCGGCTGGCGCAGCACCGGCGTATGGAAGGTGAAGCGCATGCCGAGCATGCCCGGCTGCTTCTTGAAGTCCTTGATCGCCTCGCGCGCACCGGGCGCGTTGGGGTCGAAGCGGCCCATGGTGGCGAAGCGACCGGGATGCGCCTTGGCGGCGGCATTGGCGAGATCGTTGCGGTCGCCTTCCCACGACGGCGGCACCAGGATCACGCGGTCGACGCCGGCCTTGTCCATCTCGGCCAGCAGCTCGTCCTTGCCGAGCGGCTCGCGGTGCGGCTCAGCACGCGCCGGCCACGGACGCTCGGGCGTGTTGGCGCCCCAGATATGGACCTGTGCATCGCAAATCATCATGGCCGGCGTTCGCGCCAGGGGCGCGCCTTCTCGAGTTGGGCCGCGAGGGAGTAGAGCATTTCTTCCGCGCCGTAGCGTGCGACGAAGTGCAGGCCGATCGGCAGCCCGTCTTCCGTCCATTCCAGCGGCACCGACATCGCAGGCACGCCGGTGGCGTTACACACTGCCGTGAACGCCGTCATCGGCGCCACGGCAGCGTCGAAGGCTTCGAGCGTGCCGTCCATGCACACGGTCCCGAGCGGCAGGCTCGTGCGCGCAATCGTCGGCGACAAGAGGATGTCGTAAGTCTCGAAGAACGCACCGAGCGCGCGACCGGTGCGATGGAAGGTCTGGATGCTGCGGATGTATTCATCCGCCGTCACCGCACTGCCCCGCCGCGCCGTCTCCACCGTGACCGGCTCGAGATCGCCAGCGCCCGGTGTGCGTCCGACGGCGCGCAGCCTGATGTTGGTGTGCGTGTTGGCGCTCATCACCGTCCAGAAGGCGGCATCGAGCGCGGCCGCGTCGTAGTCCGGCGCGGCCTCCTCGACATGGTGGCCCAAGCTTTCCAGCAGCTTCGCCGTGCGCTCGACGGCGCCGACCAGGACCGGATCGAGCGTCGCGCCACTCACCGGCTGCTTCAGGAACGCCACGCGCAGCCGGCCGGGACCGCGTTTCGTGGCATCGAGGAAGGTGCCGGATGCCGGTGGCGCACGATAAGGATCGCCGGGCTCGCCGCCCGCCGTCGCGTCGAGCAATGCCGCATTGTCGCGCACCGAGATCGACACGCAGTGCTGCGCCCCCGCCCCTGCCAGGGTCTCGCCGATCGGCGCGAGGCTGATGCGCCCGCGCGACGGCTTGAGACCGAACAGCCCGCACAGGCTCGCGGGGATTCGGATCGAGCCGCCGCCATCGGTCGCGTGGCCCATCGGCAGGCCGCGCGCGGCGACGATAGCCGCCGAACCGCCCGAGGAACCGCCTGGCGACAGGTCCTTGCGCCACGGATTGATCGTCGGACCGCCGAAGGCCGGCTCGGTCGTGGGGGCGAGGCCGAATTCGCTGGTGTTGCTGCGACCGACGATGACCAGCCCCGCCTTGCGCAGACGCGCGACCGCGGCGCTGTCCTTCGCGGCGACCGGCTGCGTGGCAAAGAACTTCGAGCCCACGGTGGTCGGATGGCCCGCGCAATCCGCCATCAGTTGCTTCACGACGTACGGCACGCCCACGAACGGCCCTTCGGTGGCAGGAGGCGCGTCCTCGTAGAAGTCGGTGATCGCGTTAAGGCCGGCGTTCAGCGCACGCAGACGGGCGAGTGTGCCGTCCAGCAACTCGGCCGCGCCGAGTTTGCGCGAACGCACCAGCTCCGCGACGGCCAGCGCGTCGTGCGTGCCGAACAGATCGTCCACGTCAGCTCCGCCAGCGCGCGAGATTGGCGGCCACGAACGCGTCGTCGTGCAATTCCGGATAGGTCGCATAGAGTCGGTCGAGACCCTCACTCTGTCCGGGGCTGAGCTTCTCGTGCGGATCGAGGCATTCGATCGACTTCATCAGCCCCTGCCGGCGCAGGATCTCGTGGCATCCCGGGATGCATCCCGCGAAGTCGTGCTCGACGTCGAACACGACCGAGTTGCAGTCGGTGACGAAGGAGTCGAGCGCCAGGACTTCCGGCGGGATCGCGCCCGCCGACACCGAGAGCTTGATTTTGTCGAGCAGTTTCACCGCGCCATGCGTCCAGACGCTCCAATGGCCGAGAAGCCCGCCGTGGAAACGCAGGCTCACCTCGCGGTTGCCGGTGCGCACGACCATCGGCGTCACAAGGTCGGCCACGATATGATCGTCGTTGCCGGTGTAGAGCGTGATGCGATCCTCGGCCTGCGCGTTGGCGATGCCGAAAGCCACGTCGAGCGTGCGGTAGCGGTTGAAGGGCGCGACCTTGATCGCCACGACATTGTCGATCGACGCAAAGCGGCTCCAGAAGCCGCGCGACAGCGGAATGCCGCCCACCGCCGTCTGGAGATAGAAACCGATCAGCGGCATTTCCTTCGCGACGGCCGTGCAATGCGCGATCAGCTCGTCCTCGCTCGCGCCCTTGAGTGCCGCCAGCGACAGCAGGACGGCGTGATAGCCCAGCGATCGGGCGGTCTTCGCCTCCTCGACCGCCTGCGCAGTCTTGCCGACGGCGCCCGCGATCATGACCAGCGGGCGATCGGTCCACTCCTTGGCGGTCTGGATCGCCAACTCGAGCACGGGCGTGTAGAGGCCGACCTCGCGGATCGCGAACTGCGTCGAGTGCACGCCGACGGCCAGTCCGCCCGAACCTGCGTCGACGTAGTAGCGCGCCAGCGCCCGCTGGGATTCCTTGTCGAACTTGCGCTCGGCATCGAGCGCCAGCGGGTGCGCGGGGATCACGGTCCCTTGCCGCAGCAGCGACAGGACGGGCTGGGGAAGTTCGTTCCAATGCATGGCGCCATCCTATCCCAGTTCGGGGCCGGCGAGGGCAAAGACATGGCTCGGATCGTCGAGCTTTTTTGCCGTGCCGAGCGTCATGCGCATATAGCCGCGCGGCGAGACCGCCCCGCTCGCTTCGAGCCAGCTGCGTACGCTCGCATGCGCGTCAGGCACGTCCATGATGAAAGGCCCCTGCGCCGCCACGGTTGCCTGGGAGATCAGCGCCAACGCCACCGCTTCACTATCCGCGACCACCGGACCGATGGACGTCGCATTCCTTCCCTCGCGCGCGAGGCCGAAGCCCGACAGCTTGCCCGACGGCGTCTCCGCGACCCACGCGAGGCCCGGCTGCCGTGTCGCGAGATGGGCCAGCAAGGTCGGACGCTCCATGCCGCAGAGCGGCCGGTCGTAGGTCGCGAGCTTCGGCAGATCGGCGATCGTGAACGGCCGGACGGCCACTCCCGTCGGCGGCGCGACGACTTCTTTCGCGATGTCGAGATGCCAGCGTGAGATCCGATAGAGATCGTGGAAGCCGAGCTTCAGGTAGATCGGCCGCCCCTGATCGGTCGCATCGAGGCCGGCAACAGCGTCGTTGGCCGTCACCTCATCGAGGCAGCGCTTCAGCAGGCTGGTTCCGACGCCACCGCTGCGGCGTGCCTTGGTGACCAGCACCATGCTGATCCAGGCGAGACTCTGACCGAGTGGCAGGACGAGCGAACTCGCCTCCCATCTGCCCGCCGCGTCCTTCAGCCCGAAGCCGCGGCCCGCCCCCAGCATGAAGCGCCAGTCGGCGACATTCTGGTTCCAGCCGGCCTCGATCGACAGCGGCCACACGGCCTCCGCCTCGTCCGGGCCGATCGGCTCAATACTGGCCATCGCGGACTTCGTAATGCGTGGGCTTGTTGAGCGTGGCCATGTCGCGCGACAGCCAGTCGGCCGTCCACTCGATCATCTTCTGCAGCGGCACGCTCGGCGGCCCGAACTCCTTCACCATGCGGGCGGCGTTGTTCAGCCAGCCCGTCGGCGCCTCCTTGCCTGAGAAAGTGGGCGTCTTGCCCAGCAACTTGCCGAATTCGACCGCGAGCTTGCGCACCTCGATGGTCTCTGGTCCCGTGACGTTGATCGGCGAGGTCGGCGTCGTCGCGTGCGCCAGGCAACGCAGGGCCACGTTGTTGGCATCGCCCTGCCAGATCACGTTCACATGGCCCATCGACAGGTCGATGGTCTCGCCGTCGCGCACCTTGCGGCCGACGTCGTGCAGGACACCGTAACGCATGTCGATCGCGTAGTTCAGCCGGAACAGCCGTCCCGGCGTGCCGTGCTGGGCGGAGAAGTACGAGAACATGTGCTCGCGGCCTGCGCAGGAATTGGCGTAGTCGCCGGGCGGCGGGATCGCAGGCGTCTCCTCTGTCGCGCCGCCGCTCTCGACAGGCACGAAGGGATAAACGCAGCCGGTCGAGAAGACCACGATGCGCGACGCCTTGAACACTTCGGCCACCATCGCCGGCACCTGGACGTTCATCGCCCAGGTCAGCGGCACGTTGCCGGCGGCCCCGAACTTGCGGCCCGCCATGAAGACCACGTTCGCGGCCTTCGGCAGCTTCTCGAGTGCTGCACGGTCGAGCAGGTCGCACGGCATGGGCTCGACACCGGCCTTCTCCAGCTGTTCGCGCACGCCCTTCTCGCTGAAGCGCGCGACGCCGATCACGCGCTTGGTCGGGGCGGCGCGCTTGGCCATGCGCGCCAGGGTCGGCCCCATCTTGCCGCCCACACCCAGCACCAGGATATCGCCCGGCGTCCTCGCCAGGTCCGCGACCAGCGCCTCGGAGGGCCGGGTCATGAATTCCTCGAGCGCGTCAATCGAGTCGAAGCGCGACGGCAAGGCTGAGGTCATTGAATGCGCTCCTTCGGCGCGGCCGGCATCGAACGCAATGCCTTGAAATCCACGTCGGCGCCGACCGCGAAACCGGGGCAACCCAGCGACGTCAGGTCGATCTTGCCTTCTCGCACCTTGAGCCGCACGGGCTTGCCCGGCGACCGTTCGTAGAGCGTCGGGTGAGCTGCGAGAAAGCCCGCCTGCTCCGCTTCGGAGACGCCCGACATGCCGTCGATGAAGTGATGGGCGTTCCGCTCGACGTGCGTGAGGCCGAGCAGCGACACCAGCGCGAGATCCTGCTGGACGCTGACGCCGGGCTGCGTCGTGAGATCCTCCGCCGACATGAAGTAGCCTTTGCCGAGCTTCGCGACGCGCGAGGCGTTCAGGATCGACTTGTAGAAGCCCTTGCAGTTCTTGGTCGAGACGCCCGCGTAGCCGAGCTTCAGCGCCTCCGGGAACGTCGACAACTCGCCATCCGACTCGTCGATGATGACGGGACGATACTTCGCCAGCGCCGCGACCGGGCGGCTGAGGGCCGACTGGCGCTTGATCGGCTGCTCGATGAACAAGGTCGACTTCACCATGCGCGCGAGGGCCGGCGTTTCCTCGACCTTGCGCCACAGTTCGACGATGCCGTCGACATCGTCGTACTGCTCGTTGCCGTCGAAGGTACAGCGATAGTCGCCGGCGCCCTTGTCGAGCACCGACGCGATCCTGGTCAGCCGATCGAGGTCGGCCTGCACGTTGCCGCCAACCTTGAGCTTGTAGTAGCGGCCTTTGTAGTAGGACACGACCTCTTCCAGCGTTTCGGGCAGGCCGTCGTTCACCCGCTCCGACGCCGGGCGGTCGGCCGCCGTCAGCGGATCGACCAGTCCCACTGTGTGGCGCATGTCGATACTCGTGCCGGGCTTCAAGCCCTTGAGGAATGGCTGCAACTCCGCATCCTTGATATCGGACGTGAGGTCCGTTGCGGCGATGCCGGGCACGTTCGATGCAATCATGTCGGCGAACGACTGGCCGGTAGCCTTGCCCACCGCGTCGAGGATGGCGCGGTCGAGCAGCGCCGGCCCGTACGATGCCACCAGCGGATTGAGTCCGAGCGCGGCACCGTCGGCGATCTGCTTGCGATAGGCTCCCGCATAGAGGCCGAACGGCGTGGCGAAGCCCTGGGCCATGTAGTTGTCGATCGCGAGCTGCAAAGCCTGGCGAAGCTGGTCGTGGTTCTGCGCGTCGGTGAACTGAGGGCTCTTCTCGAACCACTTCGCCGCCAAGGCTTCGGCCGCGACGCCCTCGCTGGTGCGGCCATCCTCCAGCTTGATCCGCACGCGCAGGACCGCCTGCGTGCCGTGCGTCACCGTGATCACGCCAAACCGGAACGGCAGGCGCAGCACGAAGTCGCGCTCGAAGCGGTCGGCCGCTTCCAGTTTCACTTTCATTTCGCTTGCTCCAGCAATCCGCTCACATAGCCGATCATGCGCGCGGCACAGGTCGGCCCGTCGGGCTCGTAGATGAAAGGTTCCATGGCGACCCAGCCGTCGTAACCCGTCTCGGCCAATGCCGCGAGCACGGGCGCGAACTTGTCCTGCCCCTCTCCCGGCCCGCGCTTGTTGCGGTCATTGAGCTGGACGTGCTTCACCATCCCGGTCGGCACCCATTTGCGAATGACCCGGTCCACGGGTTCGGGCTCCATCAGCGACGCCGCCAGCGTGTCGATCATCGACGTGAACGCCGGGTTGCCGATGCGCTGGACCATCGCGGACGCCTCGGCGAGGGTGTTGATGAAGTTGCACTCGGGCTGGGCGAGCGGCTCGAGGCAATAGACGACGCCGGCTTTCGCGGCCGCCTCGGCGGCCAATGTCCATGCTTCTTCCGCGCGCTTGGCATCGGACGCGTCCGCCACGCGGCGCTGCGCCGGCGAGCCGTGCACGAGATAGGCACCGCCGAGATCGGCACAAAGCTCCACCGAGGCGCGCAGGACGTCGACGCTCTTCTGCCAGACCGTGCGATCGGCCGTCGTGATCGAGAGCCCCGCCGGTGCCGCGAGCAGCCAGTGCAGGCCGCTCACCTCGAGGCCGGCCGCCTTGCACGCGCTGCGAATATCGCCGCGTTTGCCGGCCGGCATGCGCCACGCTTCATCACCGAAGGTGAAGGGCGCGATCTCCAGTCCCCGGTAACCGAGGCCCGCGGCCAGTGCGCATTGGCGATCGAAGGCGAGTTCGCGAATGACCTCGTTACACAGGGAAAGCTTCACCGTCGCCCCTCGCGCTGATCCTCGCCTTGACGGCCAATTCTGCGTTCGTCAGTCTGACTGTAATGCTTTGCGCGACAACATGAAAACAAAAGCACTGGCCCTCCAGTATTGGCCGACGGTCGTGCTGTTCGTCTCGCTTCTGGCGATCTGGCAGCTCACGGTCACCTACTCGGGCATTCGCGCCTACCTCCTTCCCTCGCCGATGTCCGTGATCGAAGCGTTCTGGGAACCCGACGTTCCCTGGGCTCAGCATATCTGGACGACGACGTGGGAGATCATCGGCGCCTTCTTCCTGGCTGCTGCCGTCGGTGTCCTGCTGGGTGTTGCGATCGCCTGGTCGCCGCTCATCGCCAACGCGCTGGTGCCCTTCCTCGTCTTCCTCAACACGTTGCCCAAGGTCGCGGTCGCACCGCTGTTCCTGGTCTGGATGGGCTACGGCATCTTCCCCAACATGCTGATGGGGGCGCTGATCGGCTTCTTCCCGGTGGTGATCAACACGGCCGTGGGACTTTCGCAGGTCGAAGCCGACATGCTCGACCTCGGCCGCGTGTTCAATGCGCCGAAGTGGAAGATCTTCATGAAGATCCGCATTCCCAACGCGCTGCCCTACATCCTGAGCTCGCTGAAGATCACGGCGACCGCCGCCGTCGTGGGCGCGATCGTGGGCGAGTTCGTGGCCTCGCAGTCGGGTCTGGGCTACGTCATCACGACCACGCAAAGCAGCATGAACACCTCGCTGGCGTTCGCCGCGCTGATCTGGATCTCGGCCGTCGGCCTCGTACTCTACGGCCTCGTCGTTCTCGTCGCGCGCCTGTGGGCGCCCTGGGCCGAAGGGCTCGATTGATTTCGTTGGTTTGGGGAAAAGGGGAAACGTCATGAAACGTACAGTCGCTCTCGCTATCGCCGCCATGCTCGCCGCCACCGGCAGCGCGTCGGCGCAGGAGAAGTTCACCTTCGCGCTGAACTGGTTCGCCGTGGGCGACCATGCCGCCTACTGGGTCGCCCTCGACAAGGGCTACTACAAGGCCAAGGGCCTCGACGTGACGCTCGAGAACTCCAAGGGTTCGGGCGATTCGATGGCCAAGGTCGACACCGGCCGCGCCGATGCGGGTCTCGCCGACGTCGCCGCGGTCGTGCCCTTCCTCTCCAAGGGCGGCACCATCAAGGTGGTGGGCATGGTGTTCGATAAGACGCCGCTCAACATCTTCAGCCTGAAGGGCAAGCCGCTGACCAAGCCCAAGGACCTCGAAGGCGCCTCGCTGGGCTCGCCTCCGGGCGACGCGCAGCGGCAGGTCTTCCCGGCCTTCGCCAAGCTCACCGGCATCGACGCCAAGAAGGTCACCTGGGTCAATATCGAGCCCGCGGCCAAGATCGCCGCCCTCGTCGAGAAGCGCATGGACGGCGTCAGCGACTACACGACCGGCCTGCCGCTCTACGAGAAGGCCGGCGGCAAGGGCAACATCGTCATGATGAAGTGGGCCGACTTCGGCTTCGACCTCTACGCGATGTCGATCATGGCCAGCGCCAAGACCATGAAGGACAAGCCCAAGCAGCTCAAAGCCTTCCTCGAGGCCTCCTACATGGGCTGGCGCGACGTGATGGCGGACCCGGATGCCGCGCTCGCGATCCAGAAGAAGCACGTGCCCGAGCTCGACCTCTCCACGATCAAGGAGAACATGGCGATG
The DNA here is from genome assembly GCA_018240695.1 of Pseudomonadota bacterium. GTDB lineage: Bacteria > Pseudomonadota > Alphaproteobacteria > Reyranellales > Reyranellaceae > Reyranella. Next base: position 25,509 of record JAFEFH010000009.1, on the reverse strand, counting down.
GGCCTCGAGCTGATGAAGACCGACCAGTATCGCAAGGGCGGCATCGGCTCGATCGACGACAAGCGCATGTGCGCCTCGGTCGACCTCATGAACAACTACATGTCGATGGCCAAGAAGGTCGAGTGCAAGGACGTCTACACGCAGGAGTTCTTCACCAAGGTCGAGATGCCGAAGTAACACGAGGCAGGCATCGACATGACAGAGCAGCTGATCGACCTCTCCGGGGTCGGCATGATCTACGAGGCGGCGAGCGGCCCGGTCGAGGCGCTCGCCGGCATCTCGCTGAAAGTCGGCACGGGCGAGTTCGTCTCGCTGGTGGGCCCGAGCGGTTGCGGCAAGTCCACCCTGCTGCGTATCGTGGCGGGTCTGCGCCCGGCGACCAGCGGCACGGTCACGGTGGCCGGCCGACAGGTCGCCCGCCCGATCGCCGATATCGGCATGGTCTTCCAGCAGCCGATCCTGCTGAAATGGCGCTCGATCCTGCAAAACGTCCTGCTGCCGGCCGAACTGGCCGGCAAGGATCCGTCGGCGCTGAAAAACCGCGCCCATCAGTTGCTCGACATGGCGGGGCTGAACGGCTTTGCCGCCAAGCTGCCGCGCGAGCTGTCCGGCGGCATGCAGCAACGCGCCGCGCTGTGCCGCGCCCTCCTCCTCGATCCACCGCTGCTGCTGATGGACGAGCCGTTCGGCGCGCTCGATGCCATGACCCGCGACGACATGGCGATCGAGCTGCTGCGGATTTGGGGTGAGACCAGCGCCGCCCGCAAGACCATCCTGTTCGTCACTCATTCGATCCCCGAGGCCGTCTTCCTGTCGGATCGCGTCGTGGTGATGTCCGCTCGTCCCGGCCGGATCGCGGCCGACTTCAAGGTCGACCTGCCGCGGCCACGTACCATCGAGTGCCGGGCTTCCGAGGCCTTCGGCCGCCTCAGCCTCGATATCTTCAAGGAATTGAGCCACAGGGCGTCGGCGACCACCGTCGCGGCCTGAGTTCCTGCCCGGGTTGGCCTCGCCGCCGCTTCTTGTTAAGACCGCCGGAGTAATCCGGAGGTTTCCATGTCTGTCGCCGCTACTCCCATCAAGAGCGCCGCCAAGGGCACGCGCGCCGATGCCAAGCCGTTCGACTGGGAGGATCCGTTCTTCCTCGACGACCAGCTGACCGAGGAGGAAGGCGCGATCCGCGACGCCGCGCGCGACTACTGCCAGGAAAAGCTGATGACCCGTGTGCTGGAAGCCAACCGGCACGAGAAGTTCCATCGCGAGATCATGAACGAGCTGGGCGCGCTCGGCCTGCTGGGCTCGACCCTGCCCGAGAAGTACGGCTGCGCCGGCTCGAGCTACACGGTCTACGGCCTGGTCGCGCGCGAGGTCGAGCGTGTGGACTCCGGCTATCGCTCGGCGATGAGCGTGCAGTCGTCGCTGGTCATGCATCCGATCTACGCCTACGGCAGCGAAGAGCAGCGCATGAAGTACCTGCCCAAGCTCGCCTCGGGCGAATGGGTCGGCTGCTTCGGCCTCACCGAGCCCGACCACGGCTCCGATCCAGGCGGCATGAAGACCCGCGCGGTCACGGTGCCCGGCGGCTTCAAGGTCTCGGGCTCCAAGATGTGGATCACCAACGCGCCGATCGCCGACGTGCTGGTCGTGTGGGCCAAGCTCGACGGCGGCGCGATCCGCGGCTTCATCCTCGAGCGCGGCATGAAGGGCCTCACCACGCCGAAGATTGAAGGCAAGTTCAGCCTGCGCGCGTCGGTCACCGGCGCCATCATGATGGACGAGGTCGAAGTGCCCGCCGAAAACATGCTGCCCAACGTCGCGGGCCTCGGCGGACCGTTCGGCTGCCTCAACAACGCGCGCTACGGCATCGCCTGGGGCGCCATGGGCGCCGCGGAGTTCTGCTGGAAGCAGGCGCGCAACTACACGCTCGACCGCAAGCAGTTCGGTCGGCCGCTTGCCGCCAACCAACTGATCCAGAAGAAGCTCGCCGACATGCAGACCGAGATCGCGCTCGGCCTCCAGGCCTGCCTGCGCGTCGGCCGCCTCAAGGACGAGGGCAAGGCGCAGCCGGAGATGATCTCGCTGATCAAGCGCAACAACTGCGGCAAGGCGCTCGACATCGCCCGTACCGCCCGCGACATGCACGGCGGCAACGGCGTGTCGGACGAGTACCACGTGATCCGTCACGTCATGAACCTCGAGGCGGTGAACACCTACGAGGGCACGCACGACGTCCACGCGCTGATCCTCGGCCGCGCCATGACCGGCCTCCAGGCCTTCTCGTCCGCGGGCTGACGCGATGACCCTGCCGCCGACCGGCGACATCGCCCTGGTCGTCGTCGGCGCGCTGGTGGCAGGGTTCGTCAACGGGCTGAGCGGCACCGGCTATGCGCTGGCGTCGCTGGGCTTCTGGCTGCACGCCATGTCCCCCATCACCGCCGCGCCGCTCACCGCGCTGTGCGGCGTCGTCGGCCACATCCAGTCCCTGCCGAGGATCTGGGCGGGCGTGCGCGGCGACCGGCTCTGGCCCTTCCTGGTCACCGGCCTGATCGGCGTGCCGATCGGCACCGCCCTGCTCGACCGGGTCCAGGTCCAGCCGCTGAAGCTCGGCGTCGGGACGATCCTCGTCCTCTACTGCGCCTGGATGGCCTTCATGCGACACCCGCCGATCGTGCGCGGCGGCGGGCGCCTGGCGGACGCCGCGATCGGCATGATCTCCGGCGTACTGGGCGGTATGGCGAGCCTGAGCGGCCCTGCCCCCACCGTGTGGGCCCAACTGCGCGGCTGGAACAAGAACGAGCAGCGCGGCGTCAACCAGCCGCTCAACATGTCCGTCCTCACCGCCGCCGTTCTCTCGGCGGCCGTCGCCGGCTTCCTCGACCGGACGTTCTTCTTCTGGGCGGCGCTGGCGATACCGTCGACCCTGATCGGCGCGCGGATCGGCCTGATGCTCTACGGCCGGGTCAACGATGCGCAGTTCCGCCGCATCATCCTGATCCTGCTCAGCCTCTCCGGCGCGACCCTTATCGCCTCGGCCCTGGGCTGACGCTCAGGCTGCGAGCCAGCGCAGGCAGCCCGCCTTGCGCAGGATGTTCTCGAGCCCCGGCGCGTCCTTCGCCGCCTGGTGCTTGCGCCGAATCTCGGCCAGCGAGCGCGCATGGTACTTCTGCGGCTCCTGGGTCCAGCCGACCCCGCCCAAGGTGACGTCGAAGCTCTTCGCGCCACCCTTGATCGCTTCGGCGTTGGCATGGGACCACGGCAGGAACAACGCCCCCACCTCTTCCGTCAGCAGCGGCATCAGCGTCGGGGCCAGCGCAGACCATGTCTCGAAGGAACCTTCGTTGGCCGGCTGCTGCATGCGCTCCACCCACGCCATGACCGCGGGCGCGGAACCGCGCATCTTGTGGCCTGGCGTCGGATCGGTCGCCGCCTCGTAGAGCTGCGCCCACAGGCCGAAGTCGGCCATCGCCGGCCGCTGGCCCAGCAGATAAGGCCGCGACGCCAGGTGCTTTTCCAGCAGCACCAGCGCGCGCTTGAAAGATGCCTCGATCAGCGGCTTGGTCTGCTCGTTCGAGCCTACGAAGCCCAACCGGCCCGTCATGCGATCGGCGACCATAGCGCGCACCTGAGCGACACCCAACGGTCCCTGGCCGCCGCCTGCCATCTGGCGCGCGATGCGCTCGGCCGTCGCCCACCTGTCGGCCTTGTAGTTCCAGCGATAGTGGAACATCCATTTGTTGCCCCACTCGTCGCCGTATTCCTCCAGCAGCGCCGACAGGAAAGCGAGCGCGGGATCGCCCGGCACGATGGAGCGCTCGAACGCGGTCGACTCGAAGCGTTCGATGATGGGGGTGGAATCCTGCAAGCCCTCGCCATCCGGCGTCACCACCAGCGGGATCAGCGGCAGCTTGGCGTATTTCTGGAATTCGACCTGGTTCTCGGGCGAGCGCGGCAGCCATTCGTGCGCGATGCCCTTGTAGCGCAAGTAGGAGCGCACTTTCACCGAATAGGGCGAGAGCTCCGATCCGAAGAGGCGCAGCACGTCGCTCACAACCAGCGCTTCCGCCGCAGCCACCAGAAAAGGCCGACGACGATCACCGTCACCAGCACCCAGAAGAATTCGTAACCGTACTTCCAGCCGAGTTCCGGCATGTTGCCGACGTCGCGCTCGAAGTTCATGCCGTAGATGCCCGCCAGGAAGCTGAGGGGCATGAAGAAGACGGTGATCACCGCCATCGTCTTCATGACCTCGGACATCCGGTTGGAGGCCTGCATGAGGTAGACTTCCATCAGGCCGTTGCACATTTCCCGATAGCTCTCGAGCAGTTCGAGGACCGAGATCGCATGGTCGAAGCAGTCACGCAGATAGGTCCGTGTCTCGGGCATGATGAACGGCGTCTCCGGCCGCATCACCGCCAGGATGGTCTCGCGTTCCGCCCATTCGATGCGATGGAAGGCGACCAGCGCGCGCCGCGCCTGGTGGATTCTGCCCAGGGTCGTTTCCTCGGAATGTCCGAGCGCCTCGTCCTCCAGCATCTCGAGCTGGTTGGCCAACGCCTCGATCAGCGGGAACTTGCGATCGACGACCAGATCGATCAGCGCATAGACGAGGTAATCGATGCCGAAGGTGCGCAGCCGCGACCCCGGCATCTGCAAGCGGTCGCGCACGGGCTTGAAGATGTCGAGCTTGTGGTCGTGGAACGAGATCGTGTAGTTCTCGCCGAAGAAGATCGAGACCTGCCGCAGCTTGATCTCGCCGTCCTCGTAGGCCGGGTCGTTAAGGACGATGAAGCCCTGGTTGCCGTAGAGATCGAGCTTGCTGCGCTGGTGGCCGTGGAACACGTCTTCCAGCGCCAGCGGATGGAGATTGAACGCGGTGCCGAGGTCGCGAAGCATCTCCGAACTCGGCCGGCCGGCAACGTCTATCCAAGTGCGGTCGGGCGAGTCGAGATGGAAGCGGCACTCGTCGACCTCGACGCCGTGCAGGACCTCGCACTTCTCGGGGGTGTATTCGACCAGGGTGAAGTCCAGCGCCTCGTCGGGCACGGGCGCGCGGCCGGACAGGCTGCCCGGCGAGGTTCCCGGCTTGGTGTGGCGGTGAACGACTCCATCCATGATCGACCCTTTATCCGTCAGACTTCCTGCATCACCTGCACGTCGGGACGGCCGGCGAGATAGTCGCCGAGCTTGCGCCCGAGTTCCTTGAAGTGCGGCGCCGCGCGATGCGCCTCGAGTGCGGCCTGGTCGGCATAGCGCTCGAGCATTACGTAGACATTAACGTCGTCGGTCTTGTGCAGCGCATAGAGCTTGTTGCCGGGCTCGTCGGCCTGAACTTTGGCCTGAAGCGCCTTCATCGTCTTCTCGAAGTCGGCATTGCTGCCGGGCTTGATGGTGAGCTTCGCGATGACGCCGATCATGGTTTTTCCCCTTGGGTCTGCTGCGGGCGCTTTCGGACAAGATACTTGTGCTCACCGTCACACACCAGTTCCCGGCGCTGGTTGTGGATCGTGAGTTTCATGCTGACCACGCCCGTGCTGCGGCCGGGCTTGAGGTCGCTGACTTCGAGCATCGGATAGAGCGTGTCGCCGCAATAGACCGGTTTCAGGAAGCGCGACGACTGTTCGAGAAAACCGATCAGCGACTCGCCGATGTAGTGCGGAAAGATGCCGGCGCCCGCCGCGCCCTGGATCGCCACTTGCAGCCCGTGCGCGAGCAGGTCCCGATGGCCCTGCGCCTTGCAGTATTCACGGTCGTAGTGGATCGGATGGTTGTCGCCGCTGGCCGACTGAAAGGCCGCGAACATCGACTCCGTCTGGGTGCGCGAGTTGATGTAGAACTTCTGGCCCACCGTGAGGTCCTCGAACCAGTGGGCCGGTCCGAAGCGGTGCTCCGCCGGATCGAATGCTGCCGTTTCCGCCAATGCTGCTCTCCCTTCGGACAGCAGCTTACCTCAATCCGGTGTCCTGTCTCACGGCCCCTTGGCCCTGCGCGCCATGCCGTCGAACAGGTCGAGCATGCGCTCGCGCCACGCATGGACGACGTCGCCGTCTTCCAGGAGATCCGTTGGACTGACGCAGCGCGGCCACATCAGGCTGCCGAACAGGATGTAGTCGGCATAGGCCGGCGCCGCGCCCGACAGGAACGGCTGCGTCGCCAGGATGCGCCGGGCCGGCTCCAGCGTGGCACGGAACGCCGCGAAACCCTTCTCTCGGGCGTTGGCCTGAAAGGCCGCGAAGTCCGTGGTGCCCAGCCGCTTGCCGCGCGATTCGAGCATGTAGGCCTTGTCCGCCGGCCGCACCCTGTCGACGAGATCGCCGACGATCAGCGGGAAGATGGCCATGTGGACCGCACTGTCGGCCCAGGCGTTCACGAAGCGCGCATGGGCGCGGGTCGGATCGTCGGGGAACAGCGGCTTGTCGGGATAGGCCTTCTCCAGATGCTCGGCAATCGCCCAGCTGTCCTTCACCACCTTCGCGCCGTCATGGATCACGGGCACGAGCTTCGACTCGGCGAAGGCGATCTTCTCCTTGTCGGTGAAGCCCACCGGCTCGTCGCGCCAGTCGAGGCCCTTGTGCCGGAGCGCGAGCTTGGTGCGCCAACAGAAAGGACTCGGCCGGCGGTCGTCGGCGAAGACGAGATCGTAGAGAGTGATCACTTACTTGCCGTCCAGCATCTTGATGATGCCGGAGAAATCCTTGCCCGCGTTGCCCGCGTTGACGAACAGGCTGAAGAGCTGCGCCGCTTCCGCGCCGAGCGGGGTCGCCGCGCCCGCACCCGCCGACGCCTGCTGCGCCAGCAGCAGGTCCTTCAGCATCATCGCGGCCGTGAAGCCCGGTGCGTAGTCGCGGTTGGCGGGCGACGCCGGCACCGGGCCCGGCACCGGGCAGTAATTCACCAGCGACCAGCACGAGCCCGACGCGGTCGACACGACGTTGAACAGCTTCTGCGCGTCGAGGCCCAGCCGCTTGCCAAGCATGAAGCCCTCGCTGACGGCGATCATCGAGATGCCGAGGATCATGTTGTTGCAAATCTTCGCCGCCTGGCCGTTGCCGCTGTCGCCCGCGTGCACGATGTTCTTGCCCATCTTCTCCAGCACCGGCTTGGCCTTGGCGAATACCGGCTCCGCGCCGCCGACCATGAAGGTGAGCGTGCCCGCCGTGGCGCCACCGACACCGCCCGAAACAGGCGCGTCGATCATCTCGAAGCCCGCCTTCTTGGCCGCTGCCGCCACGTGGCGCGCACTCTCGACATCGATGGTCGAGCAATCGATCAGCAGCGCGCCCTTGGCGACGTTGGGGAGCACGTCCTTCTCATAGACGTCGCGCACATGTTTGCCCGCCGGCAGCATGGTGACGACGATCTCGGCATCCTTGACGGCTTCGGCCGCGCTCTTGGCCTTGTGCGCCCCCTTCTCGACCGCCTGCGCGACGGCGGCGTCCGACAGGTCGAACGCGGTCACATGGTGCTGGGCCTTGCAGAGATTGGCGGCCATCGGGCCGCCCATGTTGCCGAGACCGATAAAGGCGACTTTCGCCATGGCTTCCTCCGTTTGATCTTGTTCAGTCGAAGAACAGGTCGTTCGACACCGGCCTGAAATGCTCCTCGACCATCGCCTGCGTCACGCCTTCGATGGTCGGCGGATTGAACTTGGGCTTCTGGTCCTTGTCGATCAGCAGCGCGCGCACGCCCTCGAAGAAGTCGTGGCCCTTCTGCATGCAGCGCTGCGACATGCGGTACTCGATCGTCATCGCATCCTCGAAAGAGCGGTTGGCGCAGCGCTTCATCTGCTCCAGCGTGATCGCCATCGAGAGCGGCGACAGCTTCATCAGGGCCGCCAGCTGCTTGTCGGCCCATTCGCCGCCCATCTTCTTCAGCTTGGCCACGATCTCCGGCAGCGACTCCGCGGAGAAGCAGCGGTCGATGTCGGGCATCATCGCCGGCAAAGTCGGCGCGTCGGTGTCCTGCGCGAATTGCGCGATCACCTTGTCGACCTTGGCATTGGCGTTCGGGCCGGACAGATCGGCCGCCGCGAGGGCCGCTTCCAGGTCGTTGATCTTCGCCGACGGCACGAAGGCATCGACGATGCCCGCCCACAGCGCATCCGCCGCCTTCAGCCGATGGCTGGTGAGCGCCAGGAACGTGCCCAGCGCACCCGGCAGACGCGTCAGGAAGTAGCCGCCGCCGACATCGGGGAAGAGCCCGATCGTGGTCTCCGGCATGGCGAACAGGAACTTCTCGCTCGCGACCGAATGCGAGCCGTGCACCGACATGCCGACGCCGCCGCCCATGTCGATGCCGTCGATCAGCGAGATCCACGGCTTGGCGTAGCGATAGATACGGCGGTTGACGATGTACTCGTCACGGAAGAAGTCACGGCGCAACGTGCCGTTGGGATCGTCGCGCATCTCACGATAGAGGCCCGCGACGTCGCCGCCGGCGCAGAACGCCTTCTCGCCAGCGCCGCGCAGGACAACGGCCTTGACCTTGGAATCCCTCTCCCACTCCGGCATCACCCGTTCCATCTCGAGGATGATGTTGTACGAGAGCGAATTCAGAACCTTCGGCCGGTTCAGCGTCATCACGCCGAGGCCGTTCTTCACTTCGAACAGAATTTCCGCGTCGGACATAACTCAACTCATCCCATCAGTAGCCGGCGTGAAATGATCACGCGCATGATCTCGTTGGTGCCTTCCAGGATCTGGTGCACCCGCAGGTCGCGCAGATAGCGCTCGATGGGGAAGTCCTTCAAGTAACCGTATCCGCCATGCAATTGCAGCGCGTCGTTCACGATATTGAAGCCCGCATCCGTCGAGTACCGCTTGGCCATCGCCGCGGCCTGCGTCGCCTCGGGCGACTTCGCGTCGAGCAGCGATGCGGCACGCCAGATCATCAGCCGCGCCGCATCGAGTTCGGTCGCCATGTCGGCGAGCTTGAACTGCGTGGCCTGGAAGTCGGCGATCGGCTTGCCGAACTGCTTGCGCTCGACGACATAGCGCGACGCCGTCTCGAGACAGACGCGCGCGCCGCCCAGCGAACAGGCGCCGATGTTGATGCGCCCGCCGTCGAGCCCCATCATCGCGATCTTGAAACCGTGGCCTTCGGGTCCCAGCCGGTTGGCGACCGGCACCTTGCAGTTGTCGAAGATCACCGCCGCCGTCGGCTGGCTGTTCCAGCCGAGCTTCTGCTCCTGCTTGCCGAACGACAGGCCAGGCGTGCCCTTCTCGACCACGAGCGTCGACACGCCGCCGGCGCCCGGGCCGCCGGTGCGCAGCATCACGACGTAGATGTCGCTGCGGCCGCCACCCGAGATGAAGGCCTTGGTCCCGTTCACGACATAGTGGTCGCCCTGCAGCTCGGCGCGCGTGCCCAGCGCCGCGGCATCGGAGCCCGCCCCCGGCTCGGTCAGGCAGTAGCTGGCGAAATGCTCCATCGAGCAGAGCTTGGGCAGGAAGCGCCGCCGCTGATCGTCGTCGCCGAAGCCGTCGATCATCCACGCGGCCATGTTGTGGATCGAGATATAGGCCGCCGTGCTCGGACACGCCGCGGCCAGCTCCTCCATGATCAGCGCGGCGTCGAACCTCGACAGACCGCTGCCGCCGACATCGTCGCGCACATAGATGCCACCAAAGCCCAGCGCCGCGGCCTCGCGCAGCACGTCTTCGGGGAAAATCTTCTCCGCATCCCACCGCGCCGCCTCGGGCAGCATCCGGTCGGTGGCGAACTGTCGCGCCGTATCGCGGAATGCCTGCTGGTCTTCTGTAAGCGTGAAATCCATGCCGGCCGGATCATAGAGAGATCAGGCCTTTTCGCCTACCGCCATGAGCAGGCCGACCCGCCCTTCGATCACGTTGCGGCCGAAGTTCGCGGCCATCGTCTTGAAGTCCGGTCCCATCAGAAGATGCAGGCCGAGCGGCGGCGGACCGGACGCGCCGGCGCGCGCGGCGAAGGACTGCCTGCCCTCCTCCGATACGTCGCGCCACGCGCGGATCCGGAATCCGGTCTTTTCCAGCACGGCGCGTGTGGCTTCCGCCGTCCACAGGAAGCTCGTGGAGGCGTCGCGCGCCCACGGCACCGGAAAGGTCGGCGTCTGCCCGTCGATCGCCACGGCGTCGTAGAACGCGATGCGACCGCCGGACTTCAACACGCGGAACATCTCGCCGTAGAGCTTCGGGCGGTCTCCGATGTTCATGGCGACATGCTGCGTCCAGGCGACATCGAACGATCCATTCTTAAACGGCAGGTCGAGCGCGTTGGCCGGCTGGAAGCTCACTTTGTCGGCCACGGTCGTGCGCTGGCTGAGCACGGTCGCGAGACGGCAATACTCGGCCGTCAGATCGACCCCAACCACGTGGCATCCCGTGCTCTCGGCAAGATGGCGCGCCGGACCGCCGATGCCGGAGCCGACATCGAGCACCCGTGTACTGGCATCGATACCCGCAAGGGCAGCCAGATCCCTGGTCGCGGCAAGGCCTCGGGCATGGAACTGGTCGAGCGGCGCCAGGTCGGTGCTCTTGAGGCCGGTCTTGGGCAGCCCGGCAGCGTCCACGGCGGCCAGGACAGCCTCGACCAGTGAGCGGCCGGCGTAGTGATTCTCGACCTTTTCCTGCTGGGACATTGCGTCTCCTCCCGAGGATAGAAATTGTCACGAACCGTGGATTTCGCCATAACCCCGGCCATGGCGAAACGCTTTTCAACCTTGGGGCGCTACCCCACCACGCGGCTGCGCCGCAACCGCCGCGAGGACTGGTCGCGCCGGCTCGTCGCCGAGCACAAGCTCTCGGTCGACGACCTGATCTGGCCGGTGTTCGTCCAGGAGGGCAAGAACGTGCGCACACCGGTGGCGTCGATGCCCGGCGTCGATCGCCTCAGCATCGATCTCTTCGTCGAGGCGGCCAAGCAGGCGCGCGACCTCGGCATTCCCGCCATCGCGATCTTTCCCGAGACCGATCCCAAGGCCAAGACGCCCGACGCGCGCGAAGCCTACAATCCGGACAACCTCGTCTGCCGCGCGATCCGCGCGGTGAAGAAAGAGGTCAAGGACATCGGCATCGTCTGCGACGTGGCGCTCGATCCGTTCAACAGCGACGGCCACGACGGCATCGTGCGCGACGGCGTCATCCTGAACGACGAATCGGTCGAGGCGCTGGTCAAGCAGGCGCTGGTGCAGACCGAGGCCGGCGCCGACATCCAGGCGCCGTCGGATATGATGGACGGCCGCATCGGCGCCATCCGCAAGGCGCTCGACGCCAAAGGTTTCGAGACCGCGCAGATCATGAGCTACGCCGCCAAGTACGCCTCGGCCTTCTACAATCCGTTCCGCGATGCCATCGGCAGCTCGGGCGCGTTGAAGGGCGACAAGAAGACCTACCAGATGGACTACGCCAACTCCGACGAGGCCCTGCGCGAAGTGGGCTTCGACATCGAGGAAGGCGCGGACATGGTGATGGTGAAGCCGGGCCTGCCCTATCTCGACGTCGTGCGCCGCGTGAAGGACGCCTTCGGCGTGCCGACCTACGCCTACCAGGTGAGCGGCGAGTACGCGATGCTGAAGGGCGCCGCCAACAACGGCTGGCTCGACTGGAACAAAGTGCTGATCGAGACTCTGACCTCGTTCAAGCGCGCGGGCTGCGACGGCATCCTGACCTACGGCGCCGTCGACGCGGCCCGCCTGCTGCGCGGGAAATGATCGAGCGTCCGTCGGCGCGTCTGATCCTGCTCGATCCGCAGGACCGCCTGTTCATGTTCCGCGTCCACAATCCGGCCGTCTACGATCCAGCCGATCCGTTCCGCGATCCTTTCTGGGTGATGCTGGGCGGCATGGTCGATCCCGGTGAGGACTATGCCGGCGCCGCCGTGCGCGAGGCACAGGAAGAAGCCGCCCTCGGGATCGAACAGCCGGTGCACCTCGTTTGGAAACGCGAACGTGTCATGCAGTGGCGCGAGCGCCAGGTCCTGCACCGCGAGCAATTCTTCCTGGCGCGCACTTTGTCGACGACCGTAGATACCTCGGGTCTCGACGAGCGCGAGAAGAGCTGGACGCTCGGCCATCGCTGGTGGAGCGTCGACGAGATCGCGGCATCTTCGGAGCGCTTCGAGCCGAAGAACCTGGCCGATCTCCTGCGCCCACTGCTGAAGAACGGCGCGCCCGCCAAGCCGATCACCCTCTCCTAGCGTCCTTCCAGGAATCGCAGGACGGCGCGATCGCTCCACGGCTGGCGATCGTCGGCGCCATGGAAGCCGACATGGCCTCCCGCGTCGGTGAGCAACGGGATGAGCGCCGCGTTCGCCTTCCAGTCATAGGCCTCGTACAGCGCACCCGGGATCCACGGATCGTCGCGCGCCGCCAGCAATAGGGTCGGCACGCGGATGCTCGGCATGAAGCGCACGGGCTTGCAGCGCTCGTAATAGTCGTCCGCGCCGGCGAAGCCGTAGCGCGGTGCGATGAAGACCTCGTCGTATTCCCAGATGGTCCGGCACCGCAGGATCGCTCCGCGCTCGGCGGGCGTCAGCACGGCACCGGCGCCCGTTGCCTCCTCCTTCATCTGACCGAGGAGATGCCGGTGATAGATGGCGTTGCGGCGGCGCAGCATCGATCGCGACGTCGCCGACAGATCGATCGGCGCGGAGATGCTTGCAGCGGCCACCAGCGGCGCGGCGGCGCCTTCCTCGCCGAGATACTTCAGCAACATCGCCGCGCCCAGCGAATAGCCCACGACGGCGACACCCGATTGCGTTAGCTCGCCGGGCAGCAGAGTCAGCGCGGCACGGAAGTCTTGGCTGCGGCCGGCATAGTACTGGTCCGCGCAAGTCGCGCGCGACGGGCCGGCGCCCCGCAGATTGAGACGCAGGACGATGAAGCCGCGTTCGAGCAGCAGGCGCGATTGGCTGAGGAGATAGAGGCTGTCTTCCGCGCCGGTCAGTCCGTGGATCAGGATGACGAGCGGACGGCCTCTCTCCGGACGAGTCGGCCGGTCGAGCATCGCGAGCAACACATCGCCGCTGCCGTCCTTCATCGGCAGGAACAGCCGCTCGCTGGTGTGCGGCGCGAGATCGACGTGCGGTGGGCTGAGACGGTTGGCCAGGGTCTGTAGATCGCCGCCCCACCAGGGAAAGCGCGGACGGAAAGGCGGAAGATCGGCGATCACGCCGCCATGCTAGCAGTCCGATCGAGGAATTTCTCCAGCGCGACATCGCACCACGACTGATGACTGGCGTCGCCATGGAAGCCGACATGGCCGCCCGTACCCGGCATCACCGGCAGGAGCCAGGGATTGTCCGACCACTTGAACGACCGGTAGTGATCCACCGGAATCCAGGGATCATCGCACGCCGCCAGCACCATCGTGGGCACCCGTATTTCCGGCATGAAGTTGCGCGGCGCGCAGAGCTCGTAATAGTCCGCAGCACCCATGAAGCCGTAGCGCGGCGAGATGAACCGGTCGTCGTATTCCCAGACGCTGCGCGCGCCGCGCACGATGGTGCGTTCTTCTTCGGAAAGTCGCGCGCCGGTGCCGGTCGCCTCGGCCTTGATGCAGCGAAGCATGTAGCGGTGATAGACCCAGTTGCGCGGCCGCAGCATGTGCTTGCACGTACCGAGGAGATCGATCGGCGCGCAGATGGAGGCCGCCGCGAGCAGCGGCGAGAAGGCACCTTCCTCGCCGAGATATTTGAGCAGCATCGCGCCACCCAGCGAGTAGCCCACGGCCACCATGCCGTTGCGCGTCAGCTCCTCGGGGATCTGGCTCAGCACGCGGCGGAAATCGGCGGTGCGGCCGACATGGTAGACTTCCGTGCAATAGGCCCGCGACGGACCGGCGCCCCGTACGTTGAGGCGCAGCACCGGATAACCGCGGTCGAGCAGATGCCGGGCGGCCTTCAGGATGTAGGAGCTGTCCTCGCTGCCCGTGAGTCCGTGGATCAGGATCGCCAGCGGCCGGCCCTCGACCGGCTCGGCGGGGCGGTCGAACATACCGAGCAGGATATCGCCGGTACGGTCCGCCATCGGGAAGCACACGCGTTCGCTGGTGTGCGGCGAGAAACTGGCGACCTTGCTGTTCAGCAGGATCGCGATGGTCTGCAGGTCGGCGCCCCACCAGGGGAAGCGGGGCCGGAACGGCGGCAGTTCGAGGGAATCGATGGACGGCGGCACGACTAATCCGTATTCACGCAAGTGATCGACATGAAAACGCAGACTCGTGGCGGGAGTTCCGCCGCCCTCGGCGCCGTCTATGCCGTCGGCGCCGCCATGCTGTTCAGCACTGCCGGAGTCATCGTCCGCCGCATCGACCTTCCCGCATGGGATGTGTCGTTCTGGCGCTCCGTCCTGTTGATCGCCACGATTTCGCCCCTTCTCATCCTGCGGCATCGCCAGGTGCTGGGCGACATCCGCGACGCGGGCATCTCGTTGCTGCTGAGCGCGCTTGTCCTGGCCGGCAGCTTCATCTCCTTCATCCTGGCGCTGGGCATGGCGCCGGTTGCCAATGTCCTGATCGTGTTCGGCGCCACGCCGTTCATCACGGCCCTTCTGGCCCGCGCCTTCCTCCGCGAGCCGCTGCATCGCCATACGATACTGGCCATGATCGCCGCCGCGGCCGGCCTGATGCTGAGCGTGGTGAGTTCGGTCCAGGCGGGTGCGCTGGGCGGCATGGCGGTGGCCGCCATCGTCGTGCTCTGCATGAGCTCGAACTACGTGATCGTGCGCCACCGCCGCGACGTCGGCATGCAGCCGGCCATCGCGCTGGCGGGGCTCCTTTCGGCCCTCGTCGCCGTGCCCTTCGCCGAGCCCGGCAATGCCACGCCCGTGCAGCTTCTCTGGCTGTTGGCGCTGGGCCCGGGCCAGCTCGCGCTCGGCCTGCTCCTCTACATGGCGAGCCTGAAGCACATTCCCGCCGGCCGTGCCGCCCTGCTGGGGCTGCTGGAGCTGGTGCTGGGCCCGGTGTGGGTTTGGGTCTTCGACGGCGAGCGTCCTTCCAACCTCACCCTGCTCGGTGGCGCCGTGGTCATCGGTGCCGCAGCGGTCAACGTCTGGCTGGATTCACGGCTTGCCTCTGGTAAAGAACCAACATGACCCAGACCAAAGCTCGCGGCCCCCTGGAGGGCATCCTCGTCGTCGACCTCTCGCGTATCCTGGCCGGCCCCTACTGCACTCTTTTGATGGCCGAAATGGGCGCCCGAGTGATCAAGGTCGAGCCGCCCAAGGGTGGCGACGACGCCCGCGCCTATGGCCCGTTCATCAACGGCAAGTCGACCTATTTCGCGTCGGTCAATCGCGGCAAGGAAAGCATCGCCCTCGACCTCAAGAACGACGAGCACAAGAAGATCTTCGAGAAGCTGCTCGCCAAGGCCGACGTCGTCGTCGAGAACTTCCGCCCCGGCACGATGGAGAAGCTGGGCTTCGGCTGGGAGACGCTGCACGCCAAGTTCCCCAAGCTGATCTACGCCTCGGCCTCCGGCTTCGGGCACACCGGCCCGAACTCCAAGGACCCCGCCTACGACATGGTCATGCAGGGTCAAGGCGGTATCATGAGCATCACCGGCAACGAGGGCCAGCCGCCGAGCCGCGTCGGCATGTCGATCGGCGACATCGGCGCGGGCCTCTATACCGCCGTCGCGGTGAACGCCGCCCTCGTCCATCGCCTCAAGACCGGTGAGTCGACCAAGGTCGACATCGCCATGTTCGACTGCCAGCTCGCGCTGCTGGAGAACGCGATCATGCGCTACACGGTCGAGAAGGAAATTCCCGGCCCGCTCGGTGCGCGCCATCCGACCATCACGCCGTTCGAGGCGTTCGCCACGTCCGACGGATCGATGATCATCGCCGCGGGCAACGACAGCCTGTTCATCAAGATGTGCGACGCGCTCGGCCTCAAGGAGATGGCGGCCAATCCCGACTACAAGTCGAACGCGCTGCGCCAGAAGAGCCAGAAGAAGCTGAAGCAGGAAATCGAGGCCGTGCTGAAGACCAACACGACCGAGCACTGGATCGGCGTCGTGTCCAAGGGCGGCGTGCCCTGCGGCCCGATCAACAACATCGCCCAGGCGATCCAGCACCCGCAGGTCGCGGCGCGCAACATGCTGGTCTCGGTGCCCGACGGCAGCGGCGGCACGCTCACGCTGGCCGGCAATCCGCTCAAGATGTCGGCCTTCGACGATCCCACGACACGCAAGGCGGCGCCCGACCTCGACGCCGACCGCGCCGGCATCCTCTCCTTCCTCGGCGGCTAACGGGTGCGGGCGCCCTGCCTATGTTGATCGCTCGCCTCGGCATCGCGCTGGCGAAGCTGCTCGCCGGCACGGTGCTCGCGATTCTGATCTTCCTCGCCGGCACCTATTTCGAGGTGCGCGGCGCACTGCCGCCCTATGCCGGCCAGTTCGCGGTGAAGGGACTGAAGGCGCCGGTCGAGATCGTGCGCGACCGCAACGCCATCCCGCACATCATCGCGGGCTCGATTGAGGACGCCGCGTATGGGTTGGGCTTCGTGCATGCCCAGGACCGCTTCTGGCAGATGGAGTTGATGCGCCGCGTCGGCCAGGGACGGCTGTCCGAGATCGTGCCGCCGATGCTGGTGGGCAACGGCGTGGTCAACTCGGACCGCACCATGCGCGGCCTCGGCGTCTATCGTCACGCGAGCGACAGCGTCGGCGCCCTGTCGCCCGCCACGCGCTCGATCCTCGAAGCCTATGCCGCCGGCGTGAACGCTTGGCTGGCCGATCCCGAGCAGCAGTTCGGCCTCGAGCTCACTCTTGTGAAGCTGCTGTCGGGCGGACGTTATCGCCCCGATCCGTGGCGCCCCGCCGACTCGCTGGTCTGGACCAAGCTGATGGCGCTGACGCTCGACGGCAACTGGCGCGCCGAGCTGCTGCGGCTCGAGCTGATGCGCAAGGTCGGCGAGGACGGCGTCAAGTTCCTGATCGAGGCGCCGGGCGAGAGCCGCGACGCCACCCTCACCCTCGTCAACCAGGCACTGAACGGCACCGACCTCAAGCGGCTCTATCGCGACACCGACAACGACGCCACGCGCAAGCGCGAGGCTTCGAACGAATGGGTCCTGTCGGGCGCCCACTCCGTGTCGGGCAAGCCCCTGCTCGCCAACGACCCGCATCTCGGCCTCAACTTTCCCGGCATCTGGTACTTGGCACATCTCATCGGCCCGGGCTTCGACATCCGCGGCGCCTCGGCGCCCGGCGTGCCGGCGATCGTGCTGGGGCACAACGCCTCGATCGGCTGGGGCTTCACCACGACCAACCTCGACAGCCAGGACCTCTTCCTCGAGCGCGTCGATCCGACCGATCCCAACCGTTACCTGACGCCCGACGGTGCGCGTCCGTTCAACACCTACGACGAGACGATCGACGTCGCCTGGGGCGATCCCGTCCAGATGCGCGTGCGCGAGACGCGGCACGGCGTGGTGATCGACGACTTCGTCCACCACGACGACAAGCTGCTGCCGTCGGGCCACGTGCTCGCCTTGCAGGCGACCGCGCTCGACAGCGGCGACACGACCATGGAAGGGCTGATCCGGCTCGGCATGGCGCAGAACTGGCAGGAATTCCTCGCCGCCGGCCGCAAGGTGGTCTCGCCGATGCAGAACATCGTCTACGCCGACACCGCCGGGAACATCGGCCTGACGGCGCCGGCGCGCGTGCCGATGCGGCGCAAGGGCGACGGCTCCATGCCCCAGCCCGGCTGGACCGGCGAATACGACTGGGCGGGCTTCGTGCCGTTCGACGAGCTGCCGCGGCTCTACGATCCGGCGAGCGGCATCATCGTCAACGCCAATGCCAGGCTGGTGCCGGACGACTACCGCTACTTCATCAGCCGCGACTGGGCGGCGCCCTACCGCCAGCGCCGCGCCAACGCGCTGCTGCGTGAGGTCGAGCGCCATCCCGTCTACGGCATGATCGCCATCCAGGCCGACAACCTGTCGCCCGACGCCGCCGAAAGCCTGCCCGTCCTGCTCAAGGCCGCCCCGCGCAACGCCCGCGCCACAAAAGTCTACGAGATGATGGGCCGCTGGAACCGCTTCATGCTGGCCAGCCGCCCCGAGCCGTTGATCTATTCGGCGTGGATGATGGAGTTGCAGCGCGGCCTGCTCGAGGACGAAGTCGGCGCCGATCTCTACAGCGACATGCGCGGCTCAAACGTGCCGCTCATCCTGCGCATCCTGAAGGACCGGCCGGAATGGTGCGACGACCGCACAACCAAGGCCACCGAGAGCTGCGACGACATCATCGCCGCCGCGCTCGAGCGTGCGCTCGACGGCATTGCCCGCGAGCAGGGCTCGCAGATCGAGACCTGGCAGTGGGGCCGCGCCCACCTCGCCGCCTATCGCCATCCCCTGTTCGACGGCATTCCGTTGCTGCGCGACATCGCCTCGGTGCGATTCCCGTCCGACGGCGGTGCCAACACGCTGAACCGTGCCGAACCGTCCTTCCGCGGCCGCGCGCCGTTCGAAGCGGTGCATGGCGTCACGTTCCGCGGTGTCTACGACTTCAGCGACCTCGACAACAGCCGCTTCGCGACGCCGCTCGGCCAGTCGGGCAATCTGCTGTCGCCCTACGCCCACAGCTACGTCGAGCAGTGGCAGAGCCTCAACTATCTCGAGATCCCGAGCACACGGGCCCGCGCGCTGCGCGGCGCCGTCGGCACGATCAACCTCTCGCCGCCCGCCCACTGACGGCGGCGTCCGCGCCTCTTAGCGGGGCGTGTCGCCCGCCAGCGTGATGCGGTGCATGACGCGGCGGAAGCCGTGATAGTCGTTGATCGGATTGTGCATCGCCGCGCGATTGTCCCAGAAGGCGAGTGAGCCGACCTGCCACTGGAAGCGGCAGGTATATTCCGGCTTCACCTGGTGGTCCCACAGGAACTCGAGCAGCGACAGGCTCTCCTTCTCGGTCCAGCCCTTGATGTGCGCCGTGTGCGCCATCGACGTGTAGAGCGCCTTGCGGCCGGTCTCCGGGTGCGTCCGCACCAGCGGATGCTCGGCTTCGAGATGCTTCAGCGTCGCGCCCGCCTTCTTCATCGCGTCCTCGCGCGTCTTGCTGACATCGGCCTTGGCCGAGGAGCTGACGCCGATCAGCCCGTCGAGCGTCTTCTTCAGCCCCTCCGACAGCGCCTCGTACGCCAGGTACTGGTTGGCGAACATCGTGTCGCCGCCATAGGGCGGAATCTCGCGCGCCAGCAGCATGCTGCCCATCGGCGGCGTGTCGAGATAGGTCGTGTCGGAGTGCCAGATGCCGCCGAAATTGTTGCGCTCGTGCTCGAGCTTCACCACCGGCGTGATCATCGGCGATTCCGGCAGGCCCTTGAGCTGCGGATACTCGATCGGCTGGCCGAAGCGCTTGGCGAAGGCGAGCTGCTGCTGCGGCGTGACCCGCTGGTCGCGCAGGAAGATCACCAGATGCTCGAGGAAGGCATGCCGGACCTCGGCCACGACCTCGTCGTCGAGTTCCTTCGACATGTCCACGCCCCCGATCTCCGCGCCGAGTGCGCCGGCGATCGGCTTCACGTCGATATGGCGATAGTTGCGCATGTCCTAGCCCTTTGCCCAAGGAGGTGTGGTCTTCGTCTTGAATGCCTTGATGCCCGCGGCGGCTTCCGGCCGGCGCAGCAGGTCGACGATGCTGCGTGCGGCATCGTCGAGCACCGCGCGATCGTCGGAAGTGGCGGTCGAGAGCACAAGCCGCTTGGCCACCGCGACCGCGCGCGGCTCCATCTTCAGGATGTCGTCGAGCAGCCCGCGCAAGGTGCGCGAGATGTCGGCCGTCGTGCTGCAACGATAGCGGCCGATGCCGAGACGGAACGCCTCGTCGCCATCGATAACGCGGCCGGTGACGGCGAGATCGCGCAGCGCGCCCTCACCGATCCGGCGCGCCAGGAACGGCAGGATCTGCGAGGGAATGAACCCGACCTTGGGTTCGGGCACGCCGAAGCGCGCACTGTCGTGCAGGATCACCGCGTCCGAGCAGCAGGCCATACCGAAGCCCGCGCCCACGGCGGAGCCCTCGACCACGGAGATCGTGGCTTGCGGCAGCTCGTTCAGCGCCAGCAGCGCATTGCCGAACTGGCGATAGGCCGGCACCAAGGGATCTTCCGCGCCATTCGCCGGCTTCGGCGGCATGTCGGCCATCGCATCGAGATCGCCGCCGGCGCAGAAATGCCCGCCCGCCCCGCGCAGCACCAGGATGCGGCAGTCGGCATCGTCGCGGACGCGGCCGAAGGCGTCCTCGAGCTCGATCATCATGGCGTGCGTCAGCGCATTGCGCCGGTCGGGCCGGTTCAACGTCAGCCGGGCGACGGGCCCCTCGCGCGTCAGGAGAAGGTTGGCATAGTCCGCCATGGGCAAAGTCTTAGCGACCGACTATCCTCGCAACAAGATGAAGCGTGTCGTTGTTTCGCTGATCGTGGTCTTTCTCTGCCGCGGTGCCGACGGGTCCGCGGCTGCCGCGGACTGGACGGCGGTGAAGACACCGTCGCCCGGTCCCCCGCAGTCGATCGGCTTCTATTCCGCCGGGTGCCTGCAAGGCGCCCAGGCGCTGCCGTTCGACGGGCCGGGCTACGAGGCCATCCGTGTCAGCCGGAACCGCTACTGGGGCCAGCCCGTCACGCTGAACTTCATCCAGGCCCTGTCGCAGAAGGTCCACACCCTGGGTCAGGCGCCGCTCTACATCGGCGACATCGGCCAGCCGCGCGGCGGCCCCTCGCCCGTCGGCCATGCCAGCCACCAGAACGGCCTCGACGCCGACATCTGGTACGAGCGTCAGCCCGGCCCGCGCCGTCCGCCGGCCGAACGCGAGAACCCGCGCCTGCGCTCGCTGGTGATCGACGACCAGGCACTCGACGACAGCCTGTTCAACGGCCAGCACGTCGCCCTCATCCGGACGGCGGCGGAGATGCCCAACCTCGACCGCATGTTCGTCAATCGCTGGATCAAGGCGCGGCTCTGCCAGACCGTCATCGGCGATCGTTCGTGGCTGCGCAAGGTCGTGCCCTGGTACGGCCACGACGATCATTTCCACGTCCGCCTCTATTGCCCGCCCGGCAATCCGCAGTGCAAGCCGCAGGCCGACTTCCCGCACAATGACGGCTGCGGCGAGGCGCTCGACTGGTGGCTGAAGCAGCCGCCCACCGTCTTCCCGTCCGACGAGGAAATGGCCAAGCGCTACAAGCCACCCAAGTTGCCGCCGGCGTGCCAAGCGGTCCTCAACGCCCCCTGAGAGCCCTCTTACGATGATCGCGACCCGCACCAACCATCTTCGCAAACGCGGCGGCCATGAGAGCGGCCGCGTCACCTATGTCGAGCTGTTCTTCGACCTGGTCTTCGTCTTCGCGGTGACCCAGCTCTCGCACGGCCTGCTCCACCATCTCACGCCGCTCGGCGCGCTCGAGACCGGCCTCCTGATGATGGCCGTCTGGTGGGTCTGGATCTACACAAGCTGGATCACCAACTGGCTCGACCCCGAACGCATGCCGGTCCGGCTGATGCTGTTCGCCCTGATGGCCGCCGGCCTCGTGCTCTCGGCGTCGATCCCAGCCGCCTTCGCCGCACGCGGTGCGTCGTTCGCGATCGCCTTCGTGTTCATGCAGGTCGGCCGCAGCCTCTTCATGCTCTGGGCGCTGAAGCATCACGACGCGGGCAACTTCCGCAACTTCCTCCGCATCACCGTCTGGCTGAGCGTTTCGGGCGTGTTCTGGATCGCCGGCGGCTTCGCCGACCCGCATGCGCGGCTGGGCCTCTGGGCCATCGCCGTCGCCATCGAGTACGCCTCGCCCGCCGCCGGCATGTGGGTCCCCGGCCTCGGCCGTTCGACGACCGCCGACTGGCAGATCGACGGCGGGCATCTCGCCGAGCGCTGCGCACTCTTCGTCATCATCGCGCTGGGCGAGTCCGTGCTGGTGACCGGCGCCACCTTCGCCGACATGGCCTGGACGACCGATGCCGTCGCGGCCTTCGCGGTGGCTCTCACAGGCTCGATCGCCATGTGGACGGTCTATTTCAACGTGGGCGCCGAGCGGGCCAGCCGCCAGATCGCCCACTCCGACGATCCGGGGCGGCTCGCCCGCAGCGGCTACACCTATCTGCACATCCTGATCGTGGCCGGCATCATCGTGTCCGCCGTCGCCGACGAGCTGGTGCTGTCGCATCCTGTCGGCCACACCGAGCCCAAGGCGCTGGCGGCGATCGTCGGCGCACCGGCGCTCTACCTGCTGGGCACGGCATTGTTCAAGCGGCTGACGGCGCCCAACGTGCCGCTGTCTCATCTTGCCGGGCTCGGATTGCTGGCCGTCCTCGCCATCGTCGGGCTATCGATACCGCCGCTGGCGCTGTCGGCCGCCACCTCATTCTGCCTGGTCGTGGTCGGGTTCTGGGAGTGGGCGTCGCTCAAGCGGCGGCGTTAAGTCGCCCATGACACACCCGGCTCACAGGACTACCCTTTCCGCATGCATCCCCTGAAATGGTCCCCCGAGGAGACCAAGGCCGTCATCGCGGCCATCAAACACGTCTGCACGGAAGCCCAGGCCATTCCCCTGCTGCCGATCCATGTGAGCTTCCTCGAAGGTTTCCGCGACTACATCTTCCAGCATCCGGAGCTCGATCTCGCCACCGTGCGGCCGATGCCGCCGGCGGACTTCGCGGCAAGGATGACCGACCCGCAGCATCGCAGCCGGGCGCTCGAGTACCTGACGCTCGCGCCATACATCCAGCCCGACGTCAGTCCGGTGCAGGCCGATCTCGTCGCCGCCTTCTTCCGCGCCGTCGGCGAGAAGAGCGACGCGATGACGTTCCTGAACAACGTCGCCCATCATCACATGCTGATGGGGCAGCTCTGCCTCGGCCGAAAGCTGCTGCCGCATCTCCTGCCCGGCGGTCCCGTGGTCCAGATGACTCGCGCGCTGCGCATGCTGCGCGAGTCGCGCGGCGACCCGAAGATCGCGGCGCAGTACCAGGCCCTCGCAGACCTGCCCGTCGGCTCGCTCGGCAATGCCTTCTACCGCTTCCATCGCAATCGCGGCTTCGCCCTGCCTGGGGAGATCGGCTGCGTTCCGGAAGAACTCTCGTCGTTGCACGACCTCACGCACCTGCTGGCCGGCTACAACACCGACTCGGCCGGCGAGATCGCGGCGCAGGCCTTTGCCGGCGGCTCCATGAAAGCGCACGGCATGATGGCCGCGATGACCGGCCTTCTGAGCTTCCACAACGGACTGTTGTTCGACGCCGGCGGCCGGTTCGCCCTGCCCAAGGGCAACCTCGAACCGCATGCCTTCGCGAGGGCCTTTGCGCGCGGCATGGAGAGCGTCTCGCTGGTCGACGGTTGGGACTTCCAGAAGGACTGGGAGACTCCGGTGGCCGAAGTGCGCGCCCGCTTCAGGATCGCCGATGCCGAGGACGTCTGGGACAAGCCGCCGGCCGAGCAGCTCGCCGGCGCGCCCAATCCGATGGTCTGACCGCTACTCGCCCTGCGTCAGCAGCGAGCCGTGCCGCCGCGAGGCGCGGAAGAACCACAGGAAGACCTGGAAGCCCACGAACAGGTAGATCACCGACAGGCCGGCCGCGATCGCCATCGTGTGCCAGTGCACCGCGTGGTCGCGCAGGATCGCCCGCATGCCCTCGAAGACATAGGAGGTCGGGATGGCGTGCGAGATCGCCTGCATCCACGACGGCAGGATGGTGATCGGATAGTAGACGCCGCTGAACGGCAGCAGGATGAACACGGCGGCCCACGCGAACGTCTCCGCGCTCTGTCCGACCCGCATGATCAGGCCCGACATCATCAGGCCGATCGACCACGAGAACATCTGAAGGATCAGGAAGAAGACGAGCAGCGGCAGGCCGAGCGAATAGATCGAATAGCCGAAGAACGCCCAGGCCATCAGCGACACCGGGATCATGCCCAACAAGGTGCGCAGGATCGCCACGACGATGATGCCGGTCGCCAGCTCCCACGACCGGATCGGGCTGACGAACAGATGACCGAGGTTGCGCGACCACATCTCCTCGAGGAAGGCGATCGAAAGCGAGAGATTGCCGCGCACGACGACCTCCCACAGCATCAGGCCCGAGAGAAGGATGCCGAAGGCTTGTCCCACATAGCTGGTCTGGCCGGACAGGAACTGGGTCATGAAGCCCCAGGTCACCATCTGCACCGCGGGCCAGTAGATCGAATCCACGATGCGCATGATCGAGCTGCGCCAGATATGGATGTGACGCAGGACGAGCGCGTAGATGCGCTGAAGCGAGCCGCTCATTGCGCGGCCTCCTTCTTGCCGAGCGCATCGAGCCCGCGTCCGCGGCCGCGCGCCATGTCGAGGAAGACCTCCTCCATGTCCTCGCGGCCGAACCGCTCGATCAGCTCGCGCGGGCTGCCGCGCTCGAACACACGGCCGGTCTGGAGCAGCAGCACGTCGTCGCACAGCCGCTCGACCTCGCTCATGTTGTGCGAGGCGAGCAGGATCGTGGCGCCGGTCTCGCGCTGGTACTCCTTGAGGAACGTGCGCACCCAGTCGGCCGTGTCGGGATCGAGCGAGGCCGTGGGCTCGTCGAGCAGCAGCACGTCGGGCTTGTTGATCAGCGCCTTGGCCAGCGCCACGCGCGTCTTCTGGCCGGCCGAGAGCTTGCCCGCCTGCCGGTCGAGGAACTGCGCCACCTGCATCTGCCCGGCGATCTCCTCGATGCGGCGCTTGAGCTGCGCGACGCCATAGAGGCGGCCATAGAACAGCAGGTTTTCGCGCACCGTGAGACGATGCGGCAGGTCGACATAGGGCGAGGAGAAATTCATGCGCGGCAGGGCCGTGTAGCGATCCTTGCGGATGTCGATGCCCAGCACCCGGATTTCTCCCACCGTCGGCTCGAGCAGGCCGAGCAGCATGGCGATGGTGGTGGTCTTCCCTGCGCCGTTGCCGCCCAGCAGGCCAAGCACGGCCCCGCGCGGAACGCTGAAGCTCAGGTCGTCGACTGCGACGACCTCGCCGTACACCTTGCGCAGGTGCCGGACATCGATGGCGGGAGACTGGGCCATGGTCGCATCACTTATCCGCCATCAGAGGGCCTTGATCGCGTCTTCGATGCGGTCGAGGCCCTTGCTGAGCCGCTCCGCACCCGAAGCGAAGCACAGGCGGATATTGCCCTGGCCGCCTGCCGCGAACGCCTCGCCCGGCGCCAGGCCGACCTTGTATTCCTTCGCGAGCTTCTTGCAGAACGCCATCGTGTCGGTGACGCCCTCGACCGAGAAGAACGAGTAGAACGCCGCCTCGGGGCGCGAGATCTTCACCTTCGGAATACCCGAGAGGCGCTGGAACACCAGTTCGCCGCCGGCGCGGCAGCGTTCGACCATCTGCTTCACGAAGTCGTCGCCCTGCTCCACCGCCGCGATCGCGCCGCGTTGCAGGAAGGCCGGCACGCCCGACGTGTTGATCTGCACCAGTTTGGCTATCTGGTCGCCCAGTCCCGCCGGATGCGTGAGCCAGCCCAGCCGCCAGCCGGTCATCGCCCACGGCTTGGAGAAGCTGTTGAG
>JAFEFH010000099.1 GCA_018240695.1 Pseudomonadota bacterium | reverse complement strand
CGGCCAGCACGCGCGCGCGATCGACCACGCGCACGTCGAAGGCCGAGACGCCGGGGCCGCGGCCGTCGGCGATCGGCACGAAGCGGATCTCGCCGTCGTCGTCGAGCCGGATGATGTCGCCCTGCATCGGCCGGTCGAGCAGCTTCGACCAGTGCGCGGCGGTCTTGTCGGGATCGTCCGACTGGATCTCGACACCCGCCAGCCCGTTCGTGACGTCCGCGCGCGCATGGCGGCGCCAGTCCTTCTCCGCCGGCGGCCACCACAGCGCCGGCTCGACGCCGGCCGGCGCGATCGTCTGGTCGAGCGACAGCAGCACGCCCGACGTGTCAGACGGATGGAAGTGCGTGTACTGGTATTCGGGCAGGTCCTTCTGCGCGACCGCGCGCACGCCCAGGCCCGTCACGCGCCGGCGCTCGGCCACGGCATCGTCGACCTGGAGGATCACCATGTAGCCGCCATCGCCCTTGCGGCGCTCGATGTAGCGGCCGGCGGACGTGCCCTCCTGCGCGGGCGAAACGATCTCGAGGAAGTCGTTGCCGGTCGGGCAGACCACATTCGCGAGACCCCATTTGGCGACGGCGGGATCGCGGAAGGCGATCTCGATCCCCAGGATGTCGCACAGTTCGGCGGCCGAGCTTTCGAGGTCCTTGGCGACGAAGACGCATTGGCGAAGCTTCATCATGGCATCCCTCCCCCTCCGGTGGTTCGTGCCGTATGCTAGCGCCATGCGGACCGTGTGGACCATGGGTTTCGTGGCAGCGGCCGCGCTGGGCTTTTGCTTCCCGGACTACCAGCTGTTCCGCGTCACGCAGGCCGTCATCTGGGCGGTGGCGTTGCTCGGCCTCGTGGTGCTGTTCGGCATGAGCGGCCAGTTCTCCTTCGCGCAGGCCGCTTTCTGGGGCATGGGCGGCTACACCGCGGCCATCCTGGGCGCCCACACGCCGCTGCCGCCCTATGGCGGCCTGCTGCTGGCGCCGCTGATCGGCTATGGCGCGGGCTACGGCATCGGCCGCGTCGCCGCCGCCCACAGCATCTGGACCCAGGCGCTGATCAGCTATGCCGTCGTTATTGCCTTCCCGCAGCTGCTGCGCTGGCGGCCGATCGAGCGCTGGACCGGCGGCGTCCAGGGACTCTACCTCGATGCGCCCGCCTCGCCGATCCCCGGCCTCAGCGACGACCGCTGGTTCTTCCTGCTGGCGCTGGCGCTACTGGGGTTGGGCCTGCTGGCGATCGACAATGTCGGCCGCGGCCGCTCGGGCCGCGCGCTGCGGGCGGCGCGCGACCACGACCTCGCGGCCGCGGCGCAGGGCATCGACGTGCTGCACGTGCGCAGCGTCGCGTCGGGCCTCGCGGGCGGCCTGATCGCGCTGGCGGGCTGCCTGTCGGCCTTCCAGTTCGGCTTCGTGGGGCCGACCGCCTACACCTTCCAGCTCTCCATGCAGATGCTGTTCGGCAGCGTGATCGGCGGCATGTATTCGCTGGCCGGCCCGATCCTGGGCGGCCTGTTCCTCGAATTCTTCCCCGCCGTCACCGCGAGCATCGGCAAGGGCCTGTCGGCCCTGCTCTATGCGGTCCTGCTGATCGCCGCGATCGTGGCGATGCCCGACGGGCTGGCCGGCGCGCTGAAGCGCGCCGCCGCGCGGCTGGGCCTCAGACGCCCTTGAAGTTGGGGGCGCGCTTCTCGACGAAGGCGCGGGCGGCTTCCTTGTGGTCCTCGGTCTCGCCGGTGCGGATCATGCGCGCGGCCTCCGAGTCGAGCGCCTCGGAGAGTGTGCCCTCCTCCGCCACCTTCATGTTCTTCTTCACGTGCCACCACGCCACGCGCGGGCCGGCGCCGAGCTTCTTGGCGAACGCCATGGTCTCACTGTCGAGATCGGCGTCGGCCACCACGCGGTTGGCGAGGCCGAGCTTCTCGATCTGCTCGGCGTTCAGGATCTCGGCGGTGAAGTAGAGCTCGCGCGCCTTGGCGGTGCCCACCAGCTTGTGCAGGAAGTAGTGCGAGCCGAAGTCGCCCGAGAAGCCAACCTTGGCGAAGGCCGTCGTCATGCGCGCGCTCTTGCCCACGAAGCGCATGTCGGCGGCCAGCGCGATCGACAGGCCCGCGCCCGCCGCCACGCCGTTCACCATGGCGATGGTGGGCTTGCCCATCTCGTGCAGCAGCTCCGACACGCGCATGCGCACCCGGATGTCGTGCACCTTGTCCTCGTAGCTCTTGTCGTGGTCGCGGCCCGCCGCCATCGACTTCACGTCGCCGCCGGCGCAGAACGCCTTCTCGCCCGCGCCGCGCACCACCACGCAGCCGATTCCGCGATCGCCCGCGGCCTCTTCCAGCGCGTCGGTCAGGCCCTGCATCATCTCGCGGTTCAGCGCATTCATCGCATCGGGACGGTTGAGGACGATCTTCATCACGCGGTCTTCGACCGTCTTCTCGAGAAACGACATGCACTTCCTCCGGGATTGCAGCTGGCTTCGACTGCGGCGATGGTTTCCCAAAGGATGGCCCCGTGCAACGGTATTCGACACCGCTGAGCGGAACGGATCGGTCTCTAGGCCTGTGCCTTCCACAACGCGCGCAACGGACCGTCGGTCCCGTAGACGGGATCGGCATCCGGTACCGGGACGCGCCCGATTCGCTTCAGCGCCTCGGCGTGATCGACGTCACGCGGTTCGGGCTGGTCGTATTTGCCGTCCTCGGGATACGCGCCGACGACCAGTAGATCATCGCTCTTTCTGATCCGCTGATGGCCCGTCCCGGCGGGCAGGACGATCACGTCGCCAGCTTCCACAGTCAGCGTCCGCCCCTTGGCGCCGCCGAACTGCACCCGCGCGCTACCGCGCGCGATGCCCAGCACTTCGTGGCTCTGCGTGTGGAAGTGCAGGAAGTCGTAGATCCCGTTGCGCCACGAGCGGCCCCAGCCGTGGGCCGCGAACAACTCTTCGAACACGGCGGCCGGATCGAGCCCGGCCTTGAACGCCACGGTGTCGCGATAGTGCAGCAGCGGGTACTTGGCGTTGTTGGGTGTCTTGCCATCGTCGGCAAACAGATACGCGACCGGCCGGCGGTCGCGGAGCATTCCGGAGAGGTCCGCGCGCGCCGGCCGGCCGATGCCGGTGACCTTCTCCGCAGCTTTCTTCATGCCCTGGAGAATAGACACCGGCGCCGTCCTCAGTCACCCGCCGCGGCGGTGCCGCCGTCGACCGGCTTGCCCTGTTGCAGCTTGTGGCCCGTGAAGGACCGGGTCTGCGGCGGCGGCAACGTGCCGGACTTGAACTGCTCCAGCAGCTCTTCCTTGCGCGCCATCATGCGCTCGCCGAGCCCATCGAGGTCGAGGCCGGCCTCGCGCGCCTGGGCGAACAGGCCCTCCCCGCGCTTCTCCTCCTCCTTGACGTGATGCTTGATCTCTTCCGAGAGCACCTTGATCTTGGCGTCGTAGAACTCGTTGTCGGTATCGCTGTTCAGCAACTCCGAGATGATGACCTTGGCGCCGTCATGCTCGACATAGGCCTCGTCGATCTTGTCGTCCTCGGCCTCGCCGGTGCAGGCGGGATAGAAGATCTCTTCCTCGATCATCGTGTGGACGCAGAGCTCGGTGCAGATCTGCTTGACCAGCTCCTTCTTGCGATCGTCGTCGCGCGCCTTCATCGCCTTTTCGAACAGGTCCTCGACCTTGCGGTGGTCGGCCTTGAGCAGGGCGATGGCGTCCATCGGCTTGGTGGGCATTCGCTTTCTCCGGGTGAAGGGTTTGTGCTGGGATAGGAACGGCCCCGGCGCGCGCGAGTTGCTTGTCTGCCGCCGTACCCTCTAGTCCTTGTCCCGATCCTTGCCCTTTTCCTTTTCCTTCTTTTTCGCCTTCTTGCCCTTCTCTTCCTCGTCTTCTTCGGCCGGACGGCGATTGACGAAATGGGCATTGCCCAATCCGGTACCGATGGTGAGGACGGCCCAGTTCTCGATGTCGCGCATGTTGGGCACTTCGCTCAAGCCCTGCACCACGGCGTCGTTGTGCATGACGACGGCCGGCTCGTGGCCGCCGATGCGCCCGAGCTTCTGGGCGACGATCTGCGCGAGGTTGAAGCCTTCGCCCTCCCAGTTGCCGGGCAGGTTCTGGCCGCCGCGCTGGATGGTGCCGTGCTCGTCGATCAGGCCGGGACAGGCCAGGCCCACGAACGGCGCGAGCTTCAGCTTCTCCACGTCGGCGTGGTCCGCCATCTCGCGCAGCATCGCCACCAGCCGCTCGACCGCCTCGTCGCGCGAGGGCTTGTCGTCGGCGTGGCGCCAGTGAACGCGCTTCACCACCTCCGCCTTGGTGGCCTCGGCGTCCTTCACCTTGAAGCGGATCAGGCCCGCCCGCATGTTGGTGCCGCCGATGTCGGCCGCCAGCACCGCATCGTGGCCCGCCAACACCCAGCTCGGCGCAAGCTGCACGGCGCCCATCAGGCCCGCCTCGTCCGGATGGTTTCCGATCGGCACCAGCTTAACCGGCGAGACGTCGGCCAGCAGGACCGCGGCACGGCCCATGGCGAGTTCGCCGATATGGCTGGCGCTCAGCCCGCCGCCGACCACGATCCGCTCGGTGTTCCGCCACGCATCGACTTCGAGGAAGCGTCGGATGACCTCGGCCAGCTCCTGGCCGAACTCCTCGATCGCGGTGTGCACGACGCCGGCCGCGAGCGGGTCCTTGCCGTTCAGGATCTTCTCGAGCTTGGACTTCGATATCGAGCGCGATGCCAGGTCGCCCAGCGGATCCTCGATGCCGTTCTCCTCGAGCTGCGCGCGGCACCGGTCGAGGATCTTGCGGAAGGCACGACCGCTCGCGCGGTCGCCCACGAAGCCCTCGCCCTCGCGAAGTTCCTCGTTGTAGCTGTCCACCGTCACCGCGGTCAGGGTACGCGCGGCGTGCGGGAAGACCATCGGGGGATTGCCGGTGTCGCTCAACCGCCCAACACCCGCTTGGCTTCGCCGATCGCGCCTTTGTGCAAGGGCTTGGTCGACAGTTCGAGGCGCCGCGCCGCGAGCTTCTCGCCGGTCCCGGCGAGATCGATCTTGCCGTGCCGCAGCTTGGGAAACAGTTCCTTCTCCTCGCGCTCGAAATGGCGCTTGGCCGCCTCGCCCAATTCCTTCACCGCTGCGTCGAACGCCTCGCCGTCCTTGGCCGACATCTCCTCGATGCGCGCGATGGCGCCGCGCAACGCCCCCACTTCGCCCTCGGACGGCGCGAGCTTCGCCGCCGCCGCGGCATCGTCGCCGAACGCGCTGCGGGCGGTGGGGTAGAAGATCTCTTCCTTGATCGCACACAGGATCGCCAGCCGGTGGCACGCCCGCAGGGCGAGCTTGCCGCGCGCCGCGGCGTCGGCGCCTTTCTTCTGGCGGTCATAATCGCGAAACATCGCCAGCAACGCCTGGTCGTCCGCGGACAGGAACTCCAACGCGTCATGCGGCTTCGGTGCCAGTGGGGGCGAGCTAGACATCCGTGCGCCAACGCCCTCAAATTGGAAAAGTTGCAAGGACGGGTGGGTCGAAGCGTTCATGAAAGCGATGATTTGCCGGCAATGGGGTGCCCCCGAAGACCTCCGCCTGGAGGAGGTCGAGCGGCCGCCGCTCACATCCGGCCAGGTCCGGCTCAAGGTGCGCGCCGCCGGGATCAGTTTCGCCACGACCTTGGTGATCGCGGGGAAATACCAGCGCCGCCCGCCCTTCCCCTTCGCACCCGGCACCGAGGCCTCGGGCATCGTGATCGAGGCCCATCCCGACTGCCGCCGCCTCAAGGTCGGCGACGAGGTCGTGGCGGTGCTCGACTGGGGCGGATTGGCCGAGGAAGCGGTGGCCCATGAGGTCAACGTCTTCGCCAAGCCGAGAAACGTGAGCTTCGTCGAAGCCATCCAGCTTGCCATTTCCTACCCGACCTCGGCGGGCGCGCTGACCTGGCCGGCGGCGCTCGACGTCCAGAAGGGCCACACGCTGCTGGTGCATGCGGCGGCGGGCGGCGTCGGCATGGCCGCCGTCGAGATCGGCAAGATCCTGGGCGCCACGGTGATCGCCACCGCGGGCGGCGCGCGCAAGACGGTGTTCGCCCGCGAGCGCGGCGCGGACCATGTCATCGACTACACGACGCAGGACTTCCGCGAAGAGGTGCTGAAGATCACCAACGGCCGCGGCGTCGACCGCGTCTACGATCCGGTGGGCGGCGACGTGTTCGCGCAGTCCCTGCGCTGCATGGCGGTCGAGGGCCGTATCTGCCCGATCGGCTTCGCCGGCGGCACGATCCCGCAGATCCCGGCCAATATCCTGCTGGTGAAGTCGATCGCCGCGATGGGCTTCAACTACGGCTACTATGTCGGCTGGAGCCCGCACGACGCGCGCTTCGAGCAGGCCGGCCGCACCTTCGCCCTGATGGAGCGCATCCGCGGCTGGTGCGAGGCGGGTCTTTGCCGCCCGCACGTCGATCGCACCTTCAAGCTCGAGGACGCGGCCCAGGCGATGCGCGCCCTGCTCGAGCGCACGGTCACCGGCCGCGTCGCCGTGGCGATGGCCTGAGCGCCCCGCTCAGGAGCGGGCCGGTCCCGGCAGCTTGCCAATACCGCTCGGGAGGTTGGTGAAATCCATACAAGCTCCCTTGATGGACAACCGCCGCGGCTCGCGGCTGACATAAAGATCGTACGGGATGGCTTCGGCCAGAATGGCGGCAGCATTGTCGATCTGCGCGCGCAATCCCGCGGCGTTGTTGGCGGCCATTTGCACAAAGTCCTGCCGTTCACCGCAATAGGACCACGTCGCCTTGTGGATCATCTGCTTGCGGTCCGGTGACTGCACCTGCGCCGTGATCGTCACGTAGATCCCGATTTTCGGATTGACCAGGTATTCGCCATAGATGTTGAGCCGGTATTCGAGCGCCAGCATCTGCTGGATCGGCTTGCCATCCTTGTCCATGACCGGCGCCGTGGCAGAACCGCTCGTGATGTCGATGATGCGCGGAGCTTCTCCCATGGCGAACGCCGTCAGCCGCGAGCGCAACAGCTCCGTAAAGTCGACCTCCTGAATGGCGACACGCAGGTTTGCGCGGGTCTCATCCACCACAGCCTCGGATTGAGCTTCCGCTGCTCCTTTGGCCCCGCCAACCGCTGCGCCAACCGGCATCATCAACAGCGATAGTAGATTACCGCCTCGCGCCACCGCCGCTGCACCTTGCGTCGCGCCGAGTCGGCCGCCTTCATCCGAGCCGCGCGCACCGAGCTTGGAGGTATCGGAAATCTTGATGCCTTGCAGGTCGCCCGAGACCGCAGAGACGCCGTTGCGCGATGCATCCGGAATGGGCTTCACAGGTGGTTCGGCGCAAGCAGCCGTCATGCCAGCGATTCCGCACAGAACCGCGGCCGTCCGAAAAATCTTCATGCAACTCCCCCCGAAGTCGTGCGCAGTAAATCGCGCAACGCCCGGTGGGTTGTCAATGAGAGAACGACTCGCGCTTCAATTGAGGTAGGAGCCGTGCAGAATTTCTACTTCTTGGTGAGCTTGCCACCGAACTTGCAGTAGCCGTCGAGCATTACGGTCGGACTCGCTTCGGCGAGCGAGCCGGTCACGTCCATGCTGCCGCCCCCGCCCACTTCGGCCTTGGTCTTGAAGGCGCCGGTCGCATCCTTCACCGCCTCGAAGTGGCGCTCGGGCCGGCCCTGCTGCTGGAACTTCGCCTTCACGTTGTTGCCCTCGGCCGTGACGTCGATGGTCATCTTGTAGGTGTTGCACTTGCCCTGGCCGACGCCCATGCCGGTCCAGGTGTACTGCGATTCCTCGGCCCGGGCGGCGCCCGCCGCCAGGAGGATCGTCATCGTCGCCGCCGCGATTGCCTTGGTCATCCAGCTTACCTCCGTCAGAAAAATGCGCGGATCGCCTTCAGCACCGCCTCGGGCCTTTCCTGGCCCACAGCGTGTCCGGCCTTGGCGATCTTCACCAGCTTCGATTTCGAAATCGCCTTTTTGAAGGCCGCGCCATACGCCGCAGGGATCAGCGCATCGTCGGCGCCCCAGACGATCAGCGTCTTGGCCGTGATGCGATGCAATCGGTCTGCAAGGCCGCGGTCGGGGATCGGGAACAGGAGCTTGCCGGCCATGCCGAGCCGGCGCGCGTTCATCACCAGGAACTGCTTCAGGAACTCCGGGTCCTCCATGTCGCCGCGGCCGGCGGTCAGCAGCCGCTGGCCCTTCTCCGCGTCGTGGAACAGGAGGCCCGGCAGTTCGAACGGCAGCTTGGAGAAGATGTCGACCACCGGCTGGTCGTCGTTCCACAGGCCGGCCGGCGCCAGCAGGCAGAGCTTTGCGATCTCGGTATGGGCGATCGCCGCCATCTCGGCCGCGATCATGCCGCCCATCGAATGGCCGACCACGATGGGCTTGTGCAGCTTCAGCCGCTCCAGCACGTCGAGCGCATGCAGCGTGACGTCGAGCATGTCGCGCAAGCCGTCCTCGCCGGTCGACTGGCCGTAGCCCGGCAGCAACGGCGCCACGACGCGATACCTGGTGGCGAGCGCGGCGATCAGCGGATCGTCGTGGAGATGCCCACCGGCGCCGTGGAGGAACAGCAGGTCGCGACCCTTTCCGGCCTCGACCACCTGGATGCGCGCGCCCGAGGGCTTGAGCGTGAGGAACTCCGATTTCATTCGGCGGCCACCCGGGTGGGCACGGGTTCGTGCATGGGATGGATCCAGAACCGGTCGTCGTGGTTCTGGTAATCAGGCCACAGGTTGCGCAGGTGCGGCATCACCTTCTCGGCGAACAGCTTCGTCGAATGGCGCACCTTGTCGTCGGGCATGTTGCCGATGTGCAGCAGGCAGAAGACGTTGCCGACGCGCAGCGTCTTGATCAGCTCCTCCATCTGCTGGCGCACGGTCTCGGGCGACCCCGCGACGATGTAGCGGCCGTCGACCAGGTCCTTCCACGTCATGTTGGGATAGTCGCGCGCCGCGGCCTGCGTGAACTGCGACAGCGCGCCGGTCTGGATGGTCTTCACGGTGCGATAGCCCGGCGCGTCGGCGAAGCCCGGATAGACGTGCAGACAGCGATTATAGAAATAGTTCACGTGCGGCCCGTAGAGCCGCTCGGCCTCGGCATCTGTGTCGGCCACGCAGATCACCTGCGCGAAGCCCGCCCGATAGGGCGAGGGGTCGACCTTGCGCTCCTCCACCCGCTTCCAGTAGCCGTCCATCAGCAGCTTGGCGCGCAGATAACCGGAGTAGCTGAGGTACGAATACGAGTAGGTGTTGTCGATGCAGAAGTCGTAGGTCTCGACCGAGCCGCCGCCGGGAATGAAGATCGGCGGCGGGTTCTGCACCGGCTTCGGCCAGCAGTTCACGTAGCGCAGCTTGGTGTAGCGCCCGTTGAAGGCGAACGGCTCGTCGGCCGCCCACGCCTTGCGGATGAGATCGTGCGCCTCGGCATACTTCTCGCGCGTCAGCGCCGGCACCGTTCCGTAGGCGTAGTTGGTGTCCATCGACGTGCCGACCGGAAAGCCCGCCACGAGACGGCCGCCCGACAGCACGTCGAGCATGGCGAACTCCTCGGCGACCCGGACCGGCGGATTGTAGAGCGCGATCGAGTTGCCCAGCACGACCAGCGCCGCCTTCGATGTCCGGCGCGTCAAGGTCGCGGCCATGATGTTGGGCGACGGCATCAACCCGTATGCATTGGCGTGGTGCTCGTTCACGCCGATGCCGTCGAAGCCCACCCGCTCGGCATATTCGAGCTGGTCGAGATACTGGTGGTAGGCGATGTGGCCCAGCTCCGGCTGGTACATTTTGCTGGGCAGATCGACCCAGACCGAACGATGCTTCTGCCGGAAATCGTCCGGCATGTGCGGCCACGGCATCAGGTGAAACCACGTGAATTTCATGGTCGTCGTGTCCCTTTCGTTGGCTGTATGGTGACGCAGGAGAACCCGACACGCCATGCAAAACCGTTTCATCGACCTCTACAGCGACACCAAGACCAAGCCCTCCGCCGGCATGCGCAAGGCCATGGCCGACGCCGAAGTGGGCGACGAGCAGAAGTACGAGGATCCCACCGTCGAGCGCCTGCGCCGCAAGGTGGCCGAGCTGCTGGGCAAGGAAGACGCCGTCTTCATGCCGAGCGGCACCATGTGCAACCAGGCCGCGATCCGCGTGCATTGCCGCCTCGGCGACGAGGTGATCGCCGACAAGACCGCGCACATCATCAATGCCGAGACCGGCGGCACCGCCGCCAATTCGGGCGTCATGATCCGCATGCTCGACGGCCCCAACGGCGTGTTCACCGGCGAGCAGGTCAAGGCCGCCCTGCGCGATCCCAACAGCCGCAACGCGCCGCGCTCGCGGCTGGTCTCGATCGAGAACACCTCCAATGGCGGCTTCGGCACGGCGTGGCCGCTCGCCACCATGCAGGGCGTGGCCAAGGTCGCGCGCGACGCGGGCGTCTCCCTGCACATGGACGGCGCGCGCCTCTGCAACGCCTCGGTGAAGACCGGCGTGAAGGCCAGCGACTATGCCGCCTGCGTGGACTCGCTGTGGCTCGACTACACCAAGGGCCTGGGCGCGCCGGTCGGCGCCTCGCTCGCGGGCTCCAAGGACTTCATCAAGGAAGCCTGGCGGCAGAAGCAGATGCTGGGCGGCTCGATGCGCCAGTCCGGCGTGATCGCGGCGGCCGCGCTCTATGCGCTGGAGAACAACTGGAATCGCCTCGCCGAGGATCACGACAACGCCCACCACCTCGCCTCGGGCATCGCCAACATCAAGGGTCTCGAGTGCGAGGTCGAGAAGATGCAGACCAACCTCGTCTTCTTCGACATCAAGAAGCCCGGCATGACCGGCGCGCGCTTCGTCGAGGCCTGCAAGGAGCGCGGCGTCGGGCTCGGCACCAGTGCCGGCGGCCCCAACCGCATCCGTGTCGTCACCCATCTCGACGTCAACCGCCAGGATATCGACGCGGCCCTCAAGGTCATCAGCGACGTGATGGCCGCCTAGTGAGGGTCTGCCTGCTCGGCGCCACCGGCTCGATCGGGTCGGCCGTGCTGCGCACGCTCATCGGGCGGGGCCACGAGATCGTGGCCCTCGCCCGCTCCTACCCCTCGACCACGATCCTGCGCCAGGCCGGCGCGACCGTCCTGCGCGGCGATCTCGCGCGGCCCGAGGATTGGGTGGGCCGCATCGCCGGCGTCGACGCCGTCGTCCACATGGCCTGCGACTTCGACAGCCCGATGGCGGAGATCGACCGGCATCTCCTCGACACGCTACTGTCGGCATTGGCCCGCTCTGGCCCGAAGGCGCGCTTCGTCTATACCGGCGGCTGTTGGCTGTTCGGCCCGACCGGCGGGACCTCCGCCACCGAGGAGAGTCGCTTTGCTCCCCTGCCGGCCTTTGCGTGGATGGTGCCGAATTTGCAGCGCGTGCTGGCGAGCCCGGAAGTCGACGGCCTCGTCGTCCATCCCGGCATGGTGCATGGCGGCGACGGGGGCGTCTTCCGCCGCTTCGCGCGCGACGCCGCCGAGGGCCGCGCCGTGCGGGTGACCGGCAGCGAGGCCGTGCGCTGGCCGCTGGTCCATTGTGACGATCTCGCCGAGCTCTACGCCCTCGTGCTGGAGCATGCCATTCCGGGCTCGTCCTGGCTGGGCGTGGCCAATGACGGTGTCCCGGTCGGCCGGATCGCCCGCGCGATCGCCGGCGGCAAAGACCCTGAAGTCGTGTCGGCCGGTACCATGGCCGCCGAACTGGGCGAGTGGGCGCGTGGCTATGCGATGGATCAATGCCTGAGCGGCGCCAAAGCGCGGCAACAGCTTGGCTGGGCGCCGCGTCACACCGATCCCGAGACGGATGTGCTAGCCTTCCGTCCATGAATGCTCCCGCCCGGATCGGCCAGTCGATCGGCCGCCGCGAAGACCGCCGCTTCCTCACGGGCCAAGGCCGCTACGCCGAGAACACCGCCCCCGTCGGGGCGCTCGCCGTGCTGTTCGTGCGCTCGCCGCACGCCCATGCCCGCCTCGCCGGCATCGATACCGAGGCCGCCCGCGGCGCGCCCGGTGTCGCGGCCGTCTACACCGCCGCCGATACCGCGGCCGACAAGCTCGGCCACCTCCCCGCGATCAGCGAGATCAAGGACCCCGACGGCAACCGCCATCGCGAGCCGGCGCATCCGCCGATGTCGGTGGGCAAGGTGCGCCATGTCGGCGACATCGTGGCCATGATCGCCGCCGGCACGATCGAGCAGGCGCGCGACGCCGCCGAGCTGCTGGCCGTCGACTACGAGGAACTGCCCGCCGTCGTCACCGCCGCGCAGGCATTGGCGCCGGGCGCGGCGCTGGTCCACGACGACGTGCCCGGCAACCTGATGTGCCGGTGGACGCGCGGCGACGAGGCCGCAACACAGGCCGCCTTCGCGCGCGCCGCGCATGTCACGACGCTGGAGATCCGCTCGCCGCGCCAGATCGTGCACTATCTCGAAACCCGCGCGACGTGGTCGGCCTACGATGCCGCGGACGACATCGTCACCGTGACGTTCTCCTCGCAGGGCGTGCAGATCCCGCACCGGCTGATGTGCGAGCGCGTGCTCAACATCCCGAAGGACAAGCTGCGGCTCGTGACCGAGGATGTCGGCGGCGGCTTCGGGCCGAAATATCCCCTCTCCGCCGAATCGAGCCTGATCGCCTGGGCGACGCGCAAGCTGCGGCGCGGCCTGCGCTGGACAGCCGAGCGCAGCGAGCACGCGCTGTCCGACAGCCACGCGCGCGATCTCGTGGCGACGGGCGAGCTGGCGCTGGACAAGGACGGCCGCTTCCTCGCCGTGAAGGTGAAGGCAGCCGCCAACTACGGCGCCTATGTGTCGATGTTCGCGCCGTCGATCCCGACCACAGGCCTCGCCAAGGTGATCTCGGGCCTCTACCGCATCCCCACCTTGTTCATCGACTTCGACTGCGTGTTCACCAACACCGTGCCGGTCGACGCGATCCGCGGCGCCGGCAAGCCCGAGGCCTTGTTCCTGCTCGAGCGGCTGGTCGACCTCGCCGCGCACGAGACCGGGCGCACGCCGGCCGATTTGCGCCGGCTGAACCTGCTGACGCCCGCCGAGATGCCGTACAAGGCCGCGAGCGGCTACACCTACGACGCCGCCGACTGCGCGCGCCTCTTCGAGGAAGCGCTGAAGGCCGCCGACGAAGCGGGCTTCGCCAAACGCCGTGCCGCGAGCGAAGCGGCGGGTAAGCGCCGCGGCCTGGGCTTGTCCTGCCACCTGCACGGCACCGGCGGCATCGCCGACGAACATGCCGTGGTCGAGGTCGGCGCCAAGGGACTGGTCGCGCATGTCGGCACGCAGAGCCAGGGCCAGGGGCACGAGACGGTGTTCGGCCAGATCCTGTCGGCGGCGCTCGGCGTGCCGCCGGAGCAGATCGAGGTCCGACAGGGCGACACGCGCAGCATCCCGCATGGCGGCGGCACTGGCGGCTCGTCCTCGACCATCATCAGCGGCACGACGCTCAAGCGCGCCGCCGACGAGGTGATCAGGCGCGGCCGCGACCTCGCCGCCGAACGGCTGGAGACCGCCCCCGCCGACATCGCCTTCCGCGACGGCGCGTTCGAGGTGGTCGGCACCGACCGCCGCATCGGTCTTCTCGAACTCGCGGCGTCCAAGCCGTTCGACGGCGGCGCGGTGTTCGCCGACAAGATCGATTCCTTCCCCACCGGCGTCATGGTCTGCGAGGTCGAGATCGACCCGGAGACCGGCCACACGCACATCGACCGCTTCACCGCCGTGGCCGATTGCGGCGTGGTGGTGAACCCGCGCCTGCTGGCCGGCCAGATGCACGGCGGCATGGCGCACGGCATCGGTAATGCCGCGATGGAAGAGGCGATCTACGACGAGGAGACCGGCCAGCTGCTGAGCGGCACCCTGATGGACTACGCCCTGCCGCGCGCGGAAGACCTGCCGAGCTTCACGGTCGAGACCATGGTCACGCCCTCGCCCAACAATTTCCTGGGCTTCAAGGGCGTGGGCGAGCTGCCGACCAACGGCGCGCCGGTGGCCGTGGCCAACGCCGTGCTCGACGCACTGCGCACGGCCGGCGTCCGCCACCTCGACATGCCGCTCACGGCGCAAAAGGTCTGGCGGGCCCTCCATCCAGTCGGCTAGCTTTCCCAAAAAGGGGAGGCAAGGAATGAAGACCAAGATCGTGGCGACGCTCGCCGGCGCGACGATGCTGCTCGCGGGCGGCGCGGCATCGGCCGACACCTGGCCCAGCCGGCCGATCAGGCTGGTGGCGCCCTATCCGCCCGGTGGCCAGACCGACGTCGTCTCGCGCTACTTCGCCGAGAAGCTGTCGGCGGTGCTGGGCAAGCAGGTCATCGTCGACAACAAGCCCGGCGCCAACGGCATGCTGGGCATGGAGATCGTCAAGAACACGCCGGCCGACGGCTACACGTTCGTCTACGTGAACTCGTCGATGATGTGCATCAACCCCTACGTCTACAAGAAGATGGCGTATGATGGGTTCAAGGACTTCGTGCCGGTGACGCAACACGGGCTGGCGCCGCTCGCCATGGTGACCCCGCCGCCGCTCGGCCTGAAGTCGGTCAAGGAGTTCGTCGCCTGGGCGCGCGAGCGCAAGGGCAAGGTGAACTACGCCTCGTTCGGCATCGGCTCGTCCTCGCACATCTGGGGCGAGATGCTGAGCCAGGCCGAGAAGCTCGACATGGTGCACGTGCCCTACAAGGGCGCAGGGCCCGCGATCCAGGACACGCTGGCGGGGCACATCCCGGTCACCATCCAGGACCTCGCCGCCAGCGGCCCGTCGATCAGCGCCGGCAAGCTGAATGCGCTGGCCGTCACTTCGACCGTGCGCTGGCCGCGCCTGCCCAACGTGCCGACCTTCAAGGAGCTGGGCTACACGATCGACCTCACCGGCTGGAACGGCGTCATGGCGCCGGCCGGCACGCCGCCCGAGATCGTCGAGCGCATGAGCACGGAAATCCGCAAGCTGGTGCAGACGGCCGAGGGCAAGGAGAAGCTGCTCGACATGGGCCTGTTCGCGACGGGCACGACGCCCGCGGAGATGGCCGACATCATGAAGACCGGCTGCGCGGCCTGGGGCGCCGCCGTGAAGAAGGCGGGCGTCGAGCCGGAGTGAGCCGCTAGCCGCCGCGCCGCCGCTTCAGCGCCGCCGCGATCGCCTCTCGCGTCTCGGGAGGCTGCTCGGCAATCGCCCCGGCCAGCGACTTGAGCTGGCTGCGCAGGGTATGGACCTGATCGATCAGGGCCACCACGGCCTCGACGGTATCGTCGTCGAGGCCGATATCGTCGGCGAGCTCGTTCAGCAGGCGCAGCCGCGCCACGTCGATCGGCTCGAGCGCGCCGGCATCGCCCGTGCCGGACGGCAGCAGGCCGCGCGAGACCCAACGCTCGATATGGACGGTCGCGATCCTCACGTGAACTGCTCCATGCCCTTGCGCGGATCGTGGCCCTTGCCGGCCTCCCATCCTGCGAGGAACTCCTTGAGTTTCTCGTCCGGCGTCTCCGGCAGCACGACCTTCAGCTTCACATACTGGTCGCCGCGCTGGCCCGACTTCTTGTCGAGCAGGCCGCGGCCCTTCAGCCGCAGCGACGTGCCCGTGTTGGAGCCCGC
Organism: Pseudomonadota bacterium; assembly: GCA_018240695.1. Lineage (GTDB taxonomy): Bacteria > Pseudomonadota > Alphaproteobacteria > Reyranellales > Reyranellaceae > Reyranella. The sequence continues at coordinate 325 of JAFEFH010000099.1, read as the reverse complement.
CGGCACGTTCAGCATCACCGCGCCGCCGATCGTCGGCACCTTGACCTTGCCGCCCAGCACCGCCTCGGTGATGGTCACCGGCAGCTCGACATGGATGTTGCTGTCGCGCACCTCGAAGAAGGCATGCGGCTGCACCCTGATCTCGACATAGGCGTCGCCGGCCGGCCGGCCGTTGGCCCCTGGCATGCCCTGCCCCTTGAGGCGCAAGGTCGTGCCTTCGCTCGTGCCCTCGGGCACGTCGATGTCGAGCGAACGGCCATCGGGCAGGCCGACCCGCTGCTTGCCGCCGCGCGCGGCCACGAGGAACGGCACCTGCAAGGTGTAC
>JAFEFH010000098.1 GCA_018240695.1 Pseudomonadota bacterium | reverse complement strand
ATCGCGCTCGATCCGCTCGAGGGCACGACCATCACCGCCAAGGGCCTGCCCAATGCGCTCGCCGTCATGGCGATGGCCGAGGATGGCGGCTTCCTCAATGCGCCCGACGTCTATATGGACAAGATCGCCGTCGGCGCCGGCCTCCCGGAAGGCATCGTCGACCTCGACAAGACCCCGGCGCAGAACCTGGCCGACGTCGCGAAGGCCAAGAAGATCGACGTGCCGAACCTCGTCGTCTGCATCCTCGATCGCCCGCGCCATTCGGAGCTGATCGCCAAGGTGCGCGAGGCCGGCGCCCGCATCGTGCTGATCGGCGACGGCGACGTCTCGGGCGTGATTGCGACCTCGACCGGCGACTCCGGCATCGACATCTACATGGGCTCGGGCGGCGCGCCGGAAGGCGTGCTGGCGGCGGCCGCGCTGCGCTGCATCGGCGGCCAGATCCAGGGCCGCCTGCTGTTCCGCAACGACGACGAGAAGGGCCGCGCCAAGAAGTGGGGCATCACGGACCTCAACCGCAAGTACTCGATGACCGACATGGCCAAGGGCGACGTGATGTTCTCGGCGACCGGCGTCACCAACGGCTCGATGCTGAAAGGCGTGCGCCGCTTCGGCAACGGCGCGGAGACGCATTCGATCGTCATGCGCTCCAAGACCGGAACGGTGCGGTGGATCTCCGCCCGTCACAATTTCTCGATCAAGACTGGCCTGCCGAGCTGGGCCTAGTCATGCTGGGAGGATGCGGGCTCTCCTGATCGCCTGTGTTCTCCCCCTCGTGGCCGCCGGCCTGCCGGCGGCGGCCCGCGACGACGATTGCGGCCGTCTTCCAAGGACGGTCGGTCGCGATAGCGATCCCTTCTCGAGCTACGTCCCCACGGTCGACAGTGCCCTGTCTCTGCCGAAGGAGGGTGTCTTCGCCATGCGCCTGCGGCCGGTGGCCGAGATCATCTACCGGGTGATGCCCGAGCGCGGCAGCGACGGCGGGCAGGGCGGCGTCGTTACCCTCGAGAACATCCCGGCCGGCCGCTACCGCATCGTGCTGTCGGAGGAGGCGTGGATCGACGCCGTGCAGGAGGATGCGCGCCTGCCGGTGCTGGCCACGGTGCGCGCCATCGATTGCCCCGGTACGCGTCAGAGCATCCAGGTCGAGGTGAGGAACGAAGCACTCACCCTGCAAGTGGGTGGCGCCACGGCCTCGCGCATCATGATCGCGGTGCAGCGGATGTGGCCGTTCGAGTGGAAATGGTGACTGCCCGATCCACAGCCGTGTGAGATAGACTCCGGCGCATGGAAACCGATTCGCGCGGCGCCCGCGCGGCCTTTCTCGATATCGAAAAGTCGCTGACCGGCCGCCGCTGGGCGGCGCGGCTCGACGACGAGCGTACGGCGCTGGCGATCGTGCAGCGCCACGGCTTGCCGGATGCGATCGCGCGTCTTCTGGCCGCGCGCAACGTGCCGCTCGACGAGGTGCCGGACTTCCTCGATCCGACCCTGCGCAAGTTCCTGCCCGATCCCTCGCACCTCAAGGACATGGACGCCGCGATCGCGCGCCTCGTGGCGGCGGTGCAGGCGGGGGAGAAGATCGTCGTGTTCGGCGACTACGACGTCGACGGCGCCACATCCTCGGCACTGCTGCTGCGCTTCTTCCGCGCGGTCGGCGGCAATGTCGGCGTCTACATTCCCGACCGCCGCAAAGAGGGCTATGGCCCCAACGCCCCGGCGCTGCTCAAGATCAAGGAAGAGGGTGCCCACGTCGTCGTCACGGTCGATTGCGGTGTCACGGCCTATGCGCCCCTGAAGGAGGCGCGCGCCGCCGGGCTCGACCTGATCGTGATCGATCACCACCAGGCCGAGATCGCGCTGCCGGAGGCAACGGCCGTGGTCGACCCCAATCGCCTCGACGACGACAGCCCGCACAAGCAGCTCGCCGCCGTGGGCGTGGCCTTCCTGCTGGCGGTCGGCGTCAATCGCGCGCTGCGGATGGCGGGTTGGTATACGACCGCGCGACCCGAGCCCGACCTCCGCCAGTGGCTCGACCTCGTGGCGCTGGGCACCGTGGCCGACGTCGTGCCGCTGACCGGTGTCAACCGGGCGCTGGTGCGCAGCGGGCTTCAGATCATGCGCAAGCGCGGCAATGTCGGGCTGGCGGCGTTGGCCGACGTGGCGCGGCTGCGCGAGGAGCCCGAGGCGTATCACCTGGGCTTTTTCCTGGGACCGCGGGTCAATGCGGGCGGCCGCGTGGGCCAGGCCGATCTCGGCGCGCGCCTGCTGTCGAGCGAGGACCCGCACGAAGTAGGAGCGCTGGCGATGCGCCTCGACGAACTGAACGGCGAGCGCCGCGCCATCGAACGGGAAGTGCTCGACCAGGCGATCGCGCGCATCGAGGGCCAGTACGGGCCCGACCGTGCCGCGTTGCCGTCGGTGCTGGTCGTCGAAAGTGACGGTTGGCATGTCGGCGTGATCGGCATCGTGGCCAGCCGGCTGGTCGAGCGCTACGGTCGCCCGGCCTTCGTGATCGGCATGGACGGCGATCTCGGGAAAGGTTCCGGCCGCTCGGTGCGCGGCGTCGATCTCGGCAATGCCGTGCTGGCCGCGCGCCAGGCAGGACTGCTGGTGAACGGCGGAGGCCACGCGATGGCGGCGGGCCTCACCGTGGCGCGCAGCGCGCTCGCGGACCTCACGGCGTTTCTCGACGGGCGGATCTCGCCGCAACTCGGCGCGGCGCCGGCGTTGCGCGAACTCGGCATCGACGCCGCCATTGCGCCGGCGGCGGCCACGCAGGAACTGGTCGAGATGATCGACCGCGCCGGTCCTTTCGGCGCGGGCAACGCGCAGCCGCGCTTCGTCCTGCCCAGCGTGCGGGTGAGCCATGCCCAGACGGTGGGCGAGGGCCATGTGCGCTGCACGCTGGTCGGCGCCGAGCGCGGCCGGGTCGAGGCGATCGCTTTCCGGGCCGGCCAGTCCGAGCTGGGGCCGGCCTTGCTCGATCCGTCGCGCCCCGTTCTGCATGTCGCGGGCGGATTGCGCATCGATCGCTACAACGGCCGGGCTTCGGTCCGCCTCCAGATCGACGACGCCGCCCGGGCCGGGGGCTCCGTTCTGTCCTGAGGCGGTGGCTTGCTTTCACCGGCCTATGCGGGTACATGCTCCCGCGCCTGACGCACCGCCTCGGCGGTTCCGTCCCCTTCGTCTAGAGGCCTAGGACACTGCCCTTTCACGGCGGCGACACGGGTTCGAATCCCGTAGGGGACGCCAGCGCACCTTCCGTTTTCAGATCGCGATGGCACAATGGCGCGGAAATGATGCGCTTCGATGTCCATGACGTGCCGACCGAGGGCCTGGCCGAGTCCGAGACGATTCGCGGCGCCTACGACTGCTTCGTGAAGCAGGGCTACGCCATCCTCGACAATGCCCTGCCAGGCGACCGGATGAGGGAGGTGGCCGCCGAGTTCGAGCGGCGCTATGCGCACTATTACAACGGCACCCCGGCCGGCGAATTCATGGAAGTCGGCAATCGGCGCATGATGATCCCGGTCGAGCTGTCGGGTGTCTTCAACGATCCGCTGCTGTTCGCCAATCCCTACGTGCTGGCGATGCTGAAGATGGCGCTGGGACCCGACGCGGTGATCGAGGCGTTCGGCGCCTTCGTGGCGCTGCCGGGCGCGGAGAAGCAGCATGTCCATCGCGACGGGCCGTCGCTGTTCGACGCCGGGATCGCCCGCATCCTGCCGGCCCACGCGCTCACGGTGGTGTTCCCGCTGATCGAGATGAACGACCGGCACGGCTCGACGCGCATTTGGCCGGGCAGCCATCGTCATCTGGAGAACGATCCGGAAGGGCCGAACGAGGCGCCTGTTGTGCCGCTCGGCTCGTGCTTCATGTGGGATTTCCGCACCTATCACAGCGGCACCGCCAATGTGTCGGACCGGCAACGGCCGATGCTCTATGCCGTTTATTCACGTCCCTGGTTCAAGGACTCGGAGAATTACGGCCGCGGCGTGCAGCGCCGGCTGGCGCTTGAGCCGGGACTGAAAGAAAGCTTGCCGAAAGAAACCAAGGCGCTGTTCGCGAACGTCTAGTGCCGCTGCGGAGGATGATCCGATGACACTGCCCCGATTGCTGAGCCTCGCCGTCATCGTGCTCGTCGCGGGATGCGGCCAGGAGCAGCGGACCCTGCCGGGCTCCAGCGTGCAGACGCTGAATGTCGACGGCAAGCCGATCGAGGTGCGCATCGCGCCGTTCGGTGGGCCGGGCGAGTACCGGCTGATCGCGGTGCGCAACGCCATCGTGTTCAATCCTGACCAGGAGAACGAGAAGCGCCGCGCCGAGCACGCCGCCGATTACTTCATGAAACAGACCTGCGTGCAGCGCGGCTATCAGGTGATCGAGCGGGGCATGCTCGATACGCTCAACTACTTCGCCCGCTTCCGCTGCAACGGCTGACCGCCATGCGCCTGGGATACCTGCTGCCGACGCGCGAGCGCATCATGGAAGGCGTCCACGAAACGTCTTCTTTGCTGGCATTGGCGGAGAAGGCCGAGGGGCTGGGCTTCGACTCGCTCTGGGTCGGCGATTCGCTGCTTGCCCGGCCGCGCCACGATCCGCTGACCCTGCTGGCGGCCGTGGCGGCGCGCACGCAACGGGCCGAGCTCGGCACGGCGGTGCTGCTGCCGGCGCTGCGCAATCCCGTGGTGCTGGCGCATCAGGTGGCGACGCTCGACCGGATCTCGGAAGGCCGCTTCATCCTGGGGGTCGGCATCGCATCCGACGTGCCGAACATCCGCGCCGAGTTCGCGGCGGCGGGCGTGCCGTTCGAGAAGCGGGTCGGGACCCTGGTCGAAGGAATCGCGCTGGCGCGAGCGCTGTGGACGGGCGAGCCGGTCGATTGGGACGGACGCTGGAAGATGAAGGGTGCGGTCCTGGGGCCGACGCCGCACCGGCCGGGTGGCCCGCCGGTCTGGATCGGCGGTTCGGTAACGGCGGCGCGCGAACGGACGGGGCGGCTGTTCGATGGCTGGTTCCCGAATGCGCCGTCCGCGGCGGACTACGCGGGACAATGGGCTGAGGTGAAGGACGCGGCGCGCGCGGCGGGGCGCGATCCCGAGGCGCTGACCGGCGCGATGTATCTCACGCTGTCGATCGACGATGACACGGCCCGTGCGGAAGCCACCATCAACTCCTACCTGGAGCGTTACTACGGCCAGCGGCCGGACGTCATGCGCAAGCGTCAGATGTGCTACGCGGGGCCTGCGTCAGGTGCCGCACAATGGCTGGATGCGTATGCAAAAGCAGGGGCCAGTCACCTGGTTTTGCGCTTCGCCGGCGATCATGAGCGGCAGTTGGAGATTGTGGCGAGTATGCGACAGCAGCTCGGCCGATAAGCCGATATTGCGCTGCAACGCGCGACTGTTGGGGAGCGTTGTCTAGGCTCACCCATACAGGAGGCAGCAATGAGCAGCACCACCGACAAGATCAAGGGCGCCACCAACGAGGCGGTCGGCAAGGCCAAGCAGGGCGTGGGCAACGCCGTCGGCAACGACAAGATGAAGGTCGACGGCGCCATGCAGGAAGCCAAGGGCAACATGCAGCAGGCCGTCGGCCATGCGAAGGATGCGGTTAAGAAGGCCGTCGACGGCTGATCTGTCGCACCCTCTACCGAGCAGGACGCCCGTCATACGACGGGCGTCTTTGCTTGTGTCCACCGGCAAGGGGTGTAGCCTTTCCTGCATGGGAACCAGAAGAGTTCCCGCAGGGAGCGAAACATGACAACCAACAGGCGAACCTTCATGGGCGGCGCAACGGCCGCTGCTGTTCTCGGCTCCTCACGCGCGTCGTGGGGCCAGAAAAAATACGACGATGGCGCGAGCGATACCGAGATCAAGATCGGCCACACCTGTCCCTATAGCGGACCGGCGTCCGCCTACGGCGTGAACGGCAAGGCGATCGTGGCCTTCTGGGAAATGATCAACGCCCAAGGCGGCATCAATGGCCGCAAGATCAAGTTCATCTCGCTGGACGACGGCTATTCGCCGCCCAAGACGGTCGAGTGCATCCGCCAGCTCGTCGAGCAGGAGAAGGTGCTGTGCACGCACAACACGCTCGGCACCGCGACCAATACGGCGATCCACAAGTACATGAACCAGAAGAAGGTGCCGCAACTCTACGTCGCGACCGGCGCCTCGAAGTGGGGCGACCCCAAGAACTTCCCGTGGACCATGGGCTACCAGCCCGACTACCACACCGAGGGCTCGATCTATGCCAAGCATATCCTCGCCACCGTCAAGGACGCCAAGATCGGCGTGCTGATGCAGAACGACGACTACGGCAAGGACTACTGGGAGGGTTTCAAGGAAGGGCTGGGCAAGGACAACCAGTCCAAGGTGGTGAAGCATGTGAGCTACGAGATCACCGAGCCGACGGTCGACTCGCAGATCATCCAGCTCAAGGCATCGGGCGCCAACGTATTCTTCAACATCGCCACGCCCAAGTTCGCCGCCCAGGCGATGCGCAAGATCGCCGACCTCGGCTGGAAGCCGGTGCAGTACGTCAACAATGTCTCCGCCAGCGTCGGCACCGTGATGAAGCCGGCCGGCTTCGACAACGTCCAGGGCATCATGACGGCGGCCTATGCGATGGACGCCACTGACACGCACTGGGACAATGAGGAGGAGATGAAGGCCTACAAGGCATTCATGGCCAAGTATCACCCGACGGCCCACATCGCCGACAGCGGCAACCTCAACGGCTATACCGTATCGATGCTGATGGCCGAGACCTTGCGGCGTTGCGGCGACAATCTCACCCGCGCCAACGTCATGAAGCAGGCGTCGAGCTTCAAGAACTTCCGCGTGCCGTGCCTGCTGCCGGGCATCACCATCAGCACCAGTCCGACCGACTACTTCCCGATCCAGGCCGTGCAGATGCAGCGATTCAAGGGCCAGACGTGGCAGCTCTTCGGCGACCTGATGCGGGCTGAAAGCACCTGACCGATTGAAGGAACCGGGGCGTGCGGCGCGTCAGCCGCACGCCACCGAATAGATGTGCTGGACGTCGCCGGGCAGGGGGATCGCCTGCCAGGTGGCGCCGCCATCCTGCGTGCCGAACACCTCGCCGTCGTAACGCGCGCCGATATAGACCTGCTTGGGGTCCCTGGGATGCAGGCCGATCGACATGATCGTGCCGTGCACCTGCACCTTGTCGAAGCGCTTCCAGCTCTGGCCGTTGTCCTGGCTGCGATAGAGGCCGCCATCGTGGCTCGACGCGGCCACGGAAAGCGCGGCGTAGAGCGTGTTGGGCTCGGCGGCCGAGACCTTGATGTCGCGGCCGTAAGTGGTCGGCGAGAAGCGGCCGACCTCCATGTCTTCCCAGGTCTTGCCGTGGTCGGTGCTGCGGAAGAGTCCCATGCGCAACGCGAGGATGGGCGATTCGGGATCGGCCGGATTGATCGTGACCGCATGGCCGTCGAGCATGCCTTCGGCCGTGGTGTCGCTCACGATCTTGCTCTTGAGGTGCTCGCGCTCGGCAAGCTTGACGAGGCCGGCGCTGCAATCGCTCCAGGTCTCGCCGCCGTCGGTCGAGCGCATGACGCCGTTGATCTCGAGCGCGGCGTAGATCTCGTCGGGCTTCTTCGGGTTCTGCGCGAAGCGCATGACGCGCGAGGAGAAGGGACCCTTGCAGTATTCGCGGACGCCCGGCGTCGCGAGCTTGCGCCAGCTCTGGCCGCCGTCCTCGCTGCGGTAGACGTCGATCGGCGAGGCGCCGGCCAGCATCTTGGCCGGGTCGCGGCTGTCGACCATGAAACTCCAGACTTCCTTGTTCGCGTCGGGGAAGTCGGCGCGCTTGAAGGAGGCGCCGGCATCGGTGCTGATCCAGATGCCGTCGCTTGTCCCGGCGAAGACCTTGGTGGAATCGCCGGGATGCACGAACACGGTGAAGGCCTGGACGCTGCCGAGGACATGCTTCCATTCACCGCCGCGGGCGGCGCGCTGGAACACGCCCACCCGTCCGGGATTGTCGGGTTTGCCGAAATAGCCGGCCACGCCCACGTAGATGTTCGACGTATCGGCCACGGTAAACCTCCGTTGTCAGTTCTTCTTGACCATCGGGCAGCCGCCTTGGTCCATCGGCCGGAAGGCCTCGTCCGCCGGGATCGTGGCGAGCTTGTTGTAGTAGTCCCAAGGGCCCTTCGACTCGGACGGCTTCTTGACCTCGAAGAGGTACATGTCGTGCATCATGCGGCCGTCGGCGCGGATGTAGCTCTTGCCGAAGATGGGATCGTCCCACTTCACCGACTTCATGTACGCCATGACCTTGTCGGCATCGTCCGTACCCGTTGCCTTGACGGCGTTGAGGTAGGCGAGCGTGGCCGAGTAGAAGCCGGCCTGCACGGAAGTCGGCATCTTGCCCTTGAACTTCTCGGCGAAGCGCTTGGAGAAGGCACGTGTCTGGTCGTTGAGGTCCCAATAGAAGGCCTCGGTGAGGCGCAGGCCCTGGGCGCGCTCGAGACCGAGCGAATGGACGTCGGAGATGAAGACCAGCAGGCCCGCGAGCTTCTGGCCGCCCTTGACGATACCGAATTCGGCCGCCTGCTTGATCGAGTTGATGGTATCGCCGCCGGCGTTGGCCAGGCCGATGATCTGCGCCTTCGAACCCTGGGCCTGGAGCAGGAACGACGAGAAGTCGCTGGTGTTGATCGGCGCCTTGACGCCGCCGAGCACGGTGCCGCCGGCCTTCTTCACGACCTCGGAGACGTCGCGCTCGAGCGCGTAGCCGAAGGCGTAGTCGGCGGTGAGGAAGAACCAGGTCTTGCCACCCGACTTCACGACGGCCGATCCGGTGCCGTTGGCGAGCGCGGCGGTGTCGTACACCCAGTGCACGGTGTAGGGATTGCAGAGCTTGCCCGTGATGTCGGACGAGGCGGGGTCGGGCGCCAGGAATATCTTCTTCTTTTCCTTGGCGACGTTCTCGATCGCGATCGACGAGGACGAGGCGCCCGCGCCCATGATCATGTCGACCTTCTCGGAGTCGTACCAGCGGCCGGCGGTGGTGGCCGCGACGTCGGCCTTGTTCTGGATGTCGCCCGAGACGAATTCGATCTTCTTGCCGAGCACGGAGCCGCCGAAGTCGTCGATCGCCATCTGGGTCGCGAGCACGGCGCCCGGTCCGTTGATGTCGGCATAGAGGCTGGACAGGTCGGTCGCGACGCCGATCTTCACGCTGCCGTCACTCATCTGCGCCATCGCTGGTGCAGTCGCCATGAGCGCGGCAAGAGCCGCCCCGCAGAACGCCAAACGCTTCATAGATCCCCTCCCTGGGCTTTATAATTGGGCAAAGCGTAAGGCCGGAGAGACCACGTTGAAAGAGCAAATCGTCGATATTCAGACCAAGGACGGCGCCATGGAGACCTTCATGGTCTGCCCGGAGCGCGATGGCCCCTATCCGGTGGTGCTGTTCCTGATGGACGCTCCCGGCATCCGCGAGGAGCTGTACGACATGGCGCGCCGGCTCGCGACCAGCGGCTACTACGTGATGCTGCCCAATTTGTATTACCGGGCCGGGCGCGACACCAAATACGGGCCCGACGTGCTCGACAAGGGCAGTGCGGAGCAGGCGCGCATGCGGGCCGTGCGCACCAAGATGACGATCCCGCCCGTCATGGATGACGTCGCGGCCATGATTGCCTTCGCCGACACCCAGCCCGAGGCGAAGAAGGGCGCGCCGGTCGGTACCCACGGCTATTGCATGAGCGGGCCGTACTCGCTGGCGGCGGCGGCACGCTTTCCCGACCGCATTGCCGCAGCGGCCTCGTTCTACGGGACGTGGCTTGTCAGCGACGCGGTCGAAAGCCCGCACCTCACGCTCGCGAAGGCCAAGGGCGAACTCTACATTTCCTGCGCCGAGCACGACGAGCTCGCGCCGCCGGAGATGGTCAAGGAACTCAAGGCCCTGTTCGCCAAGTCGGGCAATGGCGGCGAGCTCGAGATCCAGATGGGCGTTCATCACGGCTTCGCCTTCCCGCAGCGCTGGTGCTACGACAAGCCGGCGGCCGAGCGGCACTGGGAGCGCCTGCTGGCGCTCTACAGGCGGCGGATCGGCTAGAGGAGGGACGAACGGCGGCAACGACAACGATGCGCCGGCGATCCCGGCCGGCCTCGCGTCTCATCGCTTCCCTCTTGCTGTTACGCGGCGGTTGCCGCCTTTGGCTTCATGGCCTGCCAGTCGTTCAGGATATCGCGCGCGTGGCTCTGCTTCGGGTCCATCGCGGCCTCATGACCGGCCACCTTGGCGGCCAGCTCGATCACGTAGCCGTTGGGATCGCGGAAGTAGATCGAGTGGATGAACTTGTGGTCGGAGACGCCGCGTACCTCGCGGCCCTCCGCCTGGCCCTTGGCGAACATCTTTTCCAGCACGTCGGGCGTGACTTCGAGTGCGATGTGCAGGTCGAAATCGTGCTGCTCCTTGAAATCGAACGGCATGTGCGGCGCCTCGAAGAAGGCGAGGCAGGAGCCGTCATCGAGCTGGTAGAAAGTATGCAGCACGCCACCGCCAGTGTCGCGGCCGGACATGGTGCGCTCGATCTTGAGGGTGTGGACCAGCGGCAAGCCCAGGAAGCCCTCGTAGAACTGCCGCGTCTCCTCGGAGTCGCGGCAGCGATAGGCGTTGTGATGCAGGCCCTTGATCATGAAGCCTCCACGAAAATCACTTGTCGAGCCAGACGTCCTCGAATCGCCAGTGATTGTAGATCGAATTCACGGCCAGGTTCACACCCTTGACGTAGGGCTGCCAGCAGGTGCCGCCCCAATCGTGCACGATCACCGGACGGGCGCTGTCGACCTGGAGCTGGCGGTCAATTTCCCAGACCAGCTTGCGGCGCTTCTCGTAGTCGGTCGTCTTCGACTGCTCGTCGAACAGCTTTTCGATCTCCGGATTCTGGTAGTTGGTGTAGTTGCGGTCCGACTTGGCCGCGAACGTCTCGTAGAACACCACGTCCGGATCGTCGATGCCGACGCCTTGCACGTTCAGGCCAACGGTGAAGTCGCGCTTGGTCAGGCGGTTGTACCAGACGGCGGTTTCGAGCGGCTCGAGCTCGGCCTGGATGTTCACCTTGCTGAGGTGGTCGATCAGGATGACCGCCGGATCGCGATAGGTCGGGATGTTGCGCGTGCTGACCTTGATCTTGAGCGGCTTGTCGGCGGTGTAGCCGAGGCTCTCCATGATCTTCTTGCCCTCGGCCCGGTTCTTCTCGACGTCCGGTCCGTAACCCGGGATGGTCGCAAGGATGTCCTTCGGCAGGCCCCAGCGGCCTTCCGGCGGCGGCAGCATGATGCCGCCCACCTTGCTGGTGCCCTGGCTCAGGATCTGCACGAAGGCGCTGCGGTCGATGGCGAAGGCCATGGCGGTGCGGATCTTGGCGTTGTCGAACGGCGGCTTGTCGCGATTGACCAGCAGGTTCGACAGCGTGAACGTCGGTGTCATCTCGCAGATTGCGTTCGGCGCCTGGCTCTTCACGTCCTTCAACAGCGGCGCGGTGATCTCGGCCGTGAAGGTCATGTCCATCTTGCCGGAGGTGAAGGCGAGGAGCGACGTCGCGCGGTTCGGGATGATCGTGAACTCGATGGCGTCGAGATACGGCTTGCCCTTCTTCCAGTAGTCGGGGTTGCGCACGACGCGGACCGATTCGTTCTGCTTCATGCGGTCGAACTTGAACGGGCCGGTACCGATCGGCTTGGTGCGCATCTGCTCGACCGGCACGTGGCACGGATAGACCGGCGAATGGCCGCCCGCGAGCATGGTGAGCAGCGAGGGCTGCGGCCGCCCGAGATGGAAGGTGACTTCCAGCGGGCCGTTGGTCGTCACGTCCTTGAGGTTGAAGTACCAGATCTTGCGCGGGTTGCGGCGCAGCTTGGACGCCTTGTCGCCTTTCAGCATGTCCCAGGTGCACTTCACGTCGGCGCTGGTGAACGGCTTGCCGTCATGCCACTTCACGCCGTCGTGCAGCTTGAAGGTGAGGTCCTTGCCCTCGTTGCTCCATTTCCATTCGGTGGCGAGGTCGCCAACGATGTGATCGGCCGAGTCCTGTTTCTCCTTGGGATCGAATACGACGAGGTTGTTGTAGATCGAGGCGAAGGGCATGACCGTCGAGATGGTCGCTTCTTCATGGATCGAGGCGCTCGGCGGATTGTCGCGATGGGTGATGTGCAGTGTGCCGCCCATCTTCTGCGCGAAGGCGCCGGAGGAGGGGACTGCGACCACGGCGGCGGCCAGCAGCATCATCGTCAAACGCTTACGCTTCATACTTGTTCCTCCCGATGGGTCGGACGCTAGCATTCGCGTTGTGGGCGCGAAACGTCCGCCGTCTGCGGAGCGAACCTAAGCGGAGGTGGCGGCGTTCATCCGCCGGTGAGTCGAGATCTGCCAGAAGGCTGCCGCCAGGACCAGGGCCGCCACCGTTAAGAAGGCGGCGCGGTAGCTGACGGCCGACGCGATCAGCCCGAAAATCGGCGGGCCGGCCACCGAGCCCGAGAAGGCGAGCGCGGTCTGCACCGCGGCCACGGCGGCGGCCTGGCCCGGCGGCGAGAGGTGGGCAAACTCGGCCTGCGAAGTGCCGTTCCAGCTGATGACGACGGAGCCGTAAGCCATGACGACGAGGGCGATCACCCAGTAGGGCGCATCCTCGGGCAGCAGGCCGGTGGCGATGCAGCCGACGGTCATGCCGATCCCCGTCCAGCCCAGCAGCTTCATGCGCGGCACGCGATCGCCCATGCCGCCGCTCAGCAGGCGCACCGCCGTGCCGACGATCTGCGAGAGGGCGAGGAGAAAGCCGGCCTGCGCGATGGTGAGATGGCAGTGCTGGTAGAGATAGGTCACCAGATAGAAGGTGAAGGTGTGCTGGGCCACGACATAGATGAAGGCCGACCAGCCCAGGACGCGCAGTTGCGGATGGGCGAGCACGAAGCGGATCGATTGCCAGATGCTGGTCTGCGACCGTTCTACCGTGGACCGCGTGTCGAGTCGGGTGCGCAGTAACTCCACTGTGACGGCCATGACAAGCGCGGCGCCCGCGGCAACGAGGCTGGCGCCGCGCCAGCCGACCAGCCCCAGCAACCAGGGGAAGACGACGCCGGCCAGCGCGAAGCCGATCGGCACGCCGGTCTGCTTCACCGAGAAGACCATGCCGAAATATTCGCGGGGCACGCGCTGCGACAGCACGTGTGCCGACGCCGGGTTGATCGGCCCCTGCGCCATGCCGATGAAGAACACCGCCGCCACGGTCGCGAAGACCGTCGCCACGGAGTTGAGGGCCAGCCCGACCGCACCCATCAGCAGGGCGATCTGGGAGATGCGGACGGCGCCGAACCGCACGATCGGACCGGCCGCCAGCAATGCCACGGTCGCGGCCACCGCGTAGGTGATGGCCGCGAAGATGCCGACCAGCTTGGGATCGATCGCGAGATCGTGCGCGACCGCCGGCATCATGACGCTGAGCGCCAGGACCGAGAGCGAGACCATCACCTGGATGGCCAGCATCGCGCCCACCGGGACGAAGGCGCGTTTCAACGTCCAGGCCCTGCCGGCGTCACATCTTGAACAGGTCGGCCTTGTTCAGGATCGTGTTGCGCAGGATGCGGATCGAGGCGACGTCGACCATGATGCCGTCGACGTTGATCGCGCCGAGGCCCTGTGCCTCGGCCTCGGCATAGGCCTTCTCGAGTTTTCGGGCGCGGGCGATGTCCTCCGGCTTGGGCGAATAGATTTCCATCGCATGCTCGATCTGCGAGGGATGGATCGCCCACTTGCCGACGCAGCCCAGGATCATCGAGCGGCGGCATTCCTCGCGATAGGCCTCCGGGTTCTTGAAGTCGGCGAACGGGCCGTCGACCGGATCGATGCCGGCGGCGCGGCAGGCCATGATCAGCCGGAAGCGGGCATAGTGCCAGATGTCGCCGGGGTAGCCTTCGGCGGCGCCGACGTTCTTGTTGGTAACGCCCATCGACGCCGAGAAGTCGCCCATGCCGAACACGAGGCACTCCAGGCGCGGCGTGCAGGCGGCGATCGCATCGACGTTCTGCATGCCCTCGACTTCCTCGATCAGCGCCTCGAGGCCGATGCGGCGCTTCATCTTCAGCTTCTTCTCGATCTGGTTCAGCAGCTTGTCGGCGAACAGCACGTCGGCGACCGTGCCGACCTTGGTCATCATGATGGTGTCGAGATGATCGCCCGCGCCCTCGACGATCTCGATGATGTCCTCATAGGCATACTCGGTCGTCAGATCGTTGATGCGCACGCAGCGCGTCTTGCCCGCCCAGTTCAGTTCCTTCAGCGCGGTGATGATCTTCTTGCGGGCGTCGCGTTTCTGGCTCGGCGCCACGGCGTCCTCGAGGTCGAGAAAGACGTGATCGGCCTTCGACTCCGAGGCCTTCTGCATCATCTTTTCGCTGGAACCGGGCGTCGAGAGCTGGACTCGGCGGGCGCGGCGGGGACGGTCGGTCATCTTCTTCTCCTCAAGCTACGATCTTGTCGGCGCGCAAGCGGGCAATGTCGCCTGGCTGCAAGCCGATGGATTTCAGGTATTCGTCGGTATGCTCGCCGAGCAGCGGCGCGCGGTGGCGCACCTTGCCCGGCGTCTCGGTCATCTTCACGGCGACGCCCGCGATCTGGACCTCGTGGTCGAGGCCGGGGTGCGGCACCCACGGCAGCATGTCGCGCGCCTTGAAGTGCGGGTCGGCCACGATATCGCGCACATTGTAGACCGGCGAGAACGGGACCTTGCCGCCGAAATAGGCCAGCAGCTCCTGCTTGGTGCGCTGGCGCGTGAAGTCCGAGACGGCCGCGATGATGATGTCCTGATTGGCGCGCCGGTCCTGCACGGTGATGAAGCGCGGATCGGTCGCCATCTCGGGCTTGCCGATCAGCTTGCACAGGATCGGGTAATGCGCATCGGCATGGGCGGCGATGGTGACGAAGCCGTCCTTCGCCGGGAACATGCCGAACGGGCAGAGCAGCGGATGATGGTTGCCCTCGGGCACCGGCAGGGTCTGCGCATAGGAATGCTGGTGCATGATGCGCTCGCAGACCGCGAGGATCGCGTCGACCATGCCGACATCGACGAACTGGCCCTTGCCCGTCTTGTGGGCGCGGAAGATCGCCGAGACGATGCCGAAGGCGCAGGTGATGGCCGGCACGATGTCGCCGACGCCGGGGCCGACCTTCATCGGCGTGTCCTTGTCGGGGCCGGTGATCGCCATGATGCCACCCATCGCCTGGCTGATCACGTCGTAGGCCGGGAAGTCGGAGTAGGGGCTCTTGCCGGTGCGGGCGTCGCCGAAGCCGCGGATCGTGGCGTAAACCAGCTTCGGGTTGCGGGCGTGCAGGGTCTCGTAGCTGAGGCCGAGGCGATCCATCACGCCGCCGCGATAGTTCTCGACCACGGCATCGGCGTTGTCGCAGAGCTTCAGGACGAGCTCGCGGCCTTCCTGGGTCTTGAGGTCGATGGCGATCGACTTCTTGTTGCGGTTCACTGAGGCGAAGTAGCCGCCGAACGCCTTGAGCTGGTCGTCCTTGTGGTAGGGGCCGATGATGCGCGTATGGTCGCCGTCGAGCGGCTCGACCTTGATGATCTCCGCGCCCTGGTCGGCCAGCAGCATGGTGCAATAGGGGCCGGCCAGCATCTGCGTGAGATCGACGATGCGGACGCCGTCGAGCGCTCCCAGGGCAGCGCTGTCGGTCACTTGTCTCCCCAGTGACTGCGCCGCTTGATCAGCACGGTGCGTTCACCTTCGAAGATATGCTTGTCGTCCTGGTTCACGCCGTAGTGCTTGAAGCGGACGATGCCGGCATCGGCCTGCTTGGCGTCGGTCTTCTCCAGCACTTCACTGTAGCAATAGAGCGTGTCGCCGTGATGCAGCGGACCCTTGAGCCGAATCTTGTCCATGCCCAGTTCCATCAGCGCGTTCTCGGCCGTGTCCTCGGCGGCGAGGCCGATGCACATCGAGATCGTGACGCCGCCGAAGCCCAGCCGCTTGCCGTAGGGCGTCGACTGGGTGAGGTGCTCGTTGAAGTGCGCCTCGGCGGTGTTCATCGTGACGTTGGTGATCCAGACCTGCTCCATCGGCTCCACGGTCTTGCCGCGGGCATGCTTCAGCACCTCGCCGACGGTGAAGTCCTCGAAGTAGTTGTTGCGGCCGGTGAGGGCGGAAACCTTCATCAGTTCCTCCCGCGGCCGAG
>JAFEFH010000097.1 GCA_018240695.1 Pseudomonadota bacterium | reverse complement strand
CTTGCAGCAATAGTTTCTATTGCAGTGCGATAGGAGGCTTTGCCCATGTCCGTAGTTGCTTTGGCGGCGCGTAATCATCCGACGGCCGATCGGCCGGTGAAGGATCTCTACGAGGTCGGCGAGATTCCGCCGCTCGGCCATGTGCCGAAGGAGATGTACGCCTGGGTGATCCGGCGCGACCGCCACGGTCCGCCCGAGGACTCGATGAAGCTCGAGGTCGTGCCGACCCACACGATCGGCGAGGACGAGGTGCTGGTCTTCGTGATGGCCGCGGGCGTGAACTACAACGGCGTGTGGGCGGGCCTCGGCCTGCCGATCTCGCCGTTCGACGTGCACAAGCAGCCCTTCCACATCGCGGGCTCGGATGCCTCGGGCATCGTCTGGGCGGTCGGCGCCAAGGTGAAGCGCTGGAAGGTCGGCGACGAGGTCGTGATCCACTGCAACCAGGACGACGGCGACGACGAGGAGTGCAACGGCGGCGACCCGATGTTCTCGACCAGCCAGCGCATCTGGGGCTACGAGACGCCGGACGGCTCGTTCGCGCAGTTCTGCAAGGTGCAGGCGCGCCAGCTCATGAAGCGGCCGCAGCATCTCACCTGGGAGGAGAGCGCGTCCTACACGCTGACGCTCGCCACCTCGTACCGCATGCTGTTCGGCCATCGCCCGCACATCCTGCGGCCCGGCCACAACGTGCTGGTGTGGGGCGCCGCGGGCGGCATCGGCTCGATGGCGATCCAGCTGATCGCCACGGCCGGCGCCAACGCCATCGGCGTGATCTCCGACCCGTCGAAGACAGACTTCGTGATGAGCCTCGGCGCCAAGGGCGTGATCAACCGCAACGACTTCGACTGCTGGGGCCAGCTTCCCGACGTCGACGACCAGGCGGGCTATGCCGAGTACATGAAGAAGGTGCGCAAGTTCGGCGCCGCGATCTGGCAGATCACCGGCAAGGGCAACGACGTCGACTTCGTGTTCGAGCATCCCGGCGAGCAGACCTTCCCGGTGTCGTGCAACATCGTGAAGCGCGGCGGCATGGTGGTCTTCTGCGCCGGCACCACCGGCTACAACCTCACCATGGACGCGCGCTTCGTGTGGATGCGCCAGAAGCGCATCCAGGGCAGCCACTTCGCCAACCTCTTGCAGGCCAGCCAGGCCAACCAACTGGTGATCGAGCGCCGCATCGATCCCTGCATGAGCGAGGTCTTCGACTGGAACGACATCCCGCGCGCGCACACCAAGATGTGGAAGAACCAGCACAAGCCCGGCAACATGGCCGTGCTGGTCTCCTCGCCGCGTCCGGGCCTGCGCACGCTCGAGGACGCGCTCGACGGGTAGGTCCGGCGTCCCGTTTAATAAACGGAAATTAAACGAGAGCGCCTCCGACCGGGGTGGCTCTCGTTTTCGTTTGGGCGGGAAAGTGTATCGACACCACGCGCGCATGGACGGGAGTCTAGGCGTGTTCGCGTAAAACACCCATCTTGGTCACGTACATCGATATAAGCCTGATTTTGCAGGAGTTCCGATGCAGCAGCAGATCTCCGTCATCACCTTGGGCGTCGCCGATCTGGCGCTTTCGCGGCGCTTCTACATCGAGGGCTTCGGCTGGAAGCCGGTGTTCGAGATGCCCGACATCGTCTTCTATCAGATGAACGGCCTGATGCTGGGCACGTGGCTCGCCGCGTCGCTCGCCGAGGATTCTCGGCGGCCGGCGGCGGGGCCGGGCGCGTTCTCGCTGGCGCACAACGTGAAGACCGAGGCCGAGGTGCAGCCGCTGCTCGACCGGCTCGCGCAATTCGGCGGCACGATGCTGCGCCCGGCCGACGCGCCGCCGCACGGCGGCTTCCGCGGCTACGTCGCCGATCCCGACGGCCACGCCTGGGAGATCGCGTTCAATCCGGCGTGGCCGATCAGCCCCGAAGGGTATGTGACGTTCGGGACGTAGTGCGTAACCCCCTCACCCAACCTCTCCCCCAATCGGGGGAGAGGAGAAAAGATAGAAGAAGACATTGGATTCATGTTCCTCTCCCCCCGCTCGGGGGAGAGGCTAGGTGAGGGGGCTCAGGCCCGCTTGTCGGCCACCTTCACGCCCATCACCTTCTTCGGCGGGTACTTCTTGAAGGTGCCGAGATGGTTGCGCAGGCCCAACTGGAACGCCTCGACATAGGCGAGCTTGCGCGTCAGGTAATTGTGCTGCTCTTTCGGGTCGAGATAGAGATTGTAGAGCCGCGGATAGGCGAAGCGCTCCAGCACGCCGGTGAAACCGCCGGTGCCGAACGCATCCGTCGCGTCGTCGCTGGTCGCCGACAGCACCATCTTGTATTCGCCGCAGCGCATCCCTGAGAAGGTCTGCGACAGCCAATAGTAGTGGTACTTGCGGTTGCTGAGCCCGTCGGGCGCCAGCAGGAAGCTCGTCTGGTCGACGCCGTCGATATAGCGGTCGGTCGGCAGCAGCTCGGTCGCGCCGGCAAGGCCGAGCGCGGTCGGCAGAATGTCGTTGAAGTCGAACAGCCCGTCGCTCGCGCCGCCGGCCTCGATCGTGCCCGGCCACGACACCAGTCCCGGCACGCGCACGCCGCCTTCCCAGGTCGAACCCTTGGCGCAGCGGAACGGCGTGAACGCCGCGTCCGGCCAGGTCTCCATGTGCGGGCCGTTGTCGGACGACACGAAGATCATCGTGTCCTCGAGTTGGCCCGACTGGCGCAGCGCCTCGACGAGGCGACCCATGATGTCGTCGAGTTCGATCAGCGTGTCCTTGTAGGGATGCTTCGCCGGCGACTTGCCGAGGAACTTCTCGTGCGGATAGTTGTCGAAGTGCGCGCCGCGCGTGCAGTGATAGAGCAGCCAGGGCTTGTCGCTCCTGGCCTGCTTCCTGATGAAGTTCTCGGAGTAGACGCACCACTTCTCGTCGAGCTCGGAGAGGACGGGGATCGTCACCTCCTCGACGTTGGTCGGTTCCTGGCCCTTCTTGGCGTGCACGAAGCACTTGTTGAACGGCATGTTCTTCACCCACTCGGTGCGCGCGTCCGAGTAGACGATCTCGGGGAAGAAGTGCGGGTCGCGCCATTCGGTGTACATGTCCGACACCGAGAGGAAGCCGTAGAAATCGTCGTAGCCCACGTTCTGCGGCTGCGAGTCGTGGTTCTCGCCGATATGCCACTTGCCCACCGCCTGCGTGGTGTAGCCCGCCTGGCCCAGCAGCATCGGCAGGGTGATCTCGCCTTGCAGGCCGCCGGGCTCGCCGTACATCGGCGGCCGGTGCAGACCGTGCCGGTTGGGCACGCGGCCGGTGTGCAGCGTCGCGCGCGAGGGCGAGCAGGTCGGCTCGGAATAGCAGGAGGTGAGCTGCAAGCCCTGGCGCGCCAGCCTGTCGAAGTTGGGCGTCGGTGCGCCGACCGCCACGCCGCCGCCGTAGCAGCCGAAGTCGCCCCAGCCCACGTCGTCCATCAGGTAGATCAGGATGTTGGGCTTCTTGCGGCCGGCCAGCTTCTTCTTCGCGACCTCGACATTGTGGGCGTGCACGAAGGCGGGCTCGAGATGGTCGGCCTTGCGCACGGTGGGCGTCGCGATCGGATCGAATGTCGGCATGTTTCCTCCAGCGTTGCGCGCATCATAGGCGACAGGCGCGCGCCGGAACAAACCTCGTTCGATGGACCGCGGGCTTCCAGCCCGCCGCATGGGCGCGCTGGAAGCGCGCGGTCCACTGAGTTCAATGGGCCGCGACTAGTTGTCGAGGCGCATCGACAGTTCGATGTCGTCGGCGAACGGCACCGACAGATATCCCGCCGCCGCGCCGCGCACGCGGGCGAGATAGTCGGGGCTCCAGTCGGCATTGTCGGCCAGCACCAGCGCGTTGGGACCGAGCCGGCTCTCGAGCCGGTCGAGGATCGCGGGATATAGGCCCTTGGCGCCGTCGAGCAGCACCAGGTCGATCGTGTCGGGCAGGTCGCGCGCCAAGGTCTCGAGCGCATCGCCGGCGCGCAGCTCGATCAGGTCGCCGAGCCCGCTGGCGTCGATATTGGCGGTGGCGCGCGCGACCTTCGAGGGCTCGAACTCGCTGGTGATCAGCCGGCCGCCGCCATTGTCGCGCAACGCCGCGGCCAGATGCAGCGTCGAGATGCCGAAGGAGGTGCCGAACTCGACGATCGACCGCGCCCCGGTGCTGCGGGCCAGCATGTAGAGCAGCCGGCCGGTCTCGCGCGACACCGCGAGCGGCAGGTCCTTGGCGCGCGTGTAGAAGGCGGCGTACTCGGTGGTGCTGGACAGCAGGCGCTGGCGGTCGGCGGCGGGAACGTCTGCCATCGCCGCCTGCACGGCCGGACGCGAGGCGTCGGACTGGGCGAAGAGCTTCTCGAGGAGGGGCGCCAGCGGGGCGCGGGTGAGGGTGTTCATGGTCGTTCTCTTGGTTGGGTTCGTGATAGGCTGAAAATACGAATAGTTCGTCGCATTCGCCATTCGCGTTCCCGGAAGCCATGAAACGCCCCAAAACACCGCCTCTTTCCACCCGGAAGCAGCCGCGCCAGCAGCGCTCGTCGCGTTTGGTCGCCGACATCCTGGAGGCCGCCATGCAGGTGCTGGCGCGCGAGGGCGCGCGGCGCTTCACGACGGCCCGCGTGGCCGAGCGCGCCGGCATCAGCGTCGGCTCGCTCTACCAGTATTTCCCCAACAAGGAATCGATCCTGTTCCGCTTGCAGGCCGACGAGTGGCGGCAGACGACGGCGCTGCTGCACGGCCTGCTCGACGACACGAAGCGCGCGCCTCCGGACAGGCTACGCGCGATGGTGAAGGCCTTCTTCCGTTCGGAGTGCGAGGAGGCGGCGCTGCGCGTGGCGCTGGGCGACGCCGCGCCGCTCTACCGCGATGCGCCGGAGACGCTGGTGCATCGCAATGCCGGCAAGCGCCGCGTCGTCGCCTTCCTTCAGGAAGCCGCACCCCGCGCGCCGCGCCAGCAGCGCACGCGCGCGGCCGAGATCATCCTGATGTCGATGGAAGCGATCGGCCGGACGGTCTCGGAGCAGGGGCGGCCGATCGCGGAAGTCGACCGCCTTGCGGCGGCGACGGCGGACATGTTCTGCGCGTATCTAGAGCGGCTCGATCGGCCGGCGGGCGTGAAGGCGATCTAGTAGCCCGGCTTCTGCGGCTTGTTGTGCGACCACACCGGCTTGTAGCCGAAGCGCCAGTCGGGCGGCATCTCGACGGGACGCGTGTCGAAGCTCGCATACTTCGCGGCCTGGCCGCGCACGATGTCGCCCTGGTGCGGGCTGGGGATGGGGCTCGGCGTGTAGGGGAACGAATCGGCGGAGGTGTAGACCGGCAGCAGGAGCGGGCGGGCGGCGGCCGACTTGTTCGGCACCGAGCCGTGCACGGCGCGGCAGTTGAGCAGCAAGGTCGTGCCGGGACCGCCGGTGATGCTCCTGATCCGGTCGTCGGTCAGCCAGCCGAGATCCTTCTCGCGGATCTTCACCACGAAGTTGCCGGCGTCGTCGTACATCGAGAACAGCGGGCCGGCGTGGCTGCCGTCGGCGACGGTGAGCGGACCCTGCTCGGGCGTGCAGCCGTCGAGATAGATGCCGATGGTCACCGGGCTGAAGTCGGTGTGCGGCCAGGCGGGAATGTCCTGGTGCCAGCCGAAGCCCTGCGTGCCCTTGCCGGACTTCACGTTCAGCTTGGCGTGATGGAACTTCACGTCGGGGCCGACGACGTCGGCGGCGAGGTCGGTCATCACCGGATCGGTCATGAATTCCCAGAACGTCGGATGCTGGTCCTGCGGGCTGCTGACGCGATGAAGCCGCGGCTCTGTCTCGGAGTGGCCTTCCTCGAGCACGAACACGCCGTCGTTCTGCGTCACCGCGCGGCTGCGCTCGAGCAACTCGGCCATCGCCGCGCGCAGCCGCGTCAGCCACGCCTCGGGCACGTAGTCGGGCAGCACGACGAAGCCATGGTCGAAGAAGGCGCGGCGCTGCGCGTCGGTCAGCACATGGGCGGGATGCTTCAGTACGTCCTGCGGCTTCATGGGCGTCCTCCGGTCATGGCCGATTGTGACTAGCGTTCGGCGTCCTCGGCAATGGTCACGGCAAGCGCATTGAGCGGGGCGCCGTATCGCATGCCGGCTTCGTGCTCGCTCATCGCCGAGCGGATGAAGCGCATCGACAGGCAGCCCAGCACGCGCTCGCCGCTGCGGATCGCGACGCCGATGCCCTGGAGGCGGCCGGTGCGCGGCAACACGGTGAAGGAATAGCCGTCGCGCCGGATCTTCGCGAAGGCCGCGGCGAGGCGGGCGTCGGGGCGGACGCCGAGATGCGTCAGCACCGCGCGGCGTTCCTCGGCCGAGCAGAAGGCGAGCCAGGCACGGCCGAGCGCGCTCGACAGGATCGGGCTGCGCTTCTGCAATGCCGAGCGCTCGAACGACATCGGGCTCTCGGCTGCCGTCGAGTGACGGATGGTGATGGCGCGGTCGCTGATCGTGCCGAGATAGAGCGGCCAGCCGTACTTCTTTGTGAAGCGGCTCATGTGCGGCGCGGCGACGTCGACCAGATGGTCGATGAAGCGGATGCCCTGCGCGAGGCCCAGCACCTTGTCGGTCAGGCGATAGCCCGCCTCGCGTGAGACCTGGGTGGCGTAGCCCAGTTCCGCGAGCGTCTTCAGCAGACGCACGACAGTGGGGCGGGGCAGGCCGGTCTCCTCGGCCAGCGCGGAGATCGTGCCGTGCGGCCGGTGGCTCAGCGCCTCGAGGACGGCGAAGCTGCGGGCGACGGGTTCGATCATGAGGCGGACGCTATTCCGTAATACGGACTTTGTCGATCTCGCCTCTGCATCGCCTCGCGTGGCACACTATCTTCATGACCAGCATGTTCGGCAGAAGACAGTTCGTTGCGGCGGTGGCCGCCTCCTCGGTGGCGGCGCCGGCGATCGTGCGCGCCGACAAGTTCCCCTCCGGCCGCGTCACCGTGGTCGTGCCGTTCCCGGCGGGCGCCGCGACCGACATCAGTGCGCGCGTCTATGCCGAGCGGCTGGCGGCGCTGTGGGACCAGGCGGTGGTGGTCGACAATCGCGGCGGCGGCAACGGCATCCCGGCCGCCGAGTCGGTGGCGCGCGCCAAGCCGGACGGGCTCACGATCTTCGCGACCTCGGCGATGACCCAGGCGGTCAATCCCGCGATCTACGACAAGCTGCCCTACGATCCGATCGAGAGCTTCGAGCCGATCACGCGCATGGGCACGTCGCCCTTCGTGCTGCTGGTCGACAGGAACAGCCCGATCAACAGCGCGGCCGAGCTGACCAAGCTGCTGAAGAGCGCGCCGGGCAAATACAATTTCGGCGCCGGCGCCTTGCCGGCGCGCGTCGCGTCCGAGCTCTACAAGCTTTCGGCCGGCGTCGACGCGGTCTATGTCGGCTACAAGAGCAACCCGCAGGCGATCCCCGACGTGCAGAGCGGTCTGCTCACCTTCATGATGATCGACACGGTGAACGCCAAGGTGGCGATGGACCGCGGCGCGCTGAAGGGCCTGTTCGTGACCGACAGCGAGCGCTATGCCGGCGTGCCCGACATGCCGACGGCGGCCGAGGCGGGCCTGCCCGACGTGCTGCTGACGACGTGGACCGGCTTCTACGTGCCCAAGGGCACGCCGCGCGAGATCGTGCAAAAGATCTACGACGACATCGCCAGGGTGGCGGCGATGCCCGAGGTGCTGGCGCGGCTCGCCTCGCTGGGCGGCGTGCCGAAGCTCATGAAGCCCGACGAATTCGCCGCCTTCACGCGCTCCGAGAAGGAACGCTGGGGCGGCATCATCAAACGTGCCAACATCAAGCTGGAATAGGAGAGAACCATGCAAGGATCTCTGAGTGGAAAAGGCGGCCCGCGCATCCGTCACCAGGTGGACGAGAGCGCGCCCTACGAGACGATCAGCGTCGACAAGCTGACGCCGGTGATCGGCGCGGAGATCGGCGGCATCGACCTCAGCCAGCCGCTGTCGAACCGCCAGCAGGACGAGGTCCATCGCGCGCTGGCCGAGAACTGCGTGATCTTCTTCCGCGACCAGCACATCACGCCCGACCAGCAGGTCTCGTTCGGCCGCCTGTTCGGCGACCTGCACGTCCATCCCGCCGCGCCGCACGAGCCCGGCCGGCCCGAGCTGATGATCATCCACGCCGACAAGGACAGCCCGCGGGCTAACGGCGAGGGCTGGCACACCGACGTGAGCTGCGACGTCGAGCCGCCGATGGGTTCGATCCTCTACATCAAGGAATGCCCGCCCAAGGGCGGCGACACGCTGTTCGCCAACATGTACGCCGCCTACGACGCGCTGTCGGACCGCATGAAGACCTACCTCGACGGCATGACGGCCTTCCACGACGGCGAGTCGGTCTATCGCGGCCTCTACAAGAACTTCGGCGTCGAGGAGAAGGCGCAGTATCCGCGCGCGACGCATCCGGTGGTGCGCACCCATCCGGTGACGCGCAAGAAGGCGCTCTATGTGAACCGCGGCTTCACGCGCATGCTGAACGGCGTGCCGCGCGACGAGAGCGACGGCATCCTGAACTATCTCTACCAGCACATGGAGAACCCGCTGTTCCAGTGCCGCTTCCGCTGGCAGGCGAACTCGATCGCCTTCTGGGACAATCGCTGCGTCCAGCACCGCGCCATGTGGGACTACTGGCCCCACACGCGCCACGGCAACAGGGTCACGGTGGCGGGCGACAAGCCGTTCTAAAGCCTCTCCTCTCCCCATTCATATGGGGAGGTGCCCCGAAGGGGCGGAGGGGTCATGACCCCTCCGTCGTCGTAAGACGCCGACACCTCCCCATATGAATGGGGAGGGAAATTCGCTAATTAAGCCCCGTGTTAGTCATCTTCGATTGCGACGGCGTGCTGGTCGACAGCGAGCCGCTTTCCAACACCGTGTTCGCTCGCGCGCTCAATCGCGAGGGGCTCGACTGGTCGGTCGAGGAGACGATGCGCCGCCTGATGGGGCGCTCGATGAAGGCCTGCGTCGAGATCGTCGAGGGCGTGCTGGCGCGGGCGTTGCCCGAGGACTTCGTGCACAGGATGCAGGCCGACACGCTTCAGGCCTTCCGCGACGCGCCGGTGCAGGCGGTGGCCGGCATCAACGAGGCGATCGACGCCATCGAGGCGGCGGGCATCAAGACCTGCATCGCGAGCTCGGGCGGCTTCGACAAGATGGAGGTGTCGCTTGGCGTCACCGGCCTGTGGTCGCGCTTCGAGGGCCGCATCTTCTCCTCGAGCCAGGTCAAGCGCGGCAAGCCGTTTCCCGATCTCTTCCTCCATGCCGCCATCGAGATGAACGAGCAGCCTTATGACTGCGTCGTCGTCGAGGACTCGGTGCCGGGCGCGCTCGCGGCCAAGGCCGCCGGCATGCGCGCGCTGGGCTATGTCGGCGCGCCGCATTCGGATCGCGACGCGATGGGCGCGGCGGGGGCGTTCCTGTTCACCGACATGAAGCAACTGCCCGAGCTGGTGCGCGGATGACCTCTTCCTGGTCCATGGGGACAGGCAACGGCGAGCGCGTGCTCGTCGTCGGCGCGGGCATGGCGGGACTGGTGGCGGCGCGGCTGCTGCACGATTCGGGTTTCGAGGTGACGGTACTGGAGGCGCGCGATCGCCTCGGCGGCCGTGTGTGGACAGACGACCGGCTGGGCGTACCGCTCGATCTCGGCGGCTCGTGGGTGCACGGCGTCGAGGGCAATCCGCTCACCTTGTGGTGCGGGAAGCTCGGCATCGAGCTGGTCGAGAACCAGGGCGACCGGCTGCTGATCGACGATCGCGCCACCGCCAGGACGCGCGACGGCCAGCGGCGGCGCGCGATCCTGGGGCGCGCGGCGTTCAAGACCGCGGTCGAATGGTCGAGCTGGAAGAGCAAGTTCCTCGCCGGCGTGCGCGGCCCGCGCTCGATCTCGGTGAAGGACGCCGTCGAGCCTCTGCTGCATGCGTCGTGGCTGCCCGAGGTCGACCGGCTGGTGGTCGCAACCTTCGTCGAGATGAGCGAGGGCGTGCAGGGCGCGCCGTGGGAGGCGATCTCGGTCGAGGAGTGGTTCCCGACCGAGGGCCTCGACCGCAACGGCCAGCCGCGCGGCGGCTTCCATCAGTTGATCGACGATGCCGCGGAAGGGCTCGACGTACGCCTCGGCACGCCGGTGCAGCGCCTCGCATGGAGCGCGTCGGGCGTTTCCGCGACGCTGAACAATGGCGAGACCATTACTGCCGACCGCGCGCTGGTCGCCGTGCCGCTGGGATTGCTGCGCGCGGGGCTGCCGGCGCTCGATCCGCTGCCGTCGCCCGCACAGCAGGAGGCGATCGGTCGGCTGGGCTACGGCGCGGGCGTGCTGGGCAAGGTCTATCTGCGATTCCCGCGGAAGTTCTGGCCCGACAGTCCCAAGTGGTTCGGCCGGCTGCCCAACGGCGCCGACGATCGCGGCAGTTTCAATACCTTCGTCAGCCATCTCGACGAGACCGGCCTGCCGATCCTGCTGAGCTTCGCCAACGGCGCGACGGCGGCGCGGCTCGACCGCTCGGCCAGCGACGGAGAGGTCGCCGAGGTCGCGATGGGTTCCTTGCGCAAGATGTTCGGCAACGACATTCCCGCCCCCGAGGCGATCGCCTTCCCGCGCTGGCTGTCCGATCCGTGGAGCCGCGGCGGCTATTCCTATCCCGGCGTCGGCAGCGCGCCGGAGGATCGCGCCCTGCACGCGCGGCCGCTCGGCGATCGCGTGTTCTTCGCGGGTGAGGCCACGGAGCCGGTCGAGTACGGAACCGTGCATGCCGCGCTGTGGTCCGGCGAGCAGTCGGCCGAGGCGCTTTTTGCCGCCGCGACTGGTGCCACGGCCGGCCGCGACAAGAGGCCGTGGGCGGGCGCGCGGCGTGGCGCCGGCCGCCACAATGGAGGATAAAGAGGCATGAAGCTCGCCAGTTTCCTGTTCCTCCTCGTGGTCCTCTCCGGCCTCGCCACGCTCGGCGTCCTGTTCGCCGGCCTCATCACCATGGCGCGCGGCTCGGCCGAGAACGACGGCGGCGCGCGCGGCAAGACCAGCAACAAGCTGATGTGGTGGCGCGTGCGCCTCCAGATGCTGACGATCGGTCTCGTGCTGCTCTGGTATCTCGCGAGCCGGAGCTGAGATCATGGTCACGCTGACGCGCATCTACACGCGGGGTGGCGACAAGGGGAAGACCTCGCTCGGCCGCGGCGAGCGCGTGGCCAAGCACGATCCGCGCGTCGAGGCCTACGGCACCGTCGACGAGACCAACGCGGTGATCGGGCTCGCCCGCATCGCCGTCGCGCGCAGCCTGAAGAAGGGCCGCCAGCGCGCCGAGACCGACGCGATGCTGGCGCGCATCCAGAACGACCTGTTCGACCTCGGCGCCGACCTCTGCACGGTCGAGGGCAAGACGAAGGCGGGGCACACCGCCTTGCGCATCGTGGCGAGCCAGGTCGAGCGGCTCGAGCGCGAGATCGATGCGATGAACGCGCAGCTGCGGCCGCTGAAGTCGTTCGTCCTGCCGGGCGGCAGCGAGGCCGCCGCGTTCCTCCATCTCGGCCGCACCGTGTCGCGCCGCGCCGAGCGCTGCATGACGGCGCTCGCGGTGAAGCAGGCGGTCAATCCGGAGGCGATCAAGTACATCAACCGGCTCTCGGACCACCTGTTCGTGCTGGCCCGGCGGCTCAACGACAACGGTGCCGCAGACGTTCTGTGGGTTCCGGGCGGAGCGCGTTAGTCCGCAAGGTTTTCGACATTTCTCGCTGAACGGGCAGCTTTGGACCGGCAGGATTGGGCTGGACGGTATCCCCCCATGACCGCTGTCGTGGCGTCGCTGGGATTTGTGCCGATGATGCTCGCGACCGGCACAGGAGCCGAGGTGCAAAAGCCCCTGGCTACGGCCGTGGTGGGCGGGCTCGTGACTGCGACGTTGTTGACCCTGTTCGTCCTGCCGGCGCTCTTCTGCGTTTTCGGAAGAGAGCGGGCGGCTTCCGCGGATGTTGAACCGGCCGTTGCCGTTCCGCACACGCCTTGACAAAAATTGCGATTTATGCAATAAAAGATGGCGGCTCTTTTGTCGTCGAGGGGCCAAAAACCTACGTCCGGCCAGTTGGCGCAATTAGCGCTAGTGCGCTGGAGAGTACGTCGCCGGCTTTTCCCGTTATTTAAACGGGAGCGGGGCTTGGGCAACGTCGGAGGCGGGATGTCGTTGTTCCCTCATGGCCACGCAGAAGTCACCGCGCGGGATGATTCTCGACCGCTTTGCGGCGGGATATATCAACATCGACGAGCTTGCCGTCGAGGAGACGGGCAACGGCGTGCGTGTCACCGGCTCGGTGCCGACCGAGGAAGAGCGGCAGCGCGCGCTCAATCTGCTGGGGGAGGCACAGGCCGAAGGCATCCGGTCGACGCACAAGATCGAAGTACGCCCGGCGAAGTCGCCCGACAACGATGCGGCTTCGATTTCTGATCTCCGCAACCCGCCGGAGCCCGCTTAGCCCTTCCGCGTCGTTGCGCAGACGATGCATCGCGTGAGCCGATGCGGTGTAAGTTGTTGAAAAATAGCACTAAATGCTTCCGCGCTGCGGTTT
This sequence comes from Pseudomonadota bacterium, assembly GCA_018240695.1. Lineage (GTDB taxonomy): Bacteria > Pseudomonadota > Alphaproteobacteria > Reyranellales > Reyranellaceae > Reyranella. Next base: position 3,704 of record JAFEFH010000097.1, on the reverse strand, counting down.
TGTGCAGTGCGCCATAGCCTTGACATGATCGGCTCAACACCCCTACACGAAAACCCCCTTGCCGGATGGGAGTCCGGCGGCAACTCACCATAGGCGTAACGCATGAAAGTGCTGGTCGCGGTCAAGCGGGTCATCGACTACAACGTCAAGATCCGCGTCAAAGCCGACAATACGGGCGTCGAGACGGCGAACGTCAAGATGTCCATGAATCCCTTCGACGAGATCGCCGTGGAAGAGGCGATCCGCCTGAAGGAGAAGGGCGTCGCGACCGAGATCATCGCCTTCTCCGCCGGTCCCGCTCAGTGCCAGGAGACGATCCGCACCGCGCTCGCGATGGGCGCCGACCGCGGCGTCCTCGTCCAGACCGACGCCGAGCTCCAGCCGCTGGCCGTCGCCAAGCTGCTCAAGGCCGTGGTCGACAAGGAACAGCCCGGCCTCGTGATCGTCGGCAAGCAGGCGATCGACGACGACAGCAACCAGACCGGCCAGATGCTGGCCGCGCTGCTCGGCTGGTCGCAGGGCACCTTCGCCAACAAGCTCAACGTCGCCGACGGCTCGATCGAGGTGAAGCGCGAGGTCGACGGCGGCCTCGAGAACATCAAGATCAAGATGCCGGCGGTGATCACCACCGACCTGCGCCTCAACGAGCCGCGCTACGCCTCGCTGCCCAACATCATGAAGGCCAAGAAGAAGCCGATCGAGACGCTGGCGCCGGACGCGCTGGGCGTCGATATCGCGCCGCGCCTCAAGACGCTGAAGGTCGAGGAGCCGCCCAAGCGCAAGGCCGGCATCAAGGTGAAGACCGTCGCCGAGCTGGTCGACAAGCTGAAGAACGAAGCGGGAGTGATCTGACCATGGCCATTCTCGTTGTCGCCGGCCACGACGGCAAAGCCGTCCGCGCCAATGTCGCCAATGCCGTCACCGCCGCGGGCCAGATGGGCTCCGACGTCACCGTGCTGGTCGCGGGCAAGGATTGCGGCGAGGCCGCCAAGTCCGCCGCCGCGATCGCCGGCGTCGCCAAGGTGATCCAGGCCGAGGACGCGGCCTACGCCAACTGGCTGGCCGAGGACATCGCGCCGCTGGTCGTGAAGCTCGCACCGAACTACAGCCACGTCGTGATGGCCGCCGATTCGCTCGGCAAGAACGTGGCGCCCCGCGTCGCGGCCCTGCTCGACGTCGGCCAGGTCTCCGAGGCCATCAAGGTCGAGAGCCCGGACACCTTCGTGCGCCCGATCTACGCCGGCAACGCGATGGCCACCGTGCAGACGGCCGACAAGATCAAGGTCGTCACCGTCCGTCCGACCAACTTCAAGGCTGCCGCCGGTGGCGGCTCGGCCGCGATCGAGCAGATCGGCGGTGAGGGCTCGAAGGGCCTCTCTTCCTATGTCGGCGCCGAGCTGTCCAAGAGCGAGCGCCCGGAACTGACCTCGGCCAAGATCGTGATCTCGGGCGGCCGCGGCCTCGCCAGCGGCGAGAACTTCAAGATGCTCGAGAAGCTCGCCGACGCGATGGGCGCCGGCCTCGGCGCCAGCCGTGCCGCGGTCGACGCGGGCTACGTGCCGAACGACTACCAGGTCGGCCAGACCGGCAAGGTGGTCGCGCCCGACCTCTACATCGCGATCGGCATCTCCGGCGCGATCCAGCATCTCGCCGGCATGAAGGACAGCAAGACGATCGTTGCGATCAACAAGGACGAAGAGGCGCCGATCTTCCAGGTCGCCGACTACGGCATCGTGGGCGATCTCTTCCAGATCGTTCCCGAGCTCACCGCCGCCGTCGAAAAGAAGTAGGGCGCAGGAGTACCCGTCATGATCAAGCGCATCGGCGTCATCGGCGCCGGCCAGATGGGCAGCGGCATCGCCCATGTCTGCGCCCTCAAGGGGTACGACATCCGGCTGGTCGACATCGACCAGGCCCACCTCGACTCCGGCCTCGACAATATCGGCCGCAACATGGACCGCCAGATCGGCCGCGGCATGATCCGGCCCGAGGACAAGGACGCCGCGGTCAAGCGCATCGTGACCGGCACCGACTACAAGCAGTTCGCCGACTGCGACCTCGTCGTCGAGGCGGCGACCGAGAACGAGGGCATCAAGCGCGAGATCTTCAAGAAGGTCTGCGAGGGCCTGCCGCCGAACGTCCTGCTCGCCACCAACACCTCGTCGATCTCGGTGACGCGCCTGGCGTCCGTGACCGACCGTCCCGGCAAGTTCATGGGCATGCACTTCATGAACCCGGTGCCGCTGATGGGCCTCGTGGAGCTGATCCGCGGCATCGCGACCGAGGAAGAGACCTTCCGCACCGTGCGCGAGGTCGTGGTCAAGCTCGAGAAGAAGCCGGTCAACGCTGAGGACTTCCCGGCCTTCATCGTGAACCGCATCCTGCTGCCGATGATCAACGAGGCGGTCTACGCGCTCTACGAGGGCGTGGGCAATGTCGACGCGATCGACACCGGCATGAAGCTCGGCGCCAACCATCCGATGGGCCCGCTCGAACTCGCCGACTTCATCGGCCTCGATACCTGCCTGTCGGTGATGCAGGTGCTGCACGAGGGCCTCGCCGATTCGAAGTATCGCCCGTGCCCGCTGCTGGTGAAGTATGTCGAGGCCGGCTGGGTCGGCCGCAAGGTGAAGCGCGGCTTCTACGACTACTCCGGCGAGCGGCCCGTTCCGACCCGCTGATCGCACGACACGATCGCACGAGCTCTGCAAGAGCGTTGCCTGGCGAACGCTTTGCTGGGTAGGATCGCGCATGATCTATATTCCCCAGTCCGTCGCACGCATTCCGATCGTGCGGGGAATATTCCGGCTGCTGCTGATGGGCTATGCGCGGATATTCAAGCGGCGCTACGTCATCGAGCAGCGCATGGGCCTCCAGCTCCTGCTCGACCGCAACAACATCATCGACTGGCAGCTCTTCATCATCGGCAAATGGGAGCGCCCGCAGTTCACCGAACTGTTCGGCCTCGCCGTCGAGCAGCTGCGCCGGCGCAAGGTCGAGGCGGTGTTCCTCGATGTCGGCGCGCATTGGGGCCTCTACGCGCTCGAGGCGCACAAGAGCGGCATGTTCAGCCGCATCGTGGCCTTCGAGCCCGATCCCATCAGCTACGCCCAGCTCCACGCCAACCTGTTCCTCAACAACGCGCAGATGGCGATCGAGTCTCTCCAACTCGCGGCCTCCGACGGCGACCGCTCGTTTGCGCTCGAGCCCGGCAACCCGCGCAACCGCGGCGGCACGCAGGTGATCGAACCGGATGCGCAGCATCCGGTGACCTGCCACGGCATCGCCATCGACAAGCGCTTCGACTTCGCCAACAAGCTGCTGGTCATCAAGATCGACGTCGAGGGCCACGAGCCGCAGGTCATCGAGGGCATGCGCCGCCTGCTGTCGCGCAACCGCTGCATCATCCAGGTCGAGATCTGGGACCAGCCGGCCGGCGAGACCGAGCGGCGCTTCAAGCACCTGTCGGCCCTGTTCGCGACCTTCGGCATCCGCTTCGTGCGTGCCATCGACGCCGACTTCTTCTTCGTTTCCGACTTCCCGCACGCCCAGACCCTGGGAGAGGCCCGATGATGCTTCGCCGTACCCTGAAAGCCGCCGTGCTCGGCGCCCTCATCCTGGCGCCGTTCGCCCCCGCCGAGGCGCAGTGGGTGTTCGTGGCGCGCAAGGCGGCGCAGCGCATCCACCACATGGCGATCGAGAAC
>JAFEFH010000096.1 GCA_018240695.1 Pseudomonadota bacterium | reverse complement strand
AGCGAAGGATCCTTCGCTCCGCTCAGGATGACAGTGGGTGGGTTGCCAGGCGGGGCGAGTCATCGCGCGAGTCTAGTCGCATCAGCGCGAATCACCCATCTTGGTCACGTTCATCGATATAAGCTTGAATTCATTGGACCGCGGGCTTCCAGCCCGCTCATGAATCCGAGCGGGCTGGAAGCCCGCGGTCCATTCCGAGTCACCGCGTCGGCTTCACCGGGGTCACGAATTGCGCGAGCGTCGCCTGGTCGGCGCGGCCGGTGTAGGCGAGGCCGCGCCGCATCGCCCAGACCGACAGTTCGAAATGCAGCGGCAGCAGGCCGTGGTCGGCCATCACCAGCCTGCTCGCCTCCTGCAACAGCGCCTCGCGCTTCTTGTCGTCGACGGTGCGCATCGCTTCCTCGAGCTTGGCGTCCATCGCGGGATTGGAATAGCGGCCGCGGTTGGTGCCGCCCATGCCCCTTTCGCGGTTGGGCGTGGCGACCAGCGAGCGCAGCGGGTTGGACATCTCGCCCGAGTCGGCGCCCCAGCCGGCGAGATAGGCGCTGTATTTGTATTCGTCGCGGTTCTTGAAGAACACCGGCGGCGCCGTCGCCTCGACCTCGGTCTTCACGCCGATGCGGCTCCACATCGATGCCACCGCCTGCGCCACGCGCAGGTCGTTGATGTAGCGGCCGTTGGGCGTGCCGAGCGTGATCGAGAAGCCGTTGGGATAGCCCGCCTCGGCCAGCAGCTTCTTCGCCTCGGCGGGATCGTAGCGGTCGGGCTGCGTCGTCTTCGACGTGCCGAAGGCGGGAAAGGGCAGGAAGTCGCCGGCCGGCTGGCCGACGCCCTCCATCACCTTGTCGACGATGCCCTTGCGATCGATCGCGAGGCTCAGCGCCGCGCGCACGCGCTTGTCCTTCAGCGGATTGCGGACCTTGCCGTCGGGGCCCTTGGCGTCGGGAATGCCGGGCGACGGATCGGCCGACTGGTCGAGGCCGATATAGATGACGCGGCTCGACACGGCTTCGGCCAGCGTCACCTTCGGGTCCTTCCGGAGCTTGGGCAGGTCGGCGGTCGGCGGGTCCTCGACCAGGTCGACGTCGCCCGCGAGCAGCGCCGCGACGCGCGAGGCGGCGTTGGTCAGCGGCTTGAACGTCACCTTTTCCCACGCGGGCTTCGGTCCCCAGTAGTCGTCGTTGCGCGTCAGCACCAGTTCGGCGCCGCGCTTCCACTCGGCGAACTTGAACGGGCCGGTGCCGACCAGGCCCTCGCCGCGATTCATCTCGGCCGTCGTCTTGCCCTCGGGCGCGCTGCCCGCCGCCGCGGTGTGCGACAGGATCGGCAGCGCCGACAGGTCGAGCGGCAGCAGCGGCGCGGGCGCGGCGGTGGTGATGCGCAGGGTGAACGGATCGACGATCTCGATCTTCGTCATCTGCCGCGTCATCAGGGTGAAGGGCGAGGGGCTGTTCGGCACCTTGGCCGCGCGCTCGTAGGTGAAGACCACGTCCTGTGCCGTGAACGGCGAGCCGTCGTGGAACTTCACGCCGGGCCGCAGCTTGAACTCCCACACCGTGTCGCTCACCGCCTTCCACGACACGGCGAGCGCCGGGATGGGAAGCTGGCGCGCATCCTTGGCGATCAGCGGATCGAAGATCTGGCTCGCGATCTGATTGTTGGGCGCGAGGTTGTGGTACTGCGGATCGAGCGAGCTCGGTTCGGTCTTCAGCCCGATCTTCAAGTCTTGCGCAGCCGCCTCCTGAAACAGGACGGGCAGGCTGCACGCCAGCAGGGCGGCCGCCGCGACCGAATACATCGTGCGGATCAGCGACATCCAACGCTCCTCATGAGGAGCGGAGTCTTAGGCGTCGTTCACGGGATTTGGCAACGCGTCAGGATGCGCGGGATGCGCGCCGCTCAGGCGTGGGCGTGATCGACGACCCAGCCGGCCTTGTCGAGATCCCAGTACCAGCCGTCGGCCAGCGGCAGGATCGTGTGCACCAGCGCGCCGAAGTCGCAGAGCGCGGCGGGCTCGGGCAGCACCGGCGTATCGTGCAGGGTGACCGCGCCATTGTCGTCGAGCGTGGCGATGCGATCGTGCTCGGCGAGCGGCAGGATCAGCCCGTCGCTGAGGCCGGTCATCAGCACCAGCGGATCGTCGACCAAAGCGGGCGTGCTCGCCTCGGCGATGCCGGGCAACGCGGCCACGAAAATATCGCCGGGCTCGCCGAACAGCCGGTCGAGCGACGTGCCGAACACCACGGAGTCGTGGCCGGCCTCGGCCCAGAGGGAGTCCGGGCGCGACTGGGAGAAATGGACGAGGGCCTGCGGGGGGGCCGTCGAGCTCTCGGAGGGGACCGAATGGCTCATGCAGTGACTTTCTTTTGTCTTAACTCTATCACTTAGGGCGCTGAAGTTAAAGAACAAAAGGGGAGCGGCATGGTTCCTTGGCCGGCTGTCCGAGAGGGCTTTGGCGGTTGCCGTGGCGAAATCTTGTTCGTAAAGCTCGCGGTATGATTGGACCGATCTGGTCGGGCCTGGCGAGCCTGATCGTCCGTACGCCCGGCGAGACGTTCATGATCGGAGCGCCGCGGCCGCTCTCCCGGGACTTCCTTCGATGTCTCGCTTGCGTCGTCGGATTGGCGCTGATCGTGGCGTGGGCGTCGCTGCAGCTGAGAATCCACACGCGCGGGGATGTGGTTCACAACCTCACGGCGATTCTTTACGGCCAGCCGTTGCTCTACGGCGACGGCATCGACCCCACGCTCCCGTTCTACAACCGCATCCTGTTCCCCGGCCTCCATGCCGCGCTCGCGCACCTGTTGCCCGTCCTGTCCGGCGGGCAGTGGTACATCGTGTTGCGCATCGCATCGTTCGAGGCGGCGTTCGCGATCTTCGCGCTGGTTTGCTACCGCTCGCTGAAGGTCCCGTTCCAGGATTTCGCGCGGGCGGCCGCCTTGCTGGCGGTCGCGACGATCGCGACCTTCGGCTTCGGGTGGGAAGATCCCAGCGACGCGATCGACATGGCCACTCTGTCGCTCGGCGTGCTGTGCGCGCTGGAAGAACGGTTCGTCCTATGTCTCGCGCTGGGCGTCTTCTTCGCGAGCAACCGCGAGTCTGCGGCCTATGTCGGCATCGTCTGGTATTTCCTCTCGCCGCAACCGCCGGGCCGCGGCCCGTGGCGTGTCGCCGTCGAGGGCTTCGTCATCTGCGCGGCCAGTTACGCCACGGCCCTTGGCCTGCGCTTCGCGATCAGCGAGACCGGGCGGTCGAACTGGATCGGCCTGTCGCACAATCTCGACGCCTTGATTCAGGAAATTCGCGAGTTCACGCCGATCAACACGCTGCCGATTTTGTTGGCGCTCGTCGTCACGCTCTCGGCGAATCTGACTCTGCGGAACCGGCTGGCAAGGCGCTTCGTCCTCCTCGCGGCGGTCTTCGTGATCCCCGGCCTGCTGTTCGGGCACCTGCGCGAGCTGCGCGTCTTCCTGCCCTGTCTGGTGATGCTCTGCTTTGCAGTGGCCGCAGGCAAGCCGGGGCAATCGTCCTCGCCTTCGTCCCCGATACGTCATACATAATCCGGCATTCGACATGCTGGGGAGAGTTCGATGAACGGTGCGGAAAGTCTGGTCAGGACCCTGGTGAAGGGCGGCGTCGAGGTCTGCTTCGCCAATCCCGGCACGTCGGAGATGCACTTCGTGGGCGCGCTCGACCGGGTCGAGGGCATGCGCTGCGTGCTCGGCCTGTTCGAAGGCGTCTGCTCCGGCGCGGCCGACGGCTACTACCGCATGACCGACAAGCCGGCCTCGACCCTGCTGCATCTCGGGCCGGGTCTCGCGAACGCCGCGGCCAACCTGCACAACGCCAAGAAGGCGGGCTCGGGCATCGTCAACATCGTGGGCGAGCACGCGCTCTATCACATCAAGTACGACACGCCGCTGACCGCCGACATCGAGGGCATCGCGCGGCCGTTCTCGCATTGGGTGAAGACGTCGCCCACGTCGAAGACCGTCGCCAGCGACGGCGCGCTCGCCATCCAGGCCGCGCGCGTGGCGCCGGGCCAGATCGCGACGCTCATCCTTCCCGCCGACACCGCGTGGACCGAGGCCGACGGCCCGGCCGAGACGCCGGCCACGCCGGCCGCGCCCAAGCCGTCGAAGGAAGAGGTCGTCGCCGCGGCCAAGGCGCTGAAGAAGCCGAATTCGATGCTGTTCATCGGCGGCCGGGCGTTGCGCGCGCGCGGCCTCGAGCTCGCGGGCAAGATCGCGGCGAAGACCGGCTGCAAGGTGCAGGGCGCCGGCGGCACGGCGCGCATCGAGCGCGGCGCGGGCCGTATCCCGGTGTTGCGTCTTCACTTCGTGATCGAGCAGGCGCAGAAGCAGCTCGCCGGCACGCAGCAGATGGTGCTGTGCGGCGCCAAGGCGCCGTTCGCCTTCTTCGCCTATCCCGGCAAGCCGTCGGTGCTGACGCCGGACGGCTGCGAGACCACGGTGCTGTGCCCGGTCGAGGGCGACATCCTGGGCGCGCTCGAGGCGCTGGCGATGGAACTCGACGCGATGAACGAGAAGGCCGCGGGCGTCGCCCAGCCGAGCCGTCCCGACCGTCCGACCGGCAAGTTCACGCTCGAAGGCCTCGGCCAGGCGCTGGGCGCCACGATGCCGGAGGGCGCGATCGTGGTCGACGAATCGGTCACCACCGGCCGCGGCTTCTTCCCCTACAGCGCGGGCGCGCCGCCGCACGACTGGCTGAACAACATGGGCGGCTCGATCGGCTTCGGCGCGCCGGTGGCCGTCGGCGCCGCCGTGGCGTGCCCCGACCGCAAGGTCATCTGCATGATCGGCGACGGCAGCTCGATGTACACGATCCAGGCGCTGTGGACGATGGCGCGCGAGAACCTCGACGTCTGCGTGATGATCTTCTCGAACCGCTCCTACAACATCCTCTACAGCCAGCTCGCCGACGTGGGCGCGGCCAATCCCGGCCCGCGCGCCATCGACATGCTGACCCTCGACCGGCCGACCCTGCAGTTCACCGATCTCGCCAAGGGCATGGGCGTGGCCTCGGGCAAGGCGCAGAATCTCGAGGAGCTGACCAAGCAGCTCACCTACGCGATGTCGACCAAGGGCCCGTACCTGATCGACGTGATCATGTGAGCGAGGAAGAAGCGGGCCATCGGGAGCGCACCCTCTACGGCCGGCGCCGCGGCAAGAAACTGCGCGACGGGCAGCAGTCGCTGCTCGAGACGCTGTTGCCGCGGCTCGCCGTCGCGATTCCACCGGAGCCACAGAAGATCGATCTGGCGGGCCTTTTCGGCGGTACCCTGCCGGCCGGCGGCGTCTGGCTGGAGGTCGGCTTCGGCGCGGGCGAGCATCTCGTCTGGCAGGCCAGGGCGCATCCCGATGTCGGGCTGATCGGCTGCGAGCCCTACATCAACGGCGTCGCCAAGTGCCTCGCGCACATCGAGCGCGAGGGCGTGACGAACGTGCGGCTGCTGGTCGACGACGCGATGCTGGTGATGAAGGCGCTGCCCGACGCCTCGCTGTCGCGCGCCTTTGTGCTGTTCCCCGATCCGTGGCCCAAGACGCGCCATCACAAGCGGCGCTTCGTGCAGCGCGCCAATCTCGACGTGCTGGCGCGCCTCCTGAAGCCCGGCGCCGAGCTGCGGCTGGCGACCGACGATCCGAGCTACCTGCCGTGGATGATCGAGCATGCGTGCACGCACGCGTCGTTCGAGTGGCTGGCCGAGCGGCCGGCCGACTGGCGCACGCGCCCCGACGACTGGCCGCCGACGCGCTACGAGACCAAGCGCATCGCGGGCGTGCCGCACTTCCTCAGGTTTCGGCGGCGATAGGCTCCTCGTCGATCGGCGCTGGGCCAGGACGGACGAGCACCAGCGCTGCCGCCGCCACTTCCAGGACGAGGCAGGCGATCAGCGACGTGCGGTAGTCGCCCGACAGGTCGTGCAGGAGGCCGATGATCGACGGGCCGGTCGCGGCGACCAGCTGCGTGATCGCGACGTTGAGGCTGACGGCGCGCGCGAAGTCGCGGCGCGGGAATTCCTGCTGCACGATCAGGCCGGGCAGGGTGATCAGGTTGCCGACGCCGAAGCCGAACAGGATGCAGCCGAGATAGAGACCGAACGCCGACGTGCTCGACAGCAGCGCGACCATCGACACGACCTGCACGCAGAGGATCACCGCGCTGGCGCCGCGCCGGTCGATCCGGTCGATGAACAGCCCGACCGAGAGGCGGCCGACCAGCGCCGCGAGCGAGCCCGCGCTCACCGCCCAGCCCGCCGCCTGGAGCCCGAGCGTCGGCTCGAGGAAGGCGACCTGGTGGGCGATGAAGCTGATCTGGGCCAGCAGGCCCAATGAAAACGCGCCGACCATCGTGAGGTAGCGCGGCTGGCGCAGTAGCGCGGCACGGCTCATGCCGGCGCCAGCCTCGGCGTGCGGCACGGTCTCGTCGCCCGCATCGTGCTCGTCGGCGCGGCGCGGCCGCAGCACGATGGCGGCGAGCGGCCACAGGGTCAGCATCATCACGACGATGGCCGCGGCACAGGCGCGCGCGAAACCCAGGGTGTCGATCGCCCAGGCGAAGGCCGGCGCGAAGACCAGCCCCGCGCTGGTGGCGCCGTTCAGCGCCAGGCTCGCGGCCCAGCCGCGCCGGCGGTTGAACCACTGTGCGATGATGGTGTTGATCGCGCCGCCGCCCATCGCCGCCCAGCCCGGGATCATGATCGCGACCGCGAGATAGAGCTGCCAGAGCTCGTGCACGACGGTGAGGCCGGCCACGCCCAGCGCCATCAGCGCCGACCCGGCCAGCACGACGGTACGTGCGCCGTGCCGGTGGATCACGTCGCCCACCTGCATCACCAGGAAGGCGCCGGCGATGTAATAGAAGGAGATCGCCGAGGAGATTTCCGCCGGGCTCCAGCCCCAGGCGCGGTGCAGGGCGACCAGGTACAGGCTCAACCCATAGAAGCCGAACCCCCACCCGTAGAGGGCGATCGTGAAACTGCACAAGACGACCCACCAGCCGTGGTAGCGCGAGCGATTTCTGTCCATGGCGGCGATTTTTTCACGTCCTTCCGGGGCAGGCTGGCGGTTTTCGGGCTTCATTAAGAAGGACGAGGAAACCCTTGCCAGCAAGCAATAACGCGCTTATATCCGCGCCATCCTCATCAGGTTCGCAGGACGAGCCAAAGAAAAAAGAGTGGGCCGAAAGCCCGCTCTTTTCATTTGTCGACCTCCTGCCGGCCAAAACCACGAGATTTCGCCCGCCTTGACCGACATTCTGCGCCGAATCGAAGACATCGTTGCCCCGACCATCGTCGGCATGGGCTACGAGCTGGTTCGCGTCGCGATGAGCCGGACGGGCGGCACCTTGCAGATCATGATCGAACCGGCCGACGGCCGTCCGATGGATGTCGAGGATTGCGCCACGCTCTCGCGCGCTCTGTCGGCGGTGCTGGACGTCGAGGATCCGATCCCGGCGGCCTACACGCTGGAAGTCAGCTCGCCCGGCATCGACCGGCCGCTCACCCGGCCCAAGGACTACACGCGCTGGTCGGGTCATCTCGCCAAGCTCGAGACGACATTGCCGATCAACGGCCAGCGGCGCTTCAAGGGCACGCTGCTCGGACTGAAGGACGACAAGGTGCAGCTGCGCCTCGACGACGGCACGGAGACCGAGCTGCCGCTGGCGGCGGTCGCCAAGGCCAAGCTCGAGATGACGGATGCCCTGATCGAGGAACACCAGCGCGCCCGCGAGGGCGCCGACCAGGCACACTGAACCGATCTAACGGAGAGGAAGAGACATCATGGCGACGACTGCCGATATCCCGCGTATGGAGATGCTTCAGGTGGCCGACATGGTCGCCCGCGAGAAGGGCATCGAGCGCGAGGAAGTGCTCGAGGCGATGGAGCAGGCCATCCAGAAGTCGGGCCGCGCCAAGTACGGGCTCGAGCACGACATCCGCGCCGAGATCGACCGCAAGACCGGCGAGATCAAGCTGCTGCGCTACATGCAGGTCGCCGATCCGATCGAGAACGAGAACACCCAGGTCACCGTGGCCGAGGCCCAGCGCCGCAATCCCGAGGCACAGGTCGGCGACTTCCTGACCGACGAGCTGCCGCCGATCGACTTCGGCCGCGTCGCCGCCCAGACCGCCAAGCAGGTCATCACGCAGCGCATGCGTGAGAGCGAGCGCAAGCGCCAGTACGAGGAGTTCAAGGACAAGATCGGCGAGATCGTGTCCGGCGTGGTCAAGCGCGTCGACTACGGCAACATCACCGTCGACCTCCAGCGCGCCGAGGGCGTGATCCGCCGCGACGAGACGATCCCGCGCGAATCCTTGCGCGTAAACGACCGCGTGCGCGCCTATATCTTCGACGTGCGCGAGGAGCCGCGCGGCCCGCAGATCTTCCTGTCGCGCAGCCATCCCCAGTTCATGGCCAAGCTGTTCACGCAGGAAGTGCCGGAAATCTACGACGGCATCATCGAGATCAAGTCGGTCGCCCGCGATCCGGGCAGCCGCGCCAAGATCGCCGTGCTCTCCCACGACAGCTCGATCGACCCGATCGGCGCCTGCGTCGGCATGCGCGGCAGCCGTGTGCAGGCCGTCGTGCAGGAGCTCCAGGGCGAGAAGGTCGACATCATCCCGTGGTCGCCCGAGGTCGCGAACTTCATCGTGAACGCGCTCGCCCCGGCCGAGGTCAGCAAGGTGCTGATGGACGAGGAGACCATGAAGGCCGAGGTCGTCGTGCCCGACGACCAGCTCAGCCTCGCGATCGGCCGCCGCGGCCAGAACGTGAAGCTCGCCTCCCAGCTCACCGGGTGGGAAATCGACATCATGACCGAGGCCGAGGAGAGCGAGCGCCGCCAGAAGGAGACGCGCGAGCGCACCGAGCTGTTCACCGCCGCGCTCGACGTCGACGACGTCATCGCCCACCTGCTGGTGGCCGAGGGCTACGCGTCGGTCGAGGAAGTGTCCGAGGCCGCGGTCGAGGATCTGCAGGGCGTCGAGGGCTTCGACGAGGACATCGCCACCGAGTTGCAGCGCCGCGCCCGCGAGTACATCGAGAAGCGCGACGCCGACCTGACGGCCCGCCTCGAGGAGCTGGGCGTCGACGAGCAGGTGCGCACGGCCGAGGGCCTCACACTGCCGATGCTGGTGGCGCTGGGCGAGAAGGGCGTGAAGACGCGCGACGACCTCGCCGATCTCGCCTCCGACGAGCTGCGCGAGATCGTGGGCGAAGGCACCATGGACAACGACACCGCCAACGCCATCATCATGAAGGCGCGCGAGCACTGGTTCGAAGGCGACGCCGCCGGCGGCGAAGCCTCCGGCGACGCGGCCAAGGCGTAACGGAGGGAAACGCTTGGCCCTTGCCCACCCCATGACCGAACCCCATCTTCCGGTTCCCTCCGCCGATTCCGTGCAGGCGCATCCGTTGCGCACCTGCATCGTGACCGGCGCCGCGGGTGCGCCGGAGCGGATGGTCCGTTTCGTCGTGGGACCCGACGATGATGTCGTGCCCGATCTGGCGCGGCAGCTTCCGGGACGCGGCATGTGGGTCACGGCCGAACGCGCGATCGTCGAGCAGGCGGTGGCGCGCAAGCTCTTTTCCAGGGCCGCGCGCCGGGCGGTGAACGCCGCCGCCGACCTGCCCGAGCGGCTGGAACGCCTGCTGCTCGAACGTCCGCTCGGCGATCTCAGCCGGGCGCGCCGGGCGGGACGGGCCGTCGCGGGCTTCGTGAGAGTCGAACAAATGATGGGCCACGGACGCGCGGGCCTGCTGATCGTGGCCGACGAGGCCGATGGAGATGGACTGGCAAAACTGACGAAAACGGGCCTGCCGCTGGTGCGGCTGGGATCCGCTGAAATTCTGGGCGGCGTCTTCGGACGCGATCAGGCGGTTTATGTGGCCGTGGCGCGCGACGACGCGTCGGGCGAGTTCATTCAACGTATTGCAGGTGGGGCTGCGCGCTGGCGCGGCTATCGCCTCAATAGCGCCGGTTGACGGGCCGGATCGGACCAAGGACAAGAAGCGATATGACTGAGCAAAAAGAAGGCAAGAAGCCCCTCACCCTGTCGACGGCGGGTCGCGGTGCCGCGGCCAAGACCGACGCCACGCAGGTGAAGCAGAAATTCTCCCACGGGCGCACGCGCCAGGTGACGGTCGAGGTCAAGAAGACCACGAAGCGTCCGGCCGGTGCCGCCGCCGCTCCCGCCGCGACGACGCCCGCCGCCGAAAGCGCGCCCGCGTCCGGCCGCAAGCTCTCGCTGGGGGCCGGCGCCGCTCCGTCGGCACCGCCCGCCGGCGCGCCGCCCAAGCCCGCCGCTCCCGCCCGTCCGGCGCCGGCCGCGAACAGCCGCGGCATCGTGCTGCGCACGCTGACCGAGGAAGAGAAGGAAGCCCGCGCCCGCGCCCTGGTCGGCGCCGACCGCGACGCCGTGATCGCGCGCGAGAAGGCGGCCGTCGAGGCGGCCCGCCGCGCCGCCGAGGAGAAGGCGCGCAAGGCCCAGGAAGAGGAGCACAAGAAGCGGCTCGCCGAGGAAGAGGCGCGCAAGAAGGCCGAGGACGAGGTCAAGCGCAAGGCCGACGTGCTGGTGCAGAAGCGCCTCGACCAGGCCGCGACCGCCGCGCCGCAGACGCCGGCCGCGCGACAGGCCCAGGAGATCGAGACCGGCACGCCGATGCCCGGCGGCCCGGTGATCGTGCGCCGTCCGCCCGGCTCGGCGCCGCCGTCGACCGCTGGCGCGCCCGGCAGCCTGCTGCGCCGTCCGCCGATGCGCCCGGCCGCGCCGCCGCCCAAGCGCCTGCCGCAGGCGCCCGGTGCGCGCCGCGAGGGTCCGAAGCGCCGCTCCGACAAGATCGACGTGGGCCGCGCCGTCTCCGGCGACAACGACTTCCGCAGCCGTTCGGTCGCCCAGCAGCGCCGCCGCCTCGACCGCGAGCGCCGCCGCGAGGGCGGTGACGAGCCGCAGCAGAAGGTCTTCCGCGAAGTCGTCATCCCCGAGGTCATCACGGTGCAGGAGCTCGCACAGCGCATGTCCGAGCGCGGCGCCGACGTGATCAAGACGCTGATGCGCATGGGCGTGATGGCGACCATCAACCAGGCGATCGATCCCGACACCGCCGAGCTGGTGGTGACCGAGATGGGCCACAAGCCCAAGCGCGTCACCGAGGGCGACGTCGAGACCGGCCTCACCGACACGACCGACGCCGACGACACGCTGCAGCCGCGTCCGCCGGTGGTCACGATCATGGGCCATGTCGATCACGGCAAGACCTCGCTGCTCGACGCGCTGCGCGCCACCGACGTGGCCGGCGGCGAAGCGGGCGGCATCACCCAGCATATCGGCGCCTATCAGGTGACCCTGCCGTCGAAGCAGAAGATCACGTTCCTCGACACGCCGGGCCACGAGGCGTTCACCGCCATGCGCGCCCGCGGCGCCAAGGTGACGGACATCGTCGTGCTGGTGGTGGCCGGCGACGACGGCGTCATGCCGCAGACCAAGGAGGCGATCGCCCACGCCAAGTCGGCGGGCGTGCCGATCATCGTGGCCATCAACAAGATGGACAAGCCGGGCGCCGACGCGACCCGTGTGCAGAACGATCTGCTGCGCGAGGAGATCCAGGTCGAGGCGCTGGGCGGCGACGTCCAGTCGATCGAGGTCTCGGCGACCAAGCGCATGAACCTCGACAAGCTCGAGGAAGCCATCCTGCTCCAGGCCGAGGTGCTCGAGCTCAAGGCCAATCCCGACCGCGCCGCCGACGGCGTCGTGGTCGAGGCCAAGCTCGAACCGGGCCGCGGCTCGGTGGCGACCGTGCTGGTCCAGAAGGGCACGCTCAAGGTCGGCGACGTGCTCGTCGCCGGCGCCGTGTGGGGCCGTGTGCGCCGTCTCGTCGACGATCGCGGCCAGGCGGTCGAGGCCGCCGGCCCGGCCTTCCCGGTCGAGGTGCTGGGTCTCGCCGGCACGCCGCAGGCGGGCGACGAGTTCCACGTGGTCGAGAGCGAGGCGCGTGCGCGCGAGATCTCCGACTTCCGCGCCCGTCGCGACCGCCAGCTCGAGCTGGCGCGCGCCGCCGGCGGCCGCGGCACCCTCGAGGAGATGATCAAGGGCATCCGAGAGGGCACGGCCAAGGAACTGCCGGTGCTGATTAAGGCCGACGTGCAGGGTTCGGCGGAGGCGCTCGCGGGCGCGCTGTCGAAGCTCGGCACCGAGAAGGTCGTCACGCGCGTCGTCTACTCGGGCGTCGGCGGCATCAGCGAGGCCGACATGACGCTCGCCAAGGCGTCGGGCGCGCTGATCATCGGCTTCAACGTGCGTGCGAACCCGCAGGCGCGCGAGATCGCCAAGCGCGACAAGGTCGACATCCGCTACTACTCGATCATCTACAAGGTGACCGAGGACATGCAGGCGCTGATGGTCGGCCTGCTCGACCCGACCTACAAGGAGACGCTAGTCGGCAACGCGCAGATCCGCGAGGTCTTCAAGGTCACCAAGGCCGGCAACGTCGCGGGCTGCATGGTCACCGACGGCAAGGTCACGCGCGGCAACAAGGTTCGCCTGCTGCGCGACAACGTCGTGATCCACGAAGGCACGCTGAAGACGCTCCGCCGCTTCAAGGACGAAGTGCGCGAAGTGCAGCATGGCTTCGAGTGCGGCATGGCGTTCGAGAACTACGACGACATCAAGGTCGGCGACGTGATCGAATGCTTCGACGTCGAGGCGGTCCAGCCGACGTTGTAGGATCTGAGAAGAAGGAGAGACGCCATGTCCCGGCGTAACTCGTCCGACCGTGAGAAGCACCGGACTCCCGGCCAGCGCCAGCTGCGCGTGGGCGAGGAGATTCGCCACCTGCTCGCCGAGCTGCTGGAGCGCGGCAACATGCGCGATCCGGACCTGCGCGATGCCACCATCACGGTGACGTCGGTCGACATCAGCCCGGACCTGCGCAATGCGACGGCGTTCGTGATGCCGCTCGGCGGCCAGGACCAGGACCGCCTGATGGCGGCGCTGCGCCGCGCCGCGCCGTGGTTCCGCGGCCGGGTCAGCGAGAAGGCGGGCCTGCGCACCGCGCCGGAGATCCGCTTCGAGCTCGATCGCACCTTCGACGAGGCCGACAAGATCGGCGCGCTGCTGCGCCGGCCCGACGTCGCGCGCGACATCAAGGACGAGTGAAGAGCCCTCCGCTGAAGAGACCCAAGAACAAGGTCGACGGCTGGGTCATCCTCGACAAGCCGTTGGGGCTGGGTTCGACCACGGCGGTCGGCCGCGTGCGCTGGCTGTTCGGCGCGGCCAAGGCGGGCCACGGCGGCACGCTCGATCCGCTGGCGACCGGCGTCCTGCCGATCGCTTTAGGCGAGGCGACCAAGACCGTTCCGTTCATCATGGACGGCGCGAAGGAATACAAATTCACGCTGCGCTTCGGCGAGGCCCGCTCGACCGAGGATGCCGAGGGCGAGGTCACCGCGACCAGCGACGCGCGGCCGACCGACGAGGCCATCCGCGCCGCGCTGCCCGCGTTCACCGGCACGATCCAGCAGACGCCGCCCGCCTTCTCGGCCCTCAAGATCGACGGCCAGCGCGCCTACGACCTTGCCCGGGCCGGCACCGCAGTCGAGATGAAGCCCAGGACCGTCACCATCGACCGGCTGGAGCTGTTGGCCCGTCCCGGCGCGGACCATGCAGATTTCGTGGTTGGTTGCGGCAAAGGCACCTATATCCGGTCCCTCGGACGGGATCTGGCCCGGGCCTTGGGCACGGTCGGACATCTGTCGGCCCTGCGCCGGACGGTCGTCGGTCCTTTCCGCGAAGACCGGGCCATTTCGCTTTCCAAACTGGAGGCCCTCGGGCATAACTCGCCGCTTCTCGGGGCCCTGGCCCCTGTCGCGACCGCGCTGGACGACATCCCGGCGCTGGCCATGACGGAGACCCAAGCCGATCGGTTGCGCCAAGGCCAGCCGGTTGTCTTGACCCGGGACGTACCCCCATCCGGCGCGCTCGCGCGGGCCGAATGCGGAGAAAGACTGGTGGCGCTGGTCCGTTCGGACGGCGTGTCCCTCCAGCCGGTACGCGTCTTCAACCTTTAGTTTTCAGGAGAACACGATGTCGATCACGGCAGACCGCAAGGCGGAGCTGATCAAGACTTATGCGCAGGCCGATGGCGACACGGGTTCGCCGGAAGTTCAGGTGGCGATCCTGAGCGAGCGCATCGCCAATCTCACGGAGCATTTCAAGGGCCACGCGAAGGATCACCATTCGCGCCGCGGCCTGCTGAAGATGGTCGGCCAGCGCCGCCGTCTGCTCGACTACCTCAAGGACCGCGACTCCAAGCGCTACGACAAGCTGATCGAGCGTCTGGGCCTGCGCCGCTAACAAGCTCAAGGCCTCGCCATCCGGCGGGGCCTTTTCGTGTCGCCGTTCGGGTTCCGTCACGTTCGACCCGACCGGGCGACCTCACCGTAACCGGGAAGGCAGGGGCGTATGCAAAGGCCTGGCCCGGTCCTGTTGGCGCAAGGGCGCCGGCGGGCGGCCGCATCCTGACGGGGAAGGCGGCTGTGTAGGAAAGGAAGATGGAAAATGTCTGATATGTTCAAGGTATTCCGCAAGGAAGTCGACTGGGCCGGGCGCAAGCTCGTGCTCGAGACCGGCAAGATCGCGCGCCAGGCCGACGGCGCCGTGCTGGCCACCTACGGCGGCACCACCGTGCTCGCCACCGTCGTGTTCGCGAAGGAAGCGCGCGCCGGCATCGATTTCTTCCCGCTGACCGTCAACTACCAGGAGAAGGCGTTCGCCGCCGGCAAGATCCCGGGCGGCTTCTTCAAGCGTGAAGGCCGTCCGTCCGAGAAGGAGACGCTGACCTCGCGCCTGATCGACCGTCCGATCCGTCCGCTGTTCGCCGAGGGCTTCCGCAACGAGACGCTGGTGGTCATCACCGTGCTCGCGCACGACCTCGAGAACGATCCGGACATCGTGGCGATGGTCGCGACCTCCGCGGCGCTGACCCTGTCGGGCGCGCCGTTCCTCGGCCCGATCGGCGCCGCGCGCGTCGGCATGGTCGACGGCAAGCTGGTGGTCAACCCGACGCTGGCCCAGACCGAGACCAGCAACCTCGACCTCGTCGTCGCCGGCACCAAGGAAGGCGTGCTGATGGTCGAGTCCGAGGCCAAGGAGCTCTCGGAAGAGGTGATGCTGGGCGCCGTGATGGAGGGCCATCGCTCGTTCCAGCCGGTGATCGACGCGATCATCCAGCTCGCCGAGCACGCCGCCAAGGACCCGATCACGCTCCCCGAGCCGCCGGCCGCCGCCAAGACGGTCGCCGAGAAGCTGAAGGGCAGCATCAGCGCCAAGCTGACCGAGGCCTACACGGAGACCCAGAAGCTGGCGCGCCAGCAGAAGATCGCCGCCGTGAAGTCCGAGGCCAAGAAGCTGTTCGAGGGCAAGGACGACGAGCTCGCCGTGTTCGGCGACGCCTTCGGCAACCTCGAGGCCGACGTGGTGCGTGGCGCGGTCCTGAAGACCGGCAAGCGCATCGACGGCCGCGACACCAAGACCGTGCGCCAGATCGTGGCCGAGGTCGGCGTGCTGCCGCGCGCCCACGGCTCGGCGTTGTTCACCCGTGGCGAGACGCAGGCCCTCGTGGTCGCGACCCTCGGCACCGGCCAGGACGAACAGATCATCGACGCTCTCGAGGGCGAGTACCGCGAGAACTTCATGCTGCACTACAACATGCCTCCGTACGCCGTCGGTGAAGTCCGCCGCATGGGTTCGCCCGGCCGTCGCGAGATCGGCCACGGCAAGCTGGCGTGGCGGGCGATCCGCCCGCTGCTGCCCAGCAAGGAGAAGTTCCCGTACACGATCCGCATCGTGTCGGAGATCACCGAGTCGAACGGCTCGTCGTCGATGGCGTCGGTCTGCGGCGGCTCGCTGTCGCTGATGGATGCGGGCGTTCCGCTGGAGCGTCCGGTCGCCGGCATCGCCATGGGCCTGATCAAGGAAGGCAACGACTTCGCCGTCCTGTCGGACATCCTGGGCGACGAGGATCACCTCGGCGACATGGACTTCAAGGTGGCCGGCTCCGAGCGCGGCATCACCTCGCTCCAGATGGACCTCAAGATCACCTCGATCAACGAGGAGATCATGAAGGTGGCGCTCGGTCAGGCGAAGGACGGCCGCCTCCACATCCTGGGCGAAATGGCCAAGGGTCTGGGCGGTGCGCGCGAGGGCGTGAGCGCCAACGCGCCGCGCATCACGCAGTTCACGATCCCGAAGGACAAGATCCGCGAAGTGATCGGCACGGGCGGCAAGGTGATC
>JAFEFH010000095.1 GCA_018240695.1 Pseudomonadota bacterium | reverse complement strand
CGACCGTCGCCGCCGACATCGCGGGGCCGCTCGGCCAGCAGGTCGTGGTCGAGAACCTGTCGGGCGGCGCCGGCGCGATCGGCACGCGCAACGTCGCCAAGGCCAAGCCGGACGGTCTCACGATCACGTTCGGCAACAACCAGACGCACGGCAACAACATGTTCATGCTGAAGGAGCCGGGCTACGACGCGGTGAAGGACTTCGCGCCGCTCGCGGGCGCCGGCGCCTTCGAGCACGTCTTCGTCGTGCGCAACGACCTGCCCGCCAAGACCATCCAGGACGTGATCAGGCTCGCGAAGGAGAAGCCCGGCGCGATGAACTACGGCTCGACCGGCATCGGTTCAGGCTCGCACCTGTCGACCGAGCTGTTCATGGCGCGCACCGGCATCAAGATGACCCATGTGCCCTATCGCGGCGCCGCGCCGCTGGTGCAGGACCTGATCGGCGGCCGCATCGACATCTCCAACTCGACCTTGCCCAGCGTGCTGGCGCAGATCACCTCCGGCCAGATCCGCGCCGTCGCGATCGGCAGCCCCAAGCGCAATCCGCACCTGCCCGAGGTGCCGACGCTCGAAGAGCAGGGCGTGAAGGGCGCCAACGCCTCGTCGTGGGCGGCCTTCTTCGCGCCGGCCGCGACGCCGCAGCCGGCCCTCGACCGGCTGTCGGGCGAGATCGTGAAGAGCCTCAGGAAGCCCGACGTGGTGGCCCGCATCGACAAGCTCGGCTTCACCGTCGAGCCGCGCGACCCCGCCGCGTTCAAGCCCTACCAGATGCAGGAAATCGCCACCTGGGTGAAGATCGCCAAGGATGCCGACATCCAGCCGGAAGGGTAAAAGGCCTGCATGGAAAATCTCTGGAAGGACGGCGACGCCAGGGCCGCGATCGCGAGCCACGCCGCCAAGGGCATCGGCGAGGACCTCGCGTTGCGCGTCTACACGACGCGCCTGCTGGGCGGCGAGCCGAAGCTGGTGCTGCACGGCGGCGGCAACACCTCGGTGAAGACGCGCATGGCCGACATCACCGGCCAGCAGCTCGACGTGCTCTGCGTCAAAGGCAGCGGCTGGGACATGGGCACGATCGAGGCGCCCGGTCTCCCCGCCGTGCGGCTCAACCCGCTGCGCGAGCTCCAGGGACTGCAAGCGCTGTCGGACGAGGACATGGTCAACGTCCAGCGCGCCAACCTGCTCGACTCGAAGTCGCCCAACCCGTCGGTCGAGACGCTGCTGCACGCCTTCCTGCCGCACAAGTTCATCGACCACACGCACTCCAACGCGGTGCTGGCGCTGACCGACCAGCCCGACGGCGAGGCGCTGGCGGCCGATCTCTACGGCAAGCGCGCGGCGCTGGTGCCCTACGTCATGCCGGGCTTCGCGCTCGCCAAGAAGTGCGCCGAGGTCGGCCAGGCCAACCCCGACGTCGAGGGGCTGATCCTGCTGAAGCACGGCATCTTCTCGATGGGCGCCACGGCCGAGGAAGCCTATGGCCGCATGATCGACCTCGTGACCATGGCCGAGAAGCGTCTCGCCAAGGCGACGCGCAAGATCTTTCCGGGCGCCACGCTGCCGGCCAAGCCCGCGACCGCGGCTGAAATCGCGCCGATCCTGCGCGGGCTGATGTCGATCCCGGCCCAAAAGGACAAAATCGTCGGCGGCCGCGAGGCAGCGCAGCGCTTCGTGTTCGAGTTCCGCACCAACCCGGAGATCCTGGCCTTCGTGAACGGCAAGGAGATCGCGCGCTACGCCACGCAGGGACCGGTGACGCCGGACCATGCGATCCGCACCAAGAACATCCCGTTCATCGCGCCCGCGCCCGAGGCCGGCAAGCTCGATGCGTTCAAGGACGGCGCCAAGGCCGCGCTGGAAAAATTCGCGGCCGACTATCACGCCTACTTCGCGCGCCACAACGGCAAGCAGATCGCGGCCAAGAAGGAACTCGATCCGGTGCCGCGCGTCGTGCTGGTGCCGGGCGTGGGCCTGTTCGGCGTCGGCAACTCCTCGAAGGACGCGAAGATCGCGGCCGACCTCGCCGAGACGACGGTGGCGGTGATCGCCGATGCCGAGCGGCTGGGCACCTACCAGTGCATTCCCGAGCCGGACATCTTCGACATCGAATACTGGTCGCTCGAGCAGGCGAAGCTCAGCGCCGCGGCCGAGAAGCCGCTGGCGCGCCGCATCGCGGTCGTGACCGGCGGCGCCTCGGGCATCGGCGCAGCGACCGCCGCGGCCTTTGCCAAGGAAGGCGCGGAGGTCGTGGTCGTCGATCGCGACGTCTCCAAGGTGACGGGCTTCGCGGTCGCCTGCGACGTCACCGATCCCGCGCAGGTGCGCGCGGCGTTCAACAAGATCGCGGCGGCCTATGGCGGCGTCGACATCGTCGTCTCGAACGCGGGCGCGGCCTGGCAGGGAAAGATCGGCGAGGTCGACGAGGCCACCTTGCGCAAGAGCTTCGAGCTGAACTTCTGGGCGCACCAGAGCGTGGCGCAGAACGCCGTGCGCATCATGAAGGCGCAGGGCCTCGGCGGCTGCCTGCTGTTCAACACCAGCAAGCAGGCGGTGAATCCCGGTCCGGACTTCGGGCCGTACGGCCTGCCCAAGGCCGCGACGCTGTTCCTGATGCGTCAGTACGCACTCGACCATGGCGCCGACGGCATCCGCTCGAACTCGGTGAACGCCGACCGCATCCGCTCGGGCCTGCTGACCGACGAGATGATCGCCCAGCGCTCCAAGGCGCGCGGCCTCACCGAAGCCGACTACATGGGCGGCAACCTGCTCGGCATCGAAGTGACGGCCGAGGACGTGGCGCAGTGCTTCGTGTCGCTGGCCAAGGCCGGCAAGACGACGGGCGCGGTGCTGACGGTCGACGGCGGCAACATCGCGGCCGCTCTGCGATAGCGCCTCGTTGTTGAGCGATCTCCGCCTGTGGCGCATCATGCGCGCACAGGAGGAAACCATGACCATTCAGGTCACGCCGATCACGCCGCATATCGGCGGACGCATGACGGGCATCGACGTCACCGCGCCGCTGACGCAAGAGCAAGTGAAGGCCGTCGACGTCGGCATGGACAAGTACGCCGTGCTGGTGCTGCCCGGCCAGGCCATCAGCGACGAGCAGCAGATCGCGTTCACGCGGAACTTCGGGCCGTTGCAGAACGGCGCCAACGCCACCGTGAAGCGGCCCGAGCTGCGCCTCGATCCGGCGTTCGCCGACGTGTCGAACATCGGAAAGGACGGCCTGAAGCTGGCGCGCGACGACCGCCGCCGCATGGCCTCGCTCGGCAACCGCCTCTGGCACTCCGACGCCAGCTTCCGCGTGATCCCCGCGCGCTATTCGATCCTGAGCGGCCGCATCGTCGTGAGCGAGGGCGGCAACACCGAGTTCGCCGACATGCGCGCGGCCTACGACGCGCTCGATGCCAGGACCAAGGAAGAGGTCGAGAACCTGATCACCGAGCACTCGCAGATCTTCTCGCGCGAGCAGCTGGGCTTCACCGAATACCTGCCCGACGAGCGCGCCATGATGAAGCCGGTGCGCCATCGCCTGGTGCGCACGCATCCGACCTCGGGCCGCAAGAGCCTCTTCCTGTCGGCGCATATCGGCGGCATCGTCGGCTGGCCGCGCCCCGAGGCGATGTCGTTCATCCGCGACCTGATGGAGCACGCCACGCAGCCGCAGTTCGTCTACTCGCACAAGTGGACGCAGCACGATCTCGTCATCTGGGACAACCGCGCCACGATGCATCGCGTGCGCCGCTACGACGACATGAACATGGTGCGCGACCTGCGCCGCACGACGACCAAGAGCGACGGCCCGACGGCCGAACAGGAGGCCGCATGACCGACAATTCTGTTCCTTTGGCCAAGCGAAAGATCGGCAAGACCAGGCTGGAAGTGACGACGCTGGGGCTGGGCGGCGCGCCGATGGGCGGCTTTCGCGCGACCATTCCCGACGCCGAGGCGGCCGCGCTGACCGAGACGGCGTGGCAGGCGGGCGTGCGCTACTACGACACCTCGCCATTCTACGGCTATGGCCGCAGCGAGCTGCGCATGGGCGCCGCCCTGCGCGAAAAGCCGCGCGACGAATACGTGCTGTCGACCAAGATCGGCCGCATCCTGCATCCGCTGAAGCCCGGCGAGAAGCAGCCGGCCGACTTCCGCGAGAACGGCCTGCCCGGTTTCTCGCCCGAGTTCGACTACAGCTACGACGGCGTCATGCGCTCGCTCGAGCACTCGCACCTGCGGCTCGGCATGGCGCGCATCGACATCGCGCTGATCCACGACGTCGACTTCTGGACGATCAAGGACCGCGACGTGCTGAACCACCGCTTCAAGACGGTGATGGACTCGGGCTATCGCGCGCTCGACGAGCTGCGCAAGGCCGGGATCATCGGCGCGATCGGCGTCGGCATCAACGAGAGCGACACGTCGCTGCGCTTCATCCAGGCCGGCAACTTCGACTGCATGCTGCTGGCCGGGCGCTACACGCTGCTCGAACAGGGCGGCCTCGCCGAGTTCCTGCCCGAGTGCATCAAGCGCAACGTCTCGGTGATCCTGGGCGGGCCGTACAATTCGGGCATCCTGACCGGCGGCGTGAAGACGGGCGCGACACACGACTACGTGCCGGCGGCGCAGCCGCTGATCGAGAAGGCGCAGAAGATCGAGGCGGTGTGCAAGCGCCACGGCGTCGAGCTCGGCGCGGCGGCCATGCAGTTCCCGCTGTTCCATCCCGCCGTCGCCGCCGTGATCCCCGGCGCGCTGGCGGTGCGCGAGGTCAAGGAGAACGCCGCGCGCATCTCCGCCAAGATCCCGTCCGAGCTGTGGAGCGAGCTGAAGCGCGAGCGCCTGATCGAGGCCGACGCGCCGACTCCCAACTAGGCCGTCTCCTTCTCCATCGCGCGCTCGGCCTCGAGGCTGTCGAGATCGTTTTCCTTGATCGAGGCGACGGCCAGCACCTTGCCGGCCTTCCTGTAGCGCACGACGCAGTCGCCCTTGGCGACATCGCCCTCGATTTCGGTGTCGTCCCATTTCTCGGCGTGGCCGACATAGTTCACCGCCTGGTCGTAGTGCAGGCTCCAGAAGAACGGCACGGCCTCGTAGGCGGCGCCCCGCCCCAGCATGTTGCGCGCCGCCGTCTGGCCCTGGCGCTCGGCCACCGCCCAATGCTCGACCCGCAGCGTCTCGCCGGTATGGCGATCGGGCCAGCGCGCGATGTCGCCCGCGGCGAAGAGGCCGGGCGCGCTGGTCTCCAGGTGCGCGTTCACGATCACGCCCTTGTCGACCTTCAGCCCCGCTTTCTCCGCAAGTTCGAGCCGCGGCTTCACGCCGATGCCGACCACGACGAGATCGGCGTCGAGCGTCCGGCCGCTCTTCAGCGTCACCTTCTTGTCCTCGATCGCCGTCACCTCGTTCCCGAGATGGAAGACCACGCCGTTCTTCTCGTGCTTCTTGCGCACGAAGTCGCCCAGTTCCGGCCCCAGCACCTTTTCGAGCGGCCGACGGTCGGGCGCCACGACATGGACCTCGAGCTTGCGCGCCGTGAGCGACGCCGCGACCTCGAGCCCGATGAAGCTCGCCCCGATCACGACGGCGCGCGTGGCCTTCTCCGCGAGGGCGATGATGGCCTCCGCGTCGGCCATCGAGCGCAGCGTGTGCACGTGCTTCTTGTCCGCGCCCGGCACCTCGAGCTGCACGGGTTCCGCGCCGGTCGCGAGCAACAGCCTGTCGAACGCGATGTCCGTGCCGTCGGCCAGCGTCACCGTGCGCGCCTTGGCGTCGATGGCAGAGACCTCGGTGCGCAGGCGCAGATCGATCGACTGCTCCTTGTAGAACTCCGGCGGCTTCATCGGCATCCAGTCGGCCTGCGCGGTGCCGGCAAGAAAATCCTTCGAGCAGTTGGGCCGGTCGTAGGGCGCGCGATCGTCCGACGAGATCATCGTGAGGGTGCCGTCATAGCCCTCGCGCCGCAGCATCTCGGCCGCCGCGAAGCCCGCCGCACCGCCGCCCACGATCACGATGCGGCGCGGCGTGTCGCCCGAACTCTTGCGTGTCGTCTTCGTCTCGGCCTTGTCCCGCACGAAGACCTTGCCGTCGCGCTGCTCGACCTTCCAGCACGCCACCGGCGCGATCGCGGGCGCCGCCACCGCCGCGCCGGTGAGCAGGCTGAAGCAGGCGTGATGCCACGGGCAACGCACGGTATCGCCGACCAGCAGTCCCTCGGCGAGCGGACCGTTGTAGTGCGTGCAGGTCGCGCCGATCGCGAAGAGATTGCCGCCGGTGCGCGCCACCAGCACGGCCTCGTCGCCGACATGGCCTTCGAGCATGCCGCTGTCCGGAATGTCCTCGAGCGCGACACCGTTGGCGAGATCGGGGCCCTTGGGCTTGTTTTCCTCGGCGCTCATGGCGATCCCCTGCGTGGCTTTCGGCTGTCAGAACAACGGCCGCCCACGCCGCAACGTTGCCGCCCCGCCATGGCTGCGCGATGATCGGTCCCGAGGAGACACCCATGAAAATCGTCGACGCGCAGGTTCACATCTGGTCGCAAACTGTGACGCCGCCCACCGGCAAGCACCGAAAGGTCTCGAAGGTCACGGCCGAGGAGATGCTGAAGGAGATGGACGAGGCCGGCGTCGACGCCGCGCTGATCCATCCGCCGATCAGCTGGGACCCCAACTCGCAGGTCATGGCGCTGGAAGCGGCGAAGAAATATCCCGACCGCTTCGCCGTCATGGGCCAGTTCGATCCGAAGAAGCCCGAGAACAGGAAGCTGATCCACGGCTGGCGCGACCAGCCCGGCATGGTCGGCCTGCGCTGGGCGCTGTTGCAGCCCGAGGAGCAGCGGCTGCTGCACGAGGGCGCGCTCGACTGGATCTGGCCGGAAGCCGAGAAGGAAGGCCTCGCCATCGGCATGATGGGCGGCATTTTCCTGAAAGAATTCCGCTCCATCGCCGAGCGCTATCCCAACCTGCGCCTGATCCTCGACCATTGCGGCCTCAACCGGCACGGCCAGGACGCCGAGGCGTTCATCCATCTCGACGAGATGCTGCGACTGGCCAAGCTGCCCAACGTCGCGGTCAAGGCGACCGGCGCGCCGCACTATTCGACGCAGCCCTATCCGTTCAGGAACATCCAGGACGGGCTGCACCGCATCTTCGACGCCTTTGGTCCGAAGCGCATGTTCTGGGGCACCGACATCACCCGCATGCCCTGCACCTATCGCCAGTGCGTGACGTTCTTCACCGAAGAGCTGCCGTGGCTGAAGGGCCAGGACCTCAAGGACGTGATGGGCCGCGGCCTCTGCGCCTGGGTCGGCTGGAACTACAAGTTCTAGCGAGCCGCCCTGACGATTGGACCGCGCAGCTCGCCGCCGGGATAGCGCTCGGTCTTCAGCACGACCGACCAGCGGCCGGCCAGAAGATCCTCCGCCTGCTGCGGCGTCAGCGTCGCGGCACCCGGATGCGCGTTGCTCTCGTCGGCAAGGTTGATCGGCACGATCTCGGCCGGCGCGCCGGTTCGGTCGGGCCCGTCGAGGAACGCCCAGGTCACCGGCCCGCTCAAGCCGCCATAGCTCAGCCGATACTGGAGAATGTGCGTCGCCGTCGAATAGGCGGCCGTCAGACTGCCGCTCGCGCCCGCCTCGCCGGTCAGCGCCGCCGAGAAGCGGACCTTCGAGTGCGCAGGCTCGCTGATGTAGTCCATGCCGCATCCGGCCAGGACGAACGCCAACAACGACAGCAGTCTCAGGCTCTTCATGGGCGTCACGCCTTGTGATGGACCGGCGCCCGAGCGTAGACCGGCGTCGCCAGTCCCTCCAGCCGGGCCTTGAGCTGTAACGCGAGATAGCGCGAATAGTGCCGCGACTGGGCGAGGTTGCCGCCGTGGAACCAGAGGCCGTCCTGCGCCGTGGGCTTCCACATGTTGCGCAGCTCGCCCTCCCACGGGCCGGGATCCTTGGCCGTGCCCGAGCCGACGCCCCAGCACTTGCCGACCTTGTCCGCCACTTCCGGCGAGATCAGCGCGCCCGCCCACTGGTTCATCGATCCGTAGCCCGTTGCGTACACGACCAAGTCGGCGTCGAGCACCGTGCCGTCCTTCAGCACCACGCCGGTCTCGGTGAGCCGGTCGATCTCGGCCGACTTCAGCTTGATGCGGCCGTCGGCGATCAGCTCCGACGCGCCGACGTCGATGTAGTAGCCCGAGCCGCGGCGGATATACATCGTGCCGATGCCCGTCTCGTCCTCGCCGAAGGTGAACTTGAAGCCCGCCTTGCCGAGGCTTTCGTAGAAGCCCGCATCGTCCTTGCGGATCTGCGCCATCATCGGCTTCGACGCCGCGGGCTGAAGCGCATAGGGCAGCGACGCCACGGTGAAGTCGGCCTTGTCGGTGGTGATGCCCTTGGCCAGCGCCTCTTCCGAATAGAGCGGCCGGTTGCGGCCCAAGGTCTCGGCGCGCACGACCAGCGTCGGCGAGCGCTGGAGCAGGGTCACGTCGGCGCCGTGCTCCCACAGGTCGGCCGCGATATCGTGCGCGGAATTGTTCGATCCCACGACGACGCACTTCTTGCCGGCAAAGCCTTCACCGCCGCGATGCTGGCTCGAATGATGTTGCTTGCCCTTGAACGTCTCGGCGCCCGGGAAGCGCGGCACTTCGGGAAAGCCCGACATGCCGGTCGCGATCACGAGGTGCTTCGGCCGCAGCGTGACCTTCTTGCCCTCGCGCTCGACGACGACCGTCCACTCGCCCGTCTTCTCGTCGTAGCGCGCGCTCTTGCACGGCGACGACGCCCAGTAGTCGAGCTCCATGATCTTCACATAGGACTCGAGCCAGTCGCCCATCTTGTCCTTGGGCGTGTAGATCGGCCAGTGATCGGGGAACGGCAGGTACGGCAGATGGTCGTACCAGACCGGGTCGTGCAGGCAGAGCGACTTGTAGCGCTTGCGCCACGCATCGCCCGGCCGCTCATTGGCATCGACGATCAGCGCCGGCACGCCGATGCGCTTCAGCCGCGCGCCGAGCCCGATGCCGCCCTGTCCGCCTCCCACGATCAGCACGTAAGGCTGGCGTGCGTAGCCGAAGGTCTCGGCATTCTCGCGGCGCCGGTCGCTCCACGTCACGCGATTGGGGAACGCGCCATGCTGCGTGCCCGCCTCGCGGCGCGGACCGGCTTTCTCCTCGAAACCCTTCAGCTCGGTCAGCGCGGTGAACACAGTGGTCGCCTTGCCGTCGCGCAGCCGCACATGGCCGCGGCCGCGGCCGACCGCGGTCTCGAAAGTGAACCAGCCGTCGTCGCCGTCCACTTCGAAAGTGTCGGGCCGCACATCGGAAAGGCGCGCCTTCAGCATCTCAGAAATCGCAGAGCGGCTTTCGAAGGTGACGATGTTCCAGGTGAAGGCCACGAGATCGCGCCAGTGGCAGTTCTCCGCGAGCAACGCGGTGACGCCGTCGATATCGGCGCGCTTCAGCTCCGCGGCAAACGCCTTGAGCCAGTCGGACTCTTTCATCGTCTTTCCATTGCAGCTTCAGGATTGGCGGCGCACTCTAGACGCACATTCGCTCCGGAGGAACGCGCCCATGAAGTACGACGTCATCTCCGCCGACGGCCATGTCGACCTGATCTGGCTGCCGCCCGACCTCTTCACCAAGAACGCCTCGGCGCAGTTCAAGGACCGCATGCCCCACGTCATCGACGGCCCCAAGGGTCCGGAGTGGGTGAGCGCCAAGGGCGCGAAGTTCGGCCTCGTGAACGGCATGGGCTCGGCCGGCCGCGAATATGTGCCCGGCATCATCCATCGCTCCGACCGCATGGCCTCGACCGGCCTCTATTCCGACGGCAAGAAGGGCGTGCGCCGCCTCACCGAAGTCGACCTGCGCCTCAAGGACCAGGATCGCGACGGCGTGCAGGCTGAGGTCCTGTACGGCGTGCTGGGCTCGAGCGGCCGCCTCAACGATCCGGAAGCGGCGCTGGAGATGCTGCGCATCTACAACGACTGGCTCCACGATTTCTGCCAGCAGGCGCCCGATCGCCTCGTCGGCCTGGCCAACATCCCGAACTACAACATAGAGGAGTCGGTCGCCGAGGCGATGCGTTGCGCCAAGCGCGGCGTGCGCGGCCTCGACATCGCCAACCGGCCCGACATGACGCCGCTGTGGGACGAGCATTGGGAGCCGCTGTGGAAGTTCGGCCACGAGACCGGCATCCCGCTGCACTTCCACACGATCGGCGGCCGCTCGCCGGATGTCACCAAGTTCCCCGCGCACGTGCAGCGCCGCATCTTCGCCGTGCACATCACCGGCTTCCAGATGCACATGAGCACAATGCTGATGGGCCTGATCTACTCCGGCGCGCCGGAACGCTATCCCAATCTCAAGATCGTGATCGGCGAGGCGGGCCTCGGCTGGATTCCCTACGTGCTCCAGCACATGGACCTCGAGTGGGAGGACCAGTTCAAGGACCTCGACCTCAAGATGAAGCCCAGCGAGTACTGGAAGCGGCAGTTCTACGCCACCTACCAGACCGATCCGGTCGGCATCGAACTGCTGAAGCATCTGGGCGAGGACAACGTCATGTGGGGCTCAGACTTCCCGCATCCCGACGGCATCTGGCCCGACAGCCAGGAATTCCTGACCAACGAGCTGACCGGCGTCTCGGCCGGTGCGCGGCGCAAGATCGTGCGCGACAACGCCATGAAGCTCTACCGGCTGGGCAACTGAGCGCCGCGCCCCTGCGGCCCGAACGGCTGCTCGACTTCGCGACGGCGGTCTACGCGGCCGCCGGCATGCCGCCCGCCGACGCACGCATCGTCGCCGACACGCTGGTCCAGGCCGATCTCTGGGGCCACCAGTCGCACGGTGTGCTGCGCCTCTCCTGGTATCTCGCGCGGCTGCGCAGCGGCGTCTGCACGCCGGTCGCCGCGCCCAAGTACGTCGTCGATGCCGGCGGCCTCGCCGTGATCGACGGCGGCGACGCGATGGGCCAGGTGCTGACCCTGCACGCCATGAACGACGCGATCGAGCGCGCCAAGGCCCACGGCATCGCCGCCGTCGCGTTGCGCAACTCCAACCATTTCGGCACGGCGCTCTACTACACGCTGGTCGCCGCCCGCGCCGGCTGCGTCGCCTTCCTGTCGACCAATGCCAGTCCCGCGATGGCGCCGTGGGGCGGCCGCAGGAAGACCGTCGGCACCAATCCCTGGTCGTGGGCGGCGCCCGCCGGCAAATACGCGCCGATGGTGCTCGACATCGCCAACACCGGTGTGGCGCGCGGCAAGATCTACCTCGCCAAACAGAAGGGCCTGCCGATTCCCGAGGGCTGGGCGATCGACGCCGACGGCGCACCGACCACCGATCCCGCCGCGGCGATCGACGGCATCATCCTGCCGATGGCCGGCCACAAGGGCTACGCGATCGCGGCGATGATGGACATGCTGTCTGGGGTACTGACGGGATCGCAATTCGGCACCGGCGTGTCGGGGCCGTACCAGGCCGACCGCAAGAGCGGCGCGGGCCAGATGACGATCGTGCTCGATATCGCGAAGATGCAGCCGCTGCCCGAATTCAACGCGCGCATGGAGCGGATGATCGAGGAGCTGAAGTCGGTGCCGCTCGCGAAAGGCCACGACGAGGTCTTTTATCCGGGCGAGATCGAGGCGCGCAACGAGGCGAAGAATAGGCGTGACGGCATCCTGCTGCCGGAGGATACCTTGGCCGACCTCGCCAAGGTCGCCGCCGAAATGAAGGTTCCGCTCGCGCTTCATGACTAGCCCCACCCGCGTCGTCCTGCTCACCGCGCTGGCGATGCTCGCCTTCGCCGGCAACTCGCTGCTCTGCCGCATCGCGCTGCGCGACACCGCCATCGACCCGGCGAGCTTCACGGCGCTGCGCATCGGCTCGGGGGCACTGATCCTGGCGCTGCTGCTGCGCTCGCGCGGCGCGCGCCCGGCGACGGGCGGCAGCTGGATGGCGGCGCTGGCGCTGTTCTCCTATGCCGCCTTCTTCTCCTTCGCCTATCGCGAGCTGTCGGCGGCGACCGGTGCGTTGCTGCTGTTCGGCGCGGTGCAGATGACCATGATGGGCTTCGGCCTGTTCTCCGGCGAGCGCCTGGGCGGCATCAAGCTCGTGGGCCTGGCTGTTGCCCTCGGCGGGCTGGTGGCGCTGCTGCTGCCCGGCCTGTCGGCACCGCCGGCCGCGGGCGCGGCGCTGATGGCGGCGGCGGGCATCTCGTGGGGCGTCTATTCGATCCTGGGCAAGAGCCTCGGCGAGCCGATCGCTGCGACCGGCGGCAACTTCATGCGCGCACTGCCCTTCGCGGCGGCGCTCGCGCTCACCGCCGTGAACCATTCCTCGATCGACCTGCACGGCGCGGCCTACGCCATCGCCTCGGGTGCGGTGACCTCGGGGCTGGGCTACGTGATCTGGTATGCGGCGCTGCCGTCGCTCAAGGCCACGCAGGCCGCCATCGTGCAGCTGAGCGTGCCGGCGATCGCGGCGCTGGGCGGGGCGTTGCTGCTGGCCGAGCCGATCACCGGCCGGCTGCTGCTGGCGTCGGCGGCGATCCTGGGGGGCATCGCACTCACCACCATGGGCAAGCGACCAGCAAAGCAGAGAGGCCCCTAGAGGTTCTTGATCGCCTGAATCTCCGCCTGGACGCCGATCTTCTTGGCGCAGAGCGGCCAGTGCCACGGCTCCTCGAGATCGAAGATCATGTATTTGGCGAGGTCGGCGGCGCGGTCGTAATCGTGCGCCAGCGCGGCGGCGTCCTTCGGGTTGAGCGCGATCCCGTCGCGCTTCTGGACGTAGCTCATCACCGTGCGGGTGGCGAACTGGAGGCGGCCGAGATAGGCGCCGCGGCCGCCATAGATCGGCCGGTCCGACGGGCCGTAGCCGCCGCTCTCGCAGATCGCGAGCTGGCGGATCACCTCGTCCTTGCGCTCCTCGATGGCCCGCGCCCGTTCGCTGGCCGCCGCGAGCGCGGCGTGTTGCGGATTGGGCGGCGCACGCTTCGCGGCGCATCCGGCGACGGCGAGCGCGGCGATGAGGAGCGCGAGCAGCGCCGGAGATCGGGACAGGGTCACAGCGCCCCTTTGATCACACGATTCGGCCGGCGCGGCAAATGTGCTTTTTACGTGCGAATTGTCGCCCCGAGGCCGCTATGGTGGATCCATGACCGACGGCCGCGCGCGCTGGGCCATGCTGGCGCTGCTCTTCACGACCCGCATTGGGCTTGGATTCCAGTTCCAGACGATGGGTTCGGCCACCGATTCGGTCGTGCACGAGCTCGGCCTCAGCTTCGCCGAGGCGGGCACGCTGATCGGCCTGTTCATGATCCCGGGACTGGTGCTGTCGCTGCCCGCGGGCTTCGCGGGACGCTACGCGTCGGACCGCGTGCTGACCTCGGCCGGCCTTGCGCTGCTGGCACTGGGCGGCGCGGTGGCGGCGATGGCCGACGGCTTCGCGGGCCTCGCGGCGGGGCGCCTGCTGTGCGGCGCCGGTTTCGTGCTGTGCAGCATCTTCTACACCAAGATGACCGCCGACTGGTTCACCGGGCACGAGCTCGCCACCGCGATGGCCGTGCTGGTGACGAGCTGGGCCACCGGCATCGCGATGGGCCAGATCAGCCACAGCTGGCTCGCCCTGCATTATGGCTGGCGCCTGCCCTTCGTGTCGGCGGCGATCTACTGCGCGGTGGCGGCGGTGGCGTTGATGCTGCTCTACCGCCCGCCGCCGGCCGTACCGAAGGCCGTGCAGGTGAAGGCCTCCGCAGCCCTCACATCGCGCGAATGGACGCTCACCCTGCTCGCCGCCCTGGTCTGGTCGGCGTTCAACTGCGCCTACGTGATCTACCTCAGCTTCGCGCCGCGCCTGCTCGAAGCGGGCGGGATCGATCCCTTGAGCGCCGCGTCGATCGTCAGCCTCGCGAGCTGGGTGATCCTGATCTCGGCCGCGACCTGCGGCGCCATCGCCGACCGCACCGGCCGCGCCGCCCTGATCCTGTCGCTGGCGCTGTGCTGCGGCATGGCGATCCTGTCCTTGCTCCGTCACGTCGAGTGGGCGGTGCCGCTCAGCCTCGCCTACGGCCTGCTCGGCATGGCGCCGGCCGGCCTGATCATGGCGCTGACCGAGGGGGCGATGGCGCCGCACAAGCGCGCCTTCGGCATGGGCGTGTTCTTCAGCCTCTATTTCCTGCTGATGGCGCCGACGCCCGGCATCGCCGGCTGGCTCTACGACCGCACGCACGATCCCTATGTGCCGATCCTGTTCGCCGTCGGCCTGTTCGCGCTGACCTTCGCCGCGCACATCGCCTATCGCATCTGCCGAAGGGCCTGGCCTCAGCCCGCTTCCTAGCCTTTGGCCGGGTGAACCTTCATCCAGTGGCGCGCGATCTCCTCGCGCGTGGCGACCCAGACCCTGGGCTTGGACGCGACATAGTCGAGGAAGCGCGCCAGGGTCGCGGCGCGGCTCGGCCGGCCGGCGAGGCGGCAGTGGATGCCGATCGACATCATCTTCGGCGCCCGCGCGCCCTCGGCATAGAGATAGTCGAACGAGTCCTTCATCGCCTGGAGCCAGCCGTCGCCCGCGGTGAAGCCCGGCGGCACCGAGAACTTCATGTCGTTGACCTCGAGCGTGTAGGGGATGACGAGGTGCGGCGTGCCCTCCACCTTCACCCAGTACGGCAGGTCGTCGTTGTAGGCGTCGCTCGAATAGAGGAAGCCGCCGTGCTTCACCACGGCCTTCAGCGTGTTCATGCCGAACAGACCCGTGTACCAGCCGACCGGCGGCTTGCCCGCGGTCTCCGTGATCGCCTTCACCGCCTTGGCGATATGGTCGAGCTCCTGCTCGAGCGTGAAGTCCTTGTAGTTGATCCAGCGATAGCCGTGGCTCGCCACCTCGTGCCCCGCCTCGGCCATTGCCTTGCCGGCGGCGGGATTGAGCTCCAGCGCGCGACCGACCGCCCACGAGGTGAAGCGCATGTTGCGCTCGCCGAACATGCGCAGGATGCGCCAGAAGCCCGCACGGCTGCCGTACTCGAACAAGGTTTCGGTCGAGAGGTCGCGGCCGCCGATCACCGGCGTCATGCCCGACACCTCGGTCAGCCGCACTTCCGATCCCGCGTCGCCGTTCAGGATCGTGTTCTCGCCGCCCTCCTCGTAGTTCAGCACGAACGACACCGCGATCCGGGCCTCGCCCGGCCACTGCGGGTCGGGCGTCTCGGCGCCGTAGCCGATCAGGTTGCGGTCGAGATGATTGTGCATGGGCCTCTCCGGGCGACTCCGATTGAAGCGCGACTATGGGGCCGCTATAGCTCGCGCGACAAGCCGAGGAGACAGCATGACCGGCTCCAGCGCCGTTAAGGAAGACCGCCTGTGGCAGCGCCATGTCGACATGGCGAAGCTCGGCGGCACGCCCAAGGGCGGCGTCAACCGCCAGGCCCTGTCGGCCGAGGACGCCGCGGCGCGCAACCTGCTGGCCTCGTGGGCCAAGGCGCGCGGCTTCACCATCGAGACCGACGCCATCGGCAATCTGTTCGTGTGCCGGCCCGGCACCGATCCTAAGGCGTTGCCGGTAATGAGCGGCTCGCACATGGACAGCCAGCCGACCGGCGGCCGCTTCGACGGCATGTACGGCGTGCTCGCCGCCTTCGAGGCGCTGGAGGCGCTCGAGGATGCCGGCGTGAAGACCCGCCGGCCGGTGATGGCCGTCGCCTGGACCAACGAGGAAGGCTCGCGCTTCCAGCCCAGCGCCATGGGCTCGGCGGTGTTCGCGGGACAGTACAAGCTCGACGAGATGCTGACCCAGAAGGACTGGAAGAACATCATGCTGAAGGACGCGCTGGCCGAGACGCTGAAGGCCGCGCCCGCGCCGATGCGCGCCGGCCCGCCGGGCTTTGCGATCGACGGCTATGTCGAGGCGCATATCGAGCAGGGCCCGCGGCTGGAGAACGAGAAGAAGACGATCGGCGTCGTCACCGCCATCCAGGGCAGCCGCCGCTACATCGTCACGATCGACGGCGAGGAGGCGCATGCCGGCACGACGCCGCGCGCCGCCCGCAAGGATGCCTACGCCGCCGCCACGCGCATTGCCGCGACGATGTACGAGGCCACGACCGATGCCGACGACACGCTGCGCTTCACCATCGGCCGCGTCGAGGTCTCGCCGGGCTCGCCCAACACCGTGCCCGGCAAGGTGCTGTTCACCATCGACATGCGCCATCCGCGCGACGAGGTGCTGGTCGAGCACGAGAAGAAGCTCGAGGCGATCGTGAAGACGCAGGCCGCGCCCTGCCCCGCGCGCATCGAGCGCGTGACCAACGTGGCGCCCACCGACTTCGACCCGA
>JAFEFH010000094.1 GCA_018240695.1 Pseudomonadota bacterium | reverse complement strand
GCCGAGTTCCGCGCCTCCGGCCTTCTCGGCCTGATGGTGCCGCGCGAGTTCGGCGGCTTCGGCGGCAACTTCGTCGACCTGATGAAGGTGGTCAACCTGATCTCGGCCGGCGATTCCAACATCGGCCAGATGTACCAGCTACACACCGGCGGGATCCGGCTCCTGCAGGAGTTCGCCTCCCCCGAGGTCCAGGCAAAGTGGCTGCCGCGCTTCGCCTCCGGCGAGCTCTGGATCACCAACGCCTACTCCGAGGTGGGGACCAAGAGCGTCAACCACTTCAACACCACGGTGCGCCGCGACGGCGACGGCTGGCGCCTCAACGGCAAGAAGTTCTACTGCACCGGGAGCCTGGCGGGCGACATCACCTTCGGGCCCTGCCAGGTCGCCGAAAGCGACGAGGTCCGCGTCTTCTTCACCCCCACCGACGCCGACGGAGTCACCATCCATGACGACTGGTCGGGCTTCGGCCAGCGGACCACGGCCAGTGGCACCACCGAGTTCGACGAGGTCTGGATCCCCGACGAACTCTGCCTCGCCAGTCCGGAGTCCGACGGCGGCGGTGGCGGCGCGGTCACCTCGCTGAACTACCAGGCGGTCCACACCGGCGTCTTCGTCGGGATCGCGAAGAACGCCCTCGACGACGCGGTCGAGTTCGTCCGTGAGCGAGCTCGCGTCTGGTACGAGTCGAGCGCCGAGAAGGCGAGTGAGGACCCCTACGTGCTGCTCCACGTCGGCGAGATCAAGACCGCGGTCGGGGCGGCGGAGCTGCTGTCCCTGCGGGCTGCCGAGCTCTGCGACATCGCTGCCGAGAACCCCACCGACGGCTATGCGCGCGGCGAGGCCTCGGTGGTTACCGGTGAGGCCCGACGCGCCGCGGCCGAGGCGGCGATGTTCGCGGGCTCGACCCTGTTCCAGGTCGGCGGCGCCGGCAGTGTCCTCGAGAAATACGGGTTCGACCGCCACTGGCGCAACGCCCGCACGCTCTCGCTGCACAACCCGCTGGACTTCAAGTCCGCCCACGCCGGTGACTTCCTGCTCAACGACCGACTGCCCGCAGTCGACTCCTACAACTAGGGGCGAGGAAGATGTCATCGGTAGGACTGATGTTCGTGGGGGCCGTGCTGTTCATCAACGGCCTCCTCTTCCTCGGCAAAGTGGACGCCAAAAGCGCGGCGACCTTCAACCTGTTCGTCGGCGCGCTGCAGGTCGCGATCCCCTTCTACCTGATCGCGACGGCGGCGACGACCGACGAAATCCTCCTCGCCTCCGGGGTGTTCCTGTTCGGCTTCACCTACCTGTACGTCGGGATCTCCAACCTGGCCGGTCAGGAGGCGACCGGCCTGGGTTGGTACTCGGCCTGGGTGGCGATCATGGCCGCCGCCTTCGGGGTCACCGAGATCGTCAAGTTCGACGAACCGACGATCGGCCTGCTCTGGCTGCAGTGGTCGGTGCTCTGGGGGCTCTTCTTCCTCATCCTGGCCCTCGGCTACGAGCGGCTGACCACGATGACCGGTGTGCTGACCCTGATCCTCGCCTTCACCACCTGCACGATTCCCGGCTACCTGTTGCTGCTCGGCGAGTGGGGGCGGGTTCCCACCTGGGCCGTGCTGGCGACGATCGCGGCGACGGTGCTGGCCCTCGTCCCGGTCGCCAACCGGACCCTGCGAGGCGCCCCTCAGAACACCGAGCCGGCCCCGGCCGCGCCCGTCACGACCTGAAAGCAACGAAAGGAACCACAAGATGACCGACCCGAAGAACGCAGAGGCGCTCAAGTTCGCGTACTGGGTCCCCAACGTCAGCGGCGGCCTCGTGGTGTCGAAGATCGAGCAACGCACCGACTGGGGCCTCGAGTACAACCAGGAGCTGGCGCGGATCGCCGAGCGCAGCGGCTTCGAGTACGCGCTCAGCCAGGTTCGCTACATGGCGAGCTACGGCGCCGAATACCAGCACGAGTCGACCGGCTTCAGCCTGGCGCTGCTGCTGGCGTCGGAGAAGCTGAAGGTGATCGCGGCGATCCACCCCGGCCTCTGGCACCCGGCGGTGCTGGCCAAGTTCGGCGCCTCGGCCGACGTGATGACCGGCGGCCGCTTCGCCGTCAACGTGGTCAGCGGCTGGTTCAAGGGCGAGTTCACCGCGCTCGGCGAGCAGTGGCTCGAGCACGACGAGCGCTACCGGCGCTCGGAGGAGTTCATCCGCGTCCTGCGGGCGAGCTGGACCGAGGACGAGGCCGAGTTCTCCGGCGACTTCTACAACCTCCACGGTTACAACCTGAAGCCGAAGCCGGTCGAGGTCCCGGGACGCCCGCACCCGGAGATCTTCCAGGGTGGCAACTCGACCGTGGCCCGCGAAATGGCGGGTCGCGTCTCCGACTGGTACTTCATGAACGGCAATAGCTCGGACGGGGTGCGAGAGCAGATCGAGGAGGTCTCGGGCTACGCCCGTGCCGCGGGGCGCGAGCCCGGCACCGACATCCGCTTCGGGCTGAACGCCTTCATCGTCGCCCGCGAGACCGAGGCCGAGGCGCACGAGGTGGTCGACGAGATCATCGCCAAGGCCGACGTCGAGGCGGTCAAAGGATTCGGCGACGCGGTCAAGCAGGCAGGCCAGTCCACCGGTGACAAGCGCGGGATGTGGCAGGACTCGGACTTCAAGGACCTGGTCCAGTACAACGACGGCTTCCGCACCGGATTGATCGGCACGCCCGAGCAGATCGCGCGCAAGATCATCGGCTACCGCGAGCAGGGCGTCGGCCTGCTCCTCGGCGGGTTCCTGCACTTCCAAGAGGAAGTCGACTACTTCGGCCGCGAGGTGATGTCGATCGTGCGCGCCCTCGAGGCGGAGAAGGGACTGGCTCCGGTCGGGGCGGCCGCGTGAGCAATCTCCGCTTCCACTGGTTCCTGCCCACGCAGGGTGACGGCCGCGGCCTGATCGAGACCGGGGAAGGGCCGCCCGCGGGGGTCGCGGGCGGTCTCCGCGAGCCCTCGATCGCCTACCTCACCAGGGTCGCGACGGCCGCCGAGGACCTCGGGTTCGAGGCGGCGCTGACCCCGACCGGGGGCTGGTGCGACGACGCCTGGGTGGTGACCGCGATGCTGGCCGAGACCTCCGAGCGCCTGAAGTTCCTGGTCGCCTTCCGTCCCGGCATGGTCTCCCCGACGCTGGCCGCGCAGATGGCCGCGACGTTCCAGTGGCACTCCGGCGGGCGGCTGCTGCTGAACGTGGTGACCGGCGGCGACGCGGGCGAACAGCGAGCCTTCGGCGACTTCCTCGACAAGGAGGAGCGCTACCGGCGCACCGGCGAGTTCCTCGAGATCGTGGGCCGCCTCTGGGAGGGCGACACCGTCGACTACGCCGGCGAGCATCTGCGGGTCGAAGGCGCGACGATCCACCGGCTGCCCGACCCGCGTCCGGAGATCTACTTCGGCGGCTCCTCGCCGGCGGGGATCGAGGTCGCCGCGTCCCATGTCGACGTCTACCTGACCTGGGGCGAGCCGCCCGCCGCCGTCGCCGAGAAGATCGCCCGGGTGCGGGAGGCCGCCGCCGGGCAGGGCCGCCAGGTCGGTTTCGGCATCCGCCTGCACACGATCAGCCGCGACGACTCCGCCACCGCCTGGGCCGAGGCCGACCGTCTGCTCGACTCGGTCCCGGCGGCGACGATCGCCCAGGTCCAGGCGCGGCTGCGCGAGTCCGAATCGGAGGGCCAACGACGGATGCTCGAGCTGCACGGCGGCTCGCGCGACGGGCTGGAGGTCCATCCCAACCTCTGGGCCGGGGTCGGCCTCGGGCGGGGCGGGGCGGGCACCGCGCTGGTCGGGTCCCACGCCGAGGTCGCCGAGCGGATCGAGGAGTACGCCGAGGTCGGGATCGAGGAGTTCGTCCTCTCCGGCTATCCGCACCTGGAGGAGCTCTACTGGTTCGGCGAGGGCGTCCTGCCACTGCTCGAGCGGCGCGGCCTCTGGCATCCCCCGGACCCGCCCGGGCTCGCGCTCTCCGGCCGCGACGGAACCGCCGTCCCCTTCGCCGTGGGGGCCTCCCGGTGAGCGCCCCGCTCCAGCGCGTCGCGATCGTCGGTGGCGGTGCCGCGGGTGCGCTCGCC
Organism: Pseudomonadota bacterium; assembly: GCA_018240695.1. Classification (GTDB taxonomy): domain Bacteria; phylum Pseudomonadota; class Alphaproteobacteria; order Reyranellales; family Reyranellaceae; genus Reyranella. The sequence goes on along the minus strand of JAFEFH010000094.1, from coordinate 12,565 downwards.
GCCGTCCACCTGCTGCGCGAATACCGCGAAGACTGTCCGCTCCAGATCGACCTGATCGACCGCACCGGCACCTTCGGCGCCGGGGTCGCCTACGGCACCGAGGAACCGCTCCACCTGCTGAACGTCCCGGCGGTCCGGATGGGCGCGATCCACGGCCGGCCCGAGCACTTCCACGAGTGGCTCGCCGAGCGCGGCGAACCGGCGGCCGAGGAAGCGTTTCTCTCGCGCGGCCACTACGCCACCTACATCCGCGATCTCCTGGCGAACGCCGAGCGCGAGGCCGCCGACGCCCGTCTCCGCCGCCACCACGGAGACGTGACCGCGATCGTCGAGCACCATGGCGCCGCCCCCGCGCCGCTGGAGGTCTCCCTGGCCGACGGCGAGCGCATCGAGGCCGACCGCGTGATCCTCGCGATCGGCCCGCTCGACGGCGGCGACCCGATCGAGGTCCCCGAGGAGCTGAAGGAGTCCGGCGCCTACGTCGCGGATCCGTGGGCGGCCGGCGCCCTCGACGCGGTGCGACAAGACCGCGAGGTGCTGGTCATCGGCACCGGCCTCTCGATGGTCGACATCGCGCTGACCCTCTGTGAGGGCGGCGCCGGGCCCCGCCTCCGTGCCGTCTCCCGCCACGGTCTCGCGCCTCGTCGTCATCGGCGCACCCTGACCAACCTGCGTCGCTTCCACGTCCCGACCGAGACCGGGCGCCTGGAACCGATGATCGCCGCGGTGTTCGCGCAGATCTGCCGGGTCTCCCAGCAGGGCGACGACTGGCGCGACGTCATCGACTCGATGCGGCCGGTGACGCCGTCGCTCTGGAAGGCTCTCGACACCGATGAGCAGCGCCGCTTCCTGCATGAGTTCCATCGCCTCTGGGACGTCCACCGGTTCCGCATGGCCCCCGAGGTCGCCGACCGCTTCGAGGCGCTCGAGGGCGCCGGGCGGGTCTGCACCGAGTCGAAGGCGATCGTCTCGTTGGAACCGCATGGGAGCCGCGTCCGCGTCTTCCTCCGCAGCCCGGGTGCGACCGATCTCGACGAGGTCGAGGTCGACCGCGTGATCAACTGCTCCGGTGCCGGGACCGACCTGCGCCGACAGGCGCCGCCGCTCCTGGCGGGCCTGATCTCGGCGGGCCTCGCACGTCCCGACGCGCTCGGCCTCGGCCTCGACGTCGACGACGACGGCGCCCTGCTCGGTGCCGACGGCGAGCCCTCCGAGCGCCTTTTCGCGATCGGCTCACTGCGCCGGGGAGTCGAGTGGGAGGCGATCGGGATCACCGAGATCCGCGACCAATCCGGCGCCGTCGCCCGCAAGATCGTCCGCACCGGTGAAACCGAGGAGATCCCGCTGCCGGCCGAGCTGCGGCCGGTCGCCGATACCCCGACAACGAGAGAGGCCGCCTGATGAACCCGCTGGACCTGGTCCCCGACACCCCGACCACCGAGGACGCCGTCGCGCGTGCGGGCGAGGAGCTCGCCGCCGGCCGCATGGTCCTCCTGCGCGACGACTCCGAGCGCCGGGGGGAGGGGGACGTGCTGATCGCCGCCGAGTTCGCGGACGCCGCCGCGGTCAACTTCATGGCGACCGAGGCGCGCGGCCTCGTCTGTGTGGCCCTCTCCAGCGAGCGCTGCGAACAGCTCGGCCTCGAGCAGATCGGCAACCGCGGCAACGCCTCCTCGCTGGGGGACTCGGCGATGGTCTCGATCGAGGCCCGCGACGGGGTGACGACCGGGATCTCCGCGGGCGATCGCGCCCGCACGATCGCCGTCGTCGCCGACCCCGCGAGCACCTCGGAGGACCTCGTCCAGCCCGGCCACGTCTTCCCGCTCCGTGCCCGCGACGGAGGGTTGCTCGAGCGGGCCGGGCGTACCGAGGCGGCCGTCGACCTCACCGCCGGCACCGGGCTTCAAGGCGCCGGGGTGCTCTGCCAGGTGATGCGCGACGACGGGCACATGGCGCGCGGGGAGGACCTCGAGCGCTTTGCCGTCCGGCACGGGATCGCGATCGTCGACGTCTCCGCGGTCGCGCGGCGGCGGCGGGCCGCCGAGCCCGAGGCGGCGGCGAGGCTCGCCGAGACCGGCCGGGCGATGCGTGACGTGATGGGGCACTTCGCCACCGGCGTCTCGGTCGTGACCGCCCGCGACCACGACCGCTCCCCGGTCGGCACCACCGCCAACGCGATCTCCTCCGTCTCGCTCGACCCGCCGCTGCTCCTCGCCTGCCTGGCGCGCAGGTCCGAGACCCTGGCGGCGATCCGCGACGCGCGCCGTTTCGCGGTCAACATCCTCGCCGCCGAGCAGCGCCACCACTCGGATCGCTTCGCCAAGAAGGGCGACGCCGTCCGCTCCCACGAGGTCGAGTTCGACGATCACGACCTCGGCGTGCCGGTGCTGCCGGACTCGCTGGCGACCGTCGTCTGCGAGGTCGAGGCGATCTACCCGGCGGGCGACCACGAGATCGTGATCGGGCTCGCCCACCACCTGGACCACCGCAAGCCGGGGGCCAAGCCGCTGCTGTTCTACCGCGGGTCCTATTCGGAGATCCAGATCGAGGAGGACGAGCTTGCCGCCTGATACTCACACCATCGACCTGCGAGTAGTACTGGGTTCGACCACCCCGCCGGGGCGACTGCACCGGGCCGTCGAGGGGGCGATCGAGCGGGCCGCCGAGCGCGGGACGAGCGCCGACCTGATCGACCTCGGCGCGTTGCGCCTCGGCTTCGCCGACGGCACCCCGCTCGAGCAGACCGACGACGACACCGCGGCGACGATCGAGGCGCTCGACAAAGCCACCGCGGTCATCCTCGCGACGCCGGTCTACCGCGGCTCCCTCACCGGCTCACTGAAGAACCTGCTCGACCTGACGCCGGTGCCCGTCCTCCAGGGCAAGGTCGTCGGCCTGGTGGCGATGGGCGCCTCCGACCATCACTTCCTCGGTCCCGAACGGCACCTGCGCGACGTGCTCGCCTTCTTCGGCGCGGTCGTGATGCCGGTCGCCGTCTATCTCAACGGCGGCGACTTCGAGGACGGGCAGCCGGGGGAGAGGGCGGCGGGCGTGCTCGACGAGCTCTTCGCGGCGACCGTCGAGGTCGCCGGCGCGCTGGCCGGGACCAAGGCCGGCTTCGAGCCGACCCCGCTCGCGGCGAAAGCGATCAAACCCAGATCCGGAAGCACATCATCGGGAAGCGCGTCAGGATGACCCCGACCGCCGAACTCGAGCTTCCTCCCGCACCCGAGGCCGAGGCGCTGCCGGACCGGGACGTGATCGGCGGCGAGCCGCTCGACTCCCCGGATGTCATGGCACCAGCCCTCGGCGGCCTGGAGCTGACCGAGCGCGAGCGCGAGATCCTCCTCCTGCTCGGCACCGGCAAGACCAACCGCGAGATCGCCGAGCGCCTCCACCTGGGGCCGGACAGCATCAAGAAGAGCGCCACCGTCCTCTACCGCAAGCTCGGCGTCCGCAACCGCACCGAGGCCGCCCGCCGCGCCGAGCTCCTCCTCGGCTGACGATGCCCGTACGACTCCACTGGTTCCTGCCGACCAACGGCGACTCCCACACCGACCTCAGCCTCGGCAACGCGGTCGGGGCGCACGGCGCGCGGGTCGAGGACCCGGGGACGAGCGCCCGCAAGGGCGACCTCGGCTACATGTCGCAGGTGGCCCGCGCCGCCGAGGCGCTCGGCTTCGAGGCGGCGCTGGCCCCGACCTCCTCCTGGTGCGAGGAGGCGTGGGTGATCACCGCGGCGCTGACCCAACTGACGCGGGACTTCAAGTACCTGGTCGCCTTCCGTCCCGGCCTGCAGTCGCCGACCCTCGCCGCGCAGGCGGCGGCCACCTACCAGCGGGTGTCGGGGGACCGGCTGCTCTTGAACGTGGTGGTCGGCGGCGACGCGATCGAGCAGCGCCGCTACGGCGACACGATCGGCAAGAACTCCCGCTACGCCCGCGCCGACGAGTTCCTTCAGCTCGTGCGGGAACTGTGGAGCGGAGAGGAGGTCGACTTCTCCGGCGAGTGGTACGAGATCGAAGGGGCGCGACTGCTCGATCCGCCGGCCTGGCCGACGGTTTACCTCGGCGGGTCCTCTGCCGCCGCGATCGAAGTGGCCGCACGCCGCGCCGACGTCTTCCTCACCTGGGGTGAGCCGCCGGAGGCGGTGGCGGCGAAGCTCGGCGCGGTGCGCGAGGCGGCCCGTCGCGAGGGCCGTGAGCTCGGCTTCGGCATCCGCCTCCACGCGATCACCCGCGACACCGCCGAGGAGGCCTGGGCGGTTGCCGACCGCATGCTCGCCAACCTCTCCGCCGATCAGATCGCCAAAGCCCAGTCGATCCAGAGCGTGTCCGAATCGGAGGGGCAGCGCCGGATGACAGAACTGCACGGCGGCCGCACCGACCACTTAGAGGTCGCTCCGAACCTCTGGGCCGGGGTCGGCCTCGTCCGCGGCGGCGCCGGCACCGCCCTGGTCGGCTCCCACGAGGAAGTCGCTGACCGCATCACCGAGTACCACGACCTCGGCATCGCCGAGTTCATCCTCAGCGGCTATCCACACCTGGAGGAGGCCTACCGGGTCGGCGAGGGCCTGATCCCGGTGCTGCGGGCGCGGGGGTTGATGGCGGCGAGGGAGCCGGCGCTGGTGCGGTAGGGGGTGGGCGTTGTGCGGCCGCTCCGGCAGTCCTAGTTTCGGTCCTGGGCGTCTCACGGAGGTCCTGGCAGGCTGTGACCTCCGTGAGACGCCCAGGACGTGAGGGTTCCGTGGGTTCCTCCGAAGGTTCGTGACGCTTCCGCCGGGAAGTCCACGCCCTCGTCACGGTTCCGTCGCACCCTGAGACAGCCCTTCGCTGTTTCCCTCCCATATGGCGGGGAAGTAGCGAAGGGCTGTGGCCGGGGAGGTCGGATCGGCGCCAGATCGTGGAGGAACCTCCACCGAAGCGGGGGGTTCGTGACGTCTCCCGCACGTCTCCCGGGACGGCGTCGCACCTCCTGCTCACCTTCCATACCCGGCCGAGACGGCCGCTCCCGCCGACACCCCTTGCGTCCCTTGACCCGACGACCTCAACCCAATCCGACGGTTCAATTCTCGATTAAGCTTGTCAACATTATCTTAAAACCTGTCCACACCTGAGAAAGGGCAGGCAATGGCAGTCAAGTTCATCGGTCACGTATTCCCCCACGAGCAGTCCGAGACGATTCCGCGGACCGGGCCCGTCGTGCAGCCGGACTATCTGCGGGCGCTGGCGCAGGCGCACGAGCAGGCGGGGTTCGATCTGGTGTTGATCCCGCATTCTTCTTCGATGGTGGATGGGTTCATCGTCGCCGATCAGACACTGAACGCGACCGAGCGGCTCGGCGTGCTGCTCGCCCACCGACCAGGCTTCGTGGCGCCGACCCAGGTGGCCCGAAAGTACGCGACCATCGACGCGTTCCATCCGGGGCGGATCGCGATGCACGTGATCAGCGGGGGCGACGACACCGACCAGGCGCGAGATGGCGACTGGATCGACAAACCAGCCCGTTATCGTCGTAGCGGGGAGTTCCTGGAGATCGTCAAGCAGGAGTGGGCCTCGACCGTGGGCGATCACTTCGACCACGAGGGCGAGTTCTACAAGGTCCGGGACGCCTGGTCCTCGGTCGCCCCGGCGGGCGGCCACATCCCGATCTACTTCGGCGGCGCGTCCGCCGACGCGGTCCGGGTAGGCGCCGAGCACGCCGACATCTACGCGGTCTGGGGCGAGCCGCTGGCCGGCTTCCGCGAGCGGGTCGAGCAGATCCAGTCCGCAGCAGCCGAGCACGGACGCTCGTTGCGCTTCAGCGTCAGCCTGCGACCCATCGTCGCCGATACCGAGGAGGAGGCGTGGGCGAAGGGCCGCGAGATCCTCGCGGTCACGGAGAAGCGCGCCGATACCTACGTCAGCTCGATGATGGGCGGCGACAAGAAGCCGAACGGCTTCGGCACCAACGCGGGCTCGCAGCGCCTGCTTGCCTTCGCGGATGAGAACGAGGTGCACGACGAGCGGCTCTGGACCGCGCTGGCGAAGGCGACCGGCGCCGCCGGCAACTCCACCGCCCTGGTCGGCACCCCCGAGCAGGTCGCCGACTCCCTGGTCGCCTACGTTGACGCCGGTGCCGACACGCTGCTGATCCGCGGTTACGAGCCCTACGCCGACACGGTCCGCTACGGCGAGGTGATCTCGCTCGTCCGCTCCAGGCTCGCCGCCCGCGAGCCCACCCCGGTTGGTGCCTGAGATGACCGAGCGACAGTTGAAGTTCGGCGTCGCGCCCGTCGGCGTCGGTGGGCCCGGACAGCAGAACACCTGGCTCGATCCGGAGATCCCCGGTGACGCCAGCGTCGACATCGAGTGGTACATCGCGCGGGCGCGGCAGGCCGAGGCGGCACTGTTCGACTTCGTCTTCGTCGTCGACAGCCAGTTCATCACCGCCGACTCGCCGCCCCACTACCTCAACCGGCTGGAGCCGCTCACCCTGCTGGCGGCGCTCGCGGTCTCGACCGAGGCGATCGGCCTGGTGGCGACGATCACGACCTCCTACACGGAGCCCTTCCACGTCGCCCGCCAGCTCGCCTCGGTCGACCTGATCAGCCACGGCCGCGCCGGCTGGAACGTCGTCACCAGCCTCGATCCCGGCACCTCGAAGAACTACGGTCGCGAGGAGCACTTCGATTACCCGACGCGTTACGGCCGGGCGCTCGAGCACGTGCGCGTCGCCCAGGGCCTCTGGGACTCCTACGAGCAGGGCGCGTTCCCCCGCGACAAGGCGGCGGGCGTCTTCTTCGACCCCGATCGCCAGCACACCCTCGACCACGTCGGCGAGCACTTCTCCGTGGCCGGGCCGCTGAACATCGAGAGCTCGGCCCAGGGCCGGCCGGTGATCTTCCAGGCCGGCGACTCCGAGGAGGGGCGTGACCTGGCGGCGACGATCGGCGAGGGGATCCTCACGATGGCGCGGGGCTTCGAGGAGGCCCAGGAGTTCTACGCCGAGATGAAGGGGCGTGCCGCCGACAAGGGCCGCGACCCCGAGCAGATGCTGATCATGCCCTCGATGCTCCCGGTGATCGCCGACACCGACGAGGAGGCGCGGGAGCTGCAGGCCGCGCGCGAGGGGGCGAAGAGCTTCGAGCGCTCGCTCGCCGAATTCGCCCGGCCCTACGGCTGGCACGACTTCAGCCAGTACGACCCCGACGCACCGTTCCCCGACGTCGCCCGGTACGCCGCCCGCGGCGGGCGCACGATGACGGCGCGGCTGGAGGCCGTGGCCCGCCAGCAGGGGCTCACCCTGCGCGAGACCGTGCTCTACGCCGAGCGGATGTTCCGCGGCGGCTTCGTCGGCTCGCCGGAGACGGTCGCCGACGAGATCGAGCGTTGGTTCGTCGGTCGGGCGGCCGACGGGTTCATCCTCCACGTGACGGTGCCGAGCGAGTTCGCCCGCTTCACCGACGAGGTGATGCCGATCCTGCGGGAGCGGGGGCTGGCGCGGTCGAGTTACCAGGAGAACACCCTCCGCGGGAACCTCGGTCTTGCGATTCCGGAGAACCGCCACACCGCCGCCCGCCTGGCGCGCGCCGGAGGAGCGTGAGCGCCGCCGCCCGCGGCACCGATCAGCGGCCCCTGGCCGGGGTCCGCGCGGTCGAGATGGGCCACGTGGCCGCCGGTCCGTTCGCGGGAATGCTGCTCGCCGACCTGGGCGCCGACGTGGTGAAGGTCGAGCCGCCGACCGGCGACATGATGCGCAACTGGCCGCCCCTGGCCACCGATGAGACGGGGGAGTCCTTCAGCCACAACTTCGCCTCCCTGAACCGCAACAAGCGAAGCGTCGCCGCCGACTTCAAGGACCCCGACGACCTGCGCCTGGCGAAGGGACTGATCGACGCCGCCGACATCGTCGTCGAGAACTACCGGCCAGGCGTCCTCGGTCGCTTCGGCCTCGCGTTCGAGCAGGTCTCCGAGGCGCACCGGGGCCTCGTCTACGCCTCGATCTCCGGCTTCGGCCAGACCGGGCCCTACCGCGCCCTCGGTGCATTCGACGTGGTGACCCAGGCGATCAGCGGGATGATGAGCGTCACCGGGACCGAGGCGGGGGAGCCGGTCAAGGCCGGCGTGCCGATCGCCGACTTCGCCACCGGCCTCTACGCGGTGCTGAGCGCCGTCGCCTGGCTGCCGAGCGTCCGCGAGACGGGGCGCTCGATCCACCTCGACACCCCGATGCTCGACTGCATGCTGGCGATCTCGGCCCTGCAGACGAGCGAGTACTGGGGCTCGGGCCACAGCCCGGAGATGCTGGGCACGCGGCATCCCCGCAACGCGCCCTACCAGATGTTCGAGGCGCGGGACCGACCTCTCGCGATCGCGGCCGGCAACGAGAAGCTCTGGGTCTCGCTCTGCGAGGCGCTCGAGCTCCCCGACCTGCCTGCCGACTCCCGTTTCGCGACCCAGGCCGACCGGGTCGCCAACCAGGTCGAGCTGGAGGGCCTCCTGAACGCCCGGCTCGCCGATCGGGACGCCGACAACTGGGTGGCACTGCTGCGTGAGCGCGGCATCCCGGCGGGCCCGCTGAACACCTTCGCCGACATCCTCAACGACCCCGCGGTGGTCGACTCCGGCCTGGTCCGGGAGATGCCGATGCCGGTCGCTCGGTCGGCCACGACCACGGTCTTTCCCGTGCGCGACGGCCGTCGTGAGCCGCGGCTCGACCTCGGGCCCCCGCGACTCGGCGAGCACGGTGACGATGTGGCGGCCGAGTGGGGAATCGCGTGAGCGCCGCGCCGTCCCCCTTGATCGTGGCGCGCGACCGGGAGATCACCACGCTCACCCTTGCCTCGCCCGGCAGTGCCAATGCCCTCGACAGGGCGATGGTCGAGGCGCTGCACGAAGCGGTCGACTCCGCAGCCGCCCACGGCTCCCGGGTGCTCGTGATCGAGGCGGAGGGCAGGGCCTTCTGCGCCGGCCTCGGACTGGCCGGGCTGGAGGAGGAGACTGACGCCTCCCTGCTGCTGCGGCTGGTGCGGATCGAGCTGCTGCTGGAGAAGCTCTGGTACGGACCGCTGCTGAGTGTCGCCGTCGTGGATGGGCCCGCGGCCGGAGCCGGAGCGGACCTGGTGATGGCGACGACGGTGCGCTACGCGACCTCGGCGGCGAGCCTGCGCTTCCCCGGCAGCGAGTTCGGCGCCGTGCTGGGCGTGCGCCGCCTGGCCGAATGCACCACCTCCGCCCTCGCCGTCGAGGTTGCCGCGAGCGGGCGGGCGATCGGAGCGGAGGAGGCGGAGCGGCTCGGCATCTGGAAGTTCGTGGAGGACGCCGACCAGGACGTCGCCGAGCGCATCGCCCGCCCGCTGGCGCGTCGATCGGCCGAGACCGTCGCGGCGCTCCAGCGCGAGGCGAGCGGCTTCGGCGCGGTCCCCGACCCGATGGGGTCGCTGGTCCGCTCGCTCGCCGGTCGCCCCGGCCTGGCCGACCGGGTCCGCGAGTTGAACCAGCGTCGCCTGCGGGCGAGGAAGACCACGGTATGAACCGAGAGGGAGGACCAGCGATGGCCGATCCGACGCTGCAACGATTGATCGAAGAGGTGGAGCCGATCGTCGCCACGGGCGACACCGAGCAGAAGGTGACGGCTGCGATCGCGGAGCGGCTCACCGCCTGGCTCGCCGAAGGCCCGGCGGTCGACTACGACTACCGGCGCCCCGATGGGGACAAGTACGTCCTCTACCCCCTCCACGTCGACCCCGAGGGCCGATTCTCGATCGCCGCTGCGGTCTGGAACGTCGGCCAGAGCACGCCCGTCCACGGCCACGAGACCTGGGGGGTCGTCGGCATCCTCAGCGGGGTCGAGCACGAGGTCGCCTATGCGAAGCCGCGCGCCGAGGGGGTGAAGCTGGACCCGGTGGCCGAGACGAAGTGGTCGGCGGGAGAGGTGACCGTGTGCTGCACCACCGACGACGACGTCCACTGGGTCAGTTGCGGCGGCCCCGAGCCGTGCGTCGGGATCCATATCTACGGTGCCGACATCGGCACCTGGAGCCGCCGCGCCTACGATCGTGAGGACGGAACGGTGACCTGGTTCACCTCCGGTTGGTCGCGGTGGCCGCCCTTGAGCGAAGTGCCGTTGGCAGCTTCTCAACCAACTTAGTCAAGAAACGCTAGGATCGCCCGAAGGTGACGGTCCGCGAGGCGCAAAGAAGGTTTCGAAATGGCCGGTGACGCCGATCTGGCGGCGGTCGGGGCGCTCCTCTCCGACAGCACCCGCGCGACGATCCTGCTGACCCTGTTGAACGGCGGCCTGACCTCCGCTTCGGCCCTCGCGAGCCGCGCCGAAGTGTCGCGGCCGCTTGCCAGCGCGCACCTGCGCAAGCTGACCGAGGGGGGACTGATCACGGTCGAGCCGCACGGCCGCCACCGCTTCTACCGGCTCAGCAGCCAGCGGGTCGCGGACGCGCTCGAGTCGCTGATCCTGCTCTCGCCGGCCAGTGTCGTCACCTCTCTGCGCGGGTCGAAGGAGAGCATCGGCCTGCAACGGGGACGCCTCTGCTACGACCATCTCGCCGGCCGGCTCGGCGTCGCCCTCACCCGTCAGTTGACGGCGGCCGGCTTCCTCGAGAAGAACGACGGGGACTACGAGGTGACGCTGGCCGGCGCGCGCGCCTTCGAGCAGTTGGGCATCGACCTGGCGACGCTGCGCGCGCAGGAGCGGCCGCTGAGTCGCGCCTGCCTCGACTGGAGCGAGAAGGATCACCACCTCGCCGGCAGCCTGGGGGCGGCGCTTACCAACGAGCTCTTCCGCCTCGGCTGGATCGAGGGCCGCGAAGCGAGCCGCGTGGTGGTGGTCACCGAGACCGGTCGCGACGGTTTGCGCGACGCCTTCGGCCTCGAGAAGAGCGCGCTCGAGTTGACCGCGGCGGCGGCCTAGAAGCCCGCGGCGATCGCGGCGCGGCTCTCGGCCTCGACCGGGTGGAGCCAGAGCGGCGTCGTCGCGGTGGCCACTCCGATCGCCTCGCTGGGCGGCTCGTCGGTGCAGGTGAGAAGTCGGAGGTCCTCGCCGCTCAGCGAGCGGTAACGCGCGAGCGCGTCGGCGGGATCGAGCACCTCCGGTGTCGTACCCCGCAGCTCCGGTGCGACGGCTTCGAATGCCGCTTCGTACTGCGCGAGGGAGCGCCAGCCTGGCATCACACGCTCGCCCTCGGGCCCGGTGACGATCAGGGTGGGGAAGGCGTAGCGGAGGACCGGGCCTTCCGCCTTGGCGGCGCCAGGATGAGGCCCGTCCTCCTTCAGCCCGACCACGTCGGGGTGGGGGTCGCGGGTCAGGTCGAAGTCCGTACCGAGCGCCGTCGCTACGGCGGTGGAATCGAGGTCGTCGAGCAGGCGCTCGAGGTCAAGGCCTGGGACGCCGGTCAGCGCGGCGGCGATCCGGTCGGCGTCGTCGGCGGGTCGGCCGTCGACGAAGACCGCCTCCCGCAGGCGCCGCAGCACCGCTTCGGCGATCGCGTCCCCCTGCAGCTCGGCGGCCTTCGCGGCCCGGCTCGCGGGCCACGTGGAGGAGTGCATCCACTCGAGCCGCTGCGTGATCGGCGTATCGCTGTGGGCGGCGACGGCGAGCCAGTCCCCGCGCCACTCCTCGGCCCCATCGACCGGGTCGCGGTCGGGGAAGCTCGACCTCACGTCGTCTACCTGGATCCCGAACACCCGGCGCCACGACACCTTGTCCCCATACTGATGACGCAGCCGCCGTAGCTTCGGCTCGCTGCTCCAAGACCACACACAACCCGGATCCGTGAATTCGATCACCTCGATGGAGTTCATCCGGCGAGCGTAGGCGCGGGTTACTGAAAGCGGGGTTGAATCGTGGGGGCGGTGTGCCGGGCGCTCCGGCCGTCCGTGTGGCGGTGTCCTGGGCGTCTCATGGAGGTCCTGGCAGGCTGTGACCTCCATGAGACGCCCAGGACGGAGGGGGTGCGGTGCTCCTCCGAGGGTTCGTGTGTGAGAGGCCACACCTCGGCCGATCCGTCGACGAAGACGTCTCGAACCCCACACTTCCTCGCGCCTTTTGTCTGATGCCGTGGCCTTCCATGACGGTTCCGTCGGACCCAGATCGACGCTCGGTGAGTTAGGCGCGCCATAGGCGGCTCAACTCACCGAGCGTCGCCGCGGTGTTGTGCGACACGCACGGAAGCCAGGACTTCCCACGCTCCCACGCACGGGGCGTGGACTTCCCGACATCTCCCACACGTCTCCCGGGATGACGTCGCACTTCCTCGACGCTTTCCATACCCCGGCCGTCTCGGCCACGGCCACAGCCTGCCCGGGCCGTGGCCGAGACGGCCGTGCTCGCCGCCGACTCTTGCGTCCCTTTCCCAGTTCCTCACAACCGCACGTCACATCCCCCGCCTCTCGCGTGTCACTGCTATGACACGACATGAAGGGGGTTTGTGACCGATGACTGACGGCGACCGGATCGTCGAGGCGTTCGAGGAGCAGCGACCGCACCTGCGGGCGGTGGCCTACCGGATGCTGGGCTCGACCGGAGAGGCAGACGATGCGGTGCAGGAGGCGTGGCTGCGACTGAACCG
>JAFEFH010000093.1 GCA_018240695.1 Pseudomonadota bacterium | reverse complement strand
TCGCCAGCTCGTCGAGCAGGCTCGCAAGCTCGCGCGCCAGCTTCAGCGCCTGCGCCGCGGATTGCGCGATCGGCTGGCCCGAGGAATCGTTGAAGCGGGCGACGAGCTGCGCCAGCAGCGCTTCGCGCTCGGCGCCGCCGATGGCGGGCGCTTGCATCAGGACCGTTCCGTCGCTGGACAGGTTCTCGCCATCGCTCTCGTCGATGTCGCCTAGCGGCGCCATGCGCGGCAGGATCGTGGGCTTCCCGTCGGCGGCGCGCAGGAACGCCTCGCGCAGTGCGCGCACCGAGCGCCGCGTCGGCACCAGGATCAGCACGTCCGCCAGCGCCAGCGGATCGGCGGCGTGCCCGGCCAGGATGCCGCGCGCCAATTCGTCGGCAAAACGCCGGTCGATGCCGATGGTGAAGACGCCGCTCACGCCAGCACCTGCTCGGCCTCGGCCAGCGCATGCGGCGTGCCGACGTGGAACCATTGGCCGTCGTGCACGAGACCGTAGAGATGACCGGCCGCCTGTGCGCGGTCCCAGAGCTTCACCAGCGAAAAGGGGCCGTCGGGGGCATTGCGGAAGAGGCGCGAATCGCAGATCGAGATGCTGGCGAAGAGATACGGCGCCGCGGGCGCGCTGCCGCGATGGCGCGCCTTGCCCACTCCTTTCGCGCCGGGTTCGTCGAGAAAGTAGTCGCCCTTGTCCGTGGGTTCGCGCCCGACCGCCTTGTCGATCGGATGCAGCAGCAACAACGCGTCCATGCGCGCGGGATCCCACGCGGCTTCGAGCCGCTTCAGCAGCGGCACCGGCCCATCGGTCCACAGCCCGTCGCCGTTCAGCACGAAGAACGGCTCCTGGCCGAGCAGCGGCAGGGCGTTCTTCACGCTGCCGCCGGTCTCCAGCAGCGCAGGTTCGCGCACGATATGCGCGCGACCCGCGCCGACATGGCTCGCGACCTGCTCGCCGAGATGATGGACGTTGATCACCAGATTACGAACGCCGTGGGTGCGCAGACGATCCATCGAGCGGTCGAGCATCGAGCGGCCGCGCACGGGGATTAGCGGCTTGGGCGTGGTGTCGGTCAGCGGCCGCATGCGCTCGCCCCGACCGGCCGCGAGGATCATCGCCGAGCGGATCATGGCGCGCCGATCCGACGCAACTCGGGCGGCAGCAGGCGGTCGACCCACTGGCGCAATGGCCGGAGCGCGTCGTGCTCCAATGCGTGCTCGAAGTAGCGCCAGCAGCGCTGCATGTGTTGCAGGTATTCCGGCTTGCCGTCGCGGCGCAGCAGCCGGATCCACAGGCCGATGATGCGGGCGTGACGCTGCGCGGCCATCAGCGACAGGCCCAGCCGGAAATCCTTGTCGTCGAGGCCGGCCGCCGCGACATAGCGGGCGATGCAGGCTTCGTGGACGGCAGGCGAGACGTCGCGCCGCGCATCCTCGATCAGGGATACCAGATCGTAGGAGGGATGCCCTCCCTGCGCGTCCTGGAAATCGAGCAGGCCGCAGGTCTTCACGCCGCCGCGTGCGGGCAGCCACAGGAGATTGTCCTTGTGATAGTCGCGCAGCAGCAGGGCGGGCGGTGTCGCCGGAAGCTGCGCCAGGCACTCGCGCCACGCTGCACGGTAATCGGCGATCTCTTCAGCCGGCGTCGGCTTGCCCGAGGCTTCGGGCAGGTACCATTCCGGCAGCAGCATCGCGGCGTCGATCAACGCCTCGCCGGCATAGTCGCCCAGCCCCGGCAACACGGCGTGGTTCGGTGCCTGGTGCAGCGCCACCAGCACGTCGGTCGCCCGAGCGTAGAGTTCGCCCTCGTCGCCGCCTTTGGCCAGCACGCGGGCGTAGGTATCGTCGCCGAGGTCCTCTAGCAGCAGGAAGCCGTTCTGCACGTCCTCCGCCAGGATTTCCGGCGCGCTGAGGCCGAGCGACAGGAGGTGCCGGGCGATGCGCACGAAGGGGCGCACATCCTCCTGCGGCGGTGGAGCGTCCATCACGACGGCGGAGGCGCGTGGGCGGGTCAGGCGGAAATACTTGCGGAACGACGCGTCGCCCGCGAGCAGGCGCTCGCCGGCATCGCCCCAGCCGGCGCGGCGCACGAAGTCAGCGCGGAGCTTTGCCCTGTCAGACATCGAGCAGCGCCCGCCGGCCGTCGCCGTCGATTTCGAGCGTGACGCTCAGGTGCTTGGGCAGCAACGGGCCCAGCCGCTCGGGCCATTCGAGCAGCACGATGCCCTCGGCGCAGGCCTCTTCCCAACCCAACTCGAAGACCTGCTCGGGCGTCTCGAGGCGGTAGAGATCGAAGTGCCAGAACGTCCCGGCGGGAGTCTCGTAGACCTCGACCAGGGTGAAGGTGGGGCTGGGCACGATCAGCGTGGGGTCGTTTGCAGCGGCCCGCAGGATCGCACGGGCAAGCGTGGTCTTGCCGGCCCCTAGGCCGCCCTTCAGCCCGACCACATCGCCGGGTTTCAGGCGCGCGGCGAGGGTGGCGCCGAGCTGCTCGGTCGCGGTCTCGTCGGCGAGGGGCAAAGGAAAAGCCGGCATCTTGCGATGCCGGCTTTTTAGCACGCGCCGCCCTGTGGGCAGTTAGCGCTAGTAGCGGTAGAGGTCGCCCTTGAACGGGCCGGCCTCGGGCACGCCGATATACTTGGCCTGGTCGGGACGGAGCTTGGTCAGCTTGGCGCCGACCTTCTCGAGGTGGAGCGCCGCGACCTTTTCGTCGAGGAACTTCGGCAGGGTGTAGACCTGCTTCTCGTACTTGCCCGGGTTGGTCCACAGCTCGACCTGCGCCAGCGTCTGGTTGGAGAACGACGCCGACATCACGAAGCTCGGATGGCCGGTGGCGTTGCCCAGGTTCACCAGGCGGCCTTCGGACAGCACGATGATGCGCTTGCCGTCGGCGAACTCGACCTCGTCGACCTGCGGCTTCACGTTGTGCCATTTGAAATTGCGCAGCGAGGCGATCTGGATCTCGCTGTCGAAGTGGCCGATGTTGCAGATGATGGCGCGGTGCTTCATCGCCTTCATGTGGTCGAGCGTGAGCACGTCGACGTTGCCGGTGGCGGTCACGAAGATGTCGGCGCGCGGGGCGGCGTCTTCCATCGTCACGACCTCGTAGCCTTCCATCGCCGCCTGCAACGCGCAGATCGGATCGACTTCCGAGACCATCACGCGGCAGCCGGCCTGGCGCAGCGAGGCCGCCGAGCCCTTGCCGACGTCGCCGAAGCCCGCGACCATCGCGACCTTGCCCGACATCATGACGTCGGTGCCGCGGCGGATGCCGTCGACTAGCGATTCACGGCAACCGTAGAGGTTGTCGAACTTCGACTTGGTGACCGAGTCGTTGACGTTGATCGCCGGCCACAGGAGCTTGCCTTCCTTGGCCATGTTGTAGAGGCGGTGCACGCCCGTGGTCGTCTCTTCGGTGACGCCGCGGATCGACTTGCCGAGCTTCGCATACCAGCCGGGCTTTTCCTTGTTGGTCCTGAGGATCGCCTTGTAAAGGACTTCCTCTTCCTCGTTGGTCGGCTTGGCGACCAGTGACGGGTCCTTCTCGGCGCGCGCGCCGAGGTGGACCAGCAGGGTGGCGTCGCCGCCGTCGTCGAGGATCATGTTCGGCTCGCCGCCGTCGCCCCACTCGAAGATCTTGTGGGTGTAGTCCCAGTATTCCTCGAGGCTCTCGCCCTTCACCGCGAAGACGGGCGTGCCCGACTTGGCGATCGCGGCGGCCGCGTGGTCCTGGGTCGAATAGATGTTGCACGAGGCCCAGCGCACGTCGGCGCCCAGCACCTTCAGCGTTTCGATCAGAACACCGGTCTGGATGGTCATGTGCAGCGAGCCCGCGATGCGCGCGCCCTTGAGCGGTTTCTTGGGGCCGTATTCCTTGCGGATCGACATGAGGCCGGGCATCTCGGTCTCGGCCATGTCGAGTTCCTTGCGGCCCCAGTCGGCCAGGCCGATATCCTTGACGATGTAGTCTTCGGTCTTTGCCATGTGGCGCTCCCGGCGAATGTCGGTGGAGGAAAAGCGGGCGTGTCTTAACAGCGGCCCGACCCGGCCTCAACGCGCCAGATCAACATATAAGCAATAATTTATGTCGATATTACGCGGGCTTTATGCGGCCTGCGCGTGTGCCGTCAATCTTCGCCGAATTTGCCTTCAACGAGGGCCGAGATGGCGCCCAGCGCCTCGACAGCCTGGCGGCCCGAGCAGCTGACCTCGATCGTGCTGCCGATGCCGGCGGCCAGCATCATCAGCCCCATGATCGACAGGCCGGAGACTTCCTGGCCCTTGAAGCTCACCTTGACGACGGCGTCGAACTGGCCGGCGGTGCGGACGAACTTGGCGGCCGCGCGGGCGTGCAGGCCGCGCTTGTTGGCGATGCCGAGGCTTCGTTTCATCGCGCCAACGGCGGCTCCGGCCGCAGGCTCGCTCACGAGGCTTCCTTGGCGAGCAGACGCGAGGCAACGGTGATGTACTTGCGGCCGGCCTCCTGGGCCATGCGCACCGCCTCGGCGATCGGCCGGTTGCGCACGCTGGCGAGCTTCACGAGCATCGGCAGGTTCACGCCGGCCAGCACCTCGATGCGCGCCTGGTCGATGATCGAGATCGCAAGGTTGGAGGGCGTGCCGCCGAACATGTCGGTCAGCACGATCACGCCGTCGCCCGAGTCGCAGGCGCGTGCCCGTTCCAGGATCTCCGCGCGCCGCTTCTCCATGTCGTCGTCGGCGCCGATACAGACTGCCGAGGTGCACTGCTGGGGCCCGACGACATGCTCGAGCGCTGCGAGGAACTCCAGCGCGAGGTTGCCGTGGGTCACGAGTACGATGCCGATCATCCGCCCACCGAATTACGCTCCGCCGTCGGTCCCCCCCGGACATCGACATCGCGGTGGCTAAGAGTGACCGAGCGGCCCGCGCCGCGCAACCAGCCTGCCAGCCGCTCCGCGACCGCTACGGACCGGTGCCGGCCACCCGTACAGCCCACGGCGATCGTGAGATAGCTCTTGCCCTCGGCATCGAAGCGCGGCAGCAGCGGCCCGATCAGGCCCTCCAGCCGGCCCATGAAGGGCTCATAGTCGGGATCGGTCGCGATGAAGGCCACGACGTCGGCATCGACGCCGGTCTTGGGCTTCAGCACTGGATCGTAGTGGGGGTTCTTCAGGAACCGCACGTCGAACACCAGGTCGGCCTCGCGCGGCAGGCCCTGGCGGAACGCGAAGGACAGGACGGAGATGGTCATGCCCGCCGTGCCCAGCGCGAAGTGGCCGGCCAGTACCTGCTTGAACTGGTGCGCCGTCAGGGCGGAGGTGTCGATCGTGACGTCGGCCGAGGCGCGCAACCAGCCGATCAGGCGGCGCTCGTCAGCGATGCCGTCGCTCACCGGCCGGTCGGGCGCCAACGGATGCGGCCGCCGCGTCTCGGTGTAGCGCCGCCGCAGGGTCTCCGTGTCGCAATCGAGGAAGAGCAGGCGCGGCGCCAGCTCTGCGCGCCCGCGCAACTCCTGGAAGCGGCGCACAAGGTCGTGCGGATCGAAGCCGAAGGTGCGGGTATCGATGCCGAACGCCAGGGGCGCCGCGAGCTCGCCGGTGCTGCCCGCGGTCGAGCGCATCAGGTCGCCGAGCAGGGGCAGTGGGACGTTGTCGACGGCGACATATCCCAGATCCTCGAGCGCATGCAGCGCGGTGCCGCGCCCCGCTCCCGACATGCCGGTGATCAGCACGAACGGCCGGCGCGCCGGTGTGGACGGATGAGGCGACGAAGAGGAAGGGTGTGCGGGACTGTCAGGCATGGGTGAAGCCGCAGGGCCCGCAATCATGCGTTGGCGGTTTGCACCAAGGCAAGGCGCAACTTTGTGACAATTGAAGCCTCGAATGCCGCTAGAGCCACCTTCGGCAGGGCGATGCCGAGGACGGTCTCGTGCGCCGGGTCGGGCAGGCGCTCGACCTTGTCGGCGGGCACGAGATCGACCAGCAGGGCCACCGGCGCTTCGGCCAGAAGCTGGGCCTGCCTAAGCTTCACGATGCCGATGCCGCGCGCTTCGATAAGTCCGGCCAGCGTCCTGGGCGGCGTGGCGACCACTGCGCGCCCAATTCTGGCGAGGTGCGTCTGGTCGTCGGACACGAGGCGGCCACCGGCCTCGAGCAGGCGCAGGGCGACATCCGATTTGCCGGCACCCGACGGCCCGCGCAACAGCAGCGCGCGCCAGCGGCGGCCGCTCATCAACGCCACGCAGGTCGCATGGACCAGCATCTACTTCCGGTTGGCCGATGGGATACGGATCGTGAAGCGGGCGCCCAGCACCCGGCCGTCGGCGGCGCGGCGGTTGCTGGCGGTGATCGTACCGCCATAGGTCTCCATGATCTGCCGGCAGATCGACAGGCCGAGCCCGGAATTCTGGCCAAAATGCTCGGCCGGCCGCTCCGAGTAGAAGCGCCGGAAGATCGATTCGAGATTGTCCTCGGGAATGCCGGGGCCCTCATCGTCGATGGTGACGACGAACGGCCCGTTGCGCGGCTCGCGGGTCAGCTCGATCACCAGCTTCGAGCCGCGGGGGCTGAACGAGAGGGCGTTGTCGATGACATTGCGTACCACTTGGCCGTAGCGGCCGTCGTGGCCGTGCGCGGCGAACGGCGGATTGGCGGAGATGCGCAACTCGACCTCGACACCGGCCTTCGTCGCTGCGTTGACGGCATAGTGGTTGACCATGTCGTCGAGCATCGCCTTGACGTCGACCGGCTTCACTTCGCCGCGCATCAGCTCGGCGTCGAGGCGCGAGGCGTCGGAAATGTCGGAGATCAGGCGATTGAGGCGGTTGATGTCGTCGATCACGATCGCCATCAGCTTCTCGCGCCGCTCGGCGTCGAGGTTCGGCCGCGCCGCGACTTCGATCGCCGACCGCAGCGAGGTCAGCGGATTCTTGAGTTCGTGCGCCACGTCGGCGGCGAAGCTCTCGATGGCGTTGAGCCGCTGCCACAGGGCGTCGGTCATCGAGCGCAGCGCATCGTTGAGGTCGCCGATCTCGTCGCCGCGCTTGCCGAGGTCTGGAATCTCGGGCCGGCTCTCGCGCGCCAGGCGCACGTCGTCGGCCGCGCGCGCCAGCCGCACGATCGGTTGGGTGATGGTGCCGGCGAGATACAGCGACAGCAGCACGGTGATGCCCAGGGCCGCGACCGCGATGGTCAGCATGTCGTAGCGCACCTCGCGCAGCGAGGCGGCGATCGCGCGGTTGTCGCGCGTCACGATCAGCGCGCCCAGCACCTGCTTGTAGCGCAGCACCGGCACGGCGGCGCTGAGCAGCAGGCGGCCGTCCGGCATGGTGCGCACCGTCGAGGCGTTGAAGCCGCGCAGCGCGCTCGCGGCCTCGGGGAAGTCGCGCACCGTCGGTACCGCACGCTCGACATAGGGCGGATAGTGCGTCGTGTGCGAGAACTGGCGCGTGATCCAGTCGCCGATCTCCTCGCCGAGGCGGCGGTGCGGCGGTGCGTCCTCCGGCGATTCCGGCGGCGGCAGGCGCATGACGTGGATGCGGCCGGCCTCGTTCAGCAGCGCGGAATCGCCCAGCAGCTCGCCGGTCTCGCTGAACAGGCGCGCGCGCACGCCGGTCGGCCGGACGAGACGGGTCAGCAGTTGGCGGGCGGCGTCGGCGTCGAGCCGGTTGACCGTGGTCTCGCCGCCGACCACCGCGACCTCGCCGATGCCGGCCGCCACCATCTCGCCCTGGACCAGCAGCGAGGCGAGCTCGGTGTCGATCAGCTCGTCCTCGTAGTCGCTGAGATAGACCGCGCCCAGCGCCAGCAACGCCACCGGCACGATGTTGAGCAAGAGGATGCGGCGCGTGAGCGGCGAGTAGCGGCGGCTCTGGCTGCGCCGGCGGCGCAGCAGCGACGGCGACTCGCTGCGCGCGAGCGCCCGTGCCCGGCGGCGGAACGTCGGGACCAGGCGTTTCAGCGTCGTGAGGAGCGAGCGGCGCGGTTCAGGCGTCGCGGTACCGGTATCCGATGCCATAGAGCGTTTCGATCTGCTCGAACTCGCCGTCGACCTCGCGGAACTTGCGGCGCACCCGCTTGATGTGGCTGTCGATCGTGCGGTCGTCGACGTAGATCGTCTCGCCGTACGCGGCGTCCATCAATTGGTCGCGGTTCTTCACGTGGCCCGGCCGCTCGGCGAGCGACTTCAGGAGAAGGAACTCGGTCACCGTGAGATGCACCTCCTTGCCCTTCCAGGTGCACTGGTGGCGCGAGGGATCGAGCACCAGTTCGCCGCGCACGATGCGCTCGGCCTGGGCCTCGCCCTTGGCGGCGCCACCGTCGGCGCGCCGCAGCACGGCGCGGATGCGCTCGAGCAGCAGGCGCTGGGAGAACGGCTTGCGGATGAAGTCGTCGGCGCCCATGCGAAGGCCCAGCACCTCGTCGATCTCCTCGTCCTTCGACGTCAGGAAGATCACCGGGAATTGCTGCGTCTTGCGGATCTTGTTCAGCAGTTCCATCCCGTCCATGCGCGGCATCTTGATGTCGAAGATCGCCATGTCGGGCGGGGACTGGTTCAGCCCCTCGAGCGCCGAGGCGCCGTCGGAATAGGTCTTGATCTGGAAGCCCTCGGCCTCGAGCAGCATCGACACGGAGGTGAGGATGTTGCGGTCGTCGTCGACCAGGGCGATGTTCTTGCGCACGATTTCGGTTTCTCCTGCAGCTTGGCTTACAATGACACCCCCGCGAGGGAGGCACCAGAGACCGGGCGATTGCCGCCGCTTGCCCGGTCTGCCATCGATACACGACGAATTGAGGCTTTTTTGGTTCCCGACATGAGCGAAGATACTCCTTATAGCGTTCGCAACCTCCTGCGCCGGCTCGATCGGGCCGCCCTGGCGACGGCTCTGCCGGTCCAAAACGACACAGGGGAGAACGGAACGTGGCCGTACGCGTCCCTGGTTCTGGTGGCGGTCGACCACGACCTGGCGCCCATCCTGCTGATCAGCGACCTCGCCGAGCACACCAAGGCGATTCGCGGCGACAACCGCGTGTCGCTGCTGTTCGACGGCACCGCCGGGCTCGACCAGCCGCTGACCGGGGCGCGCGTGTCGCTGGTGGGCCGCGCCGTCGAAACGGACGACGAACGGCTGAAGCGCCGCTTCCTCGCCCGCCATCCCGACGCCGCCATGTACGCCGGCTTCAAGGACTTCCACTTCTTCAAGGTCGTCCCCGAGCGGGCGCACCTCGTCGCGGGCTTCGGCAAGATCCGCTGGCTGTCGATGGCCGAGTTGCTGCCCGCCCCGCCGCCGCCCGCGCTGGTCAGCGCCGAAGACGGCATCGTCACGCACATGAACGACGACCATGCCGACGCCGTGGGCCTCTACGCGTCGCGCCTGCTGACGCTGCCGGGCGAGGGGTGGCGCATGACCGGTATCGATCAGGAAGGTATCGACCTGCGCGCCGGCGGGACGATCGCAAGGCTGGCGCTACCCACGCCGGTCGCCGGACCGGACGAGGCGCGCAAGGCGCTGATCGCCCTGGTGGCCAAGGCGCGCGCCGCCTGAAGGGGTTTCGCCTCGCGACTGTGAACGACGGCGAAACGCGTGAAGAACTCACAGGGTGTGCTCTTGCCAACACGCCCGCCGCCCCATTTTCTAGGACGCAATAAACGTCGCAATGAAAACAGGAGAAACGCCGTGACACAGGCGGGCTTCATCGTTCCCAAATTCGGCCTCGACGATCTCGGTCTCAAGAACACGGGCACCGTCCACTGGAACCTCTCGGTGCCGGCGCTCTACGAGGAAGCGATCCGCCGCCGCGAGGGCGTGGTGGGCCAGGGCGGCGCGCTCGTCGTGCGGACCGGCATCCACACCGGCCGTTCGCCGAACGACAAGTTCATCGTCGAGGACGCCGAGAGCAAGGGCCGCGTCGACTGGGGCAAGACCAACAAGCCGATCTCGCCCGCGCAATTCCGGGCCCTCTACAGCCGCATGATCGCCTACGCGCAACGCCGCGAGCTGTTCGTGCGCGACTGCTGGGGCGGCGCCGATCCCGCGCACCGTGTCGGCGTGCGCGTCATCAACGAGACGGCGTGGCACAACCTGTTCGCGCGCAACATGTTCCTGCGGCCCAAGACGGAGGAACTCGAGGGCTTCAAGCCGGACTTCACCATCCTGAACCTGCCGGGCTTCCAGGCCGACGGGAAGAACGACGGCGTGGCGTCGGACTGCGCCATTCTCGTGAATTTCACCGAGCGTGTCGTGGCGATCTGCGGCACCTGGTACGCGGGCGAAATCAAGAAGTCGGTGTTCTCGATCCTGAACTACCTGCTGCCCGACAAGAACGTGCTGCCGATGCACGCCTCGGCCAATATCGGTCCCAAGGGTGACGTGGCGATCTTCTTCGGCCTCTCGGGCACCGGCAAGACGACGCTGTCGGCCGATCCGGCGCGTACCTTGCTCGGTGACGACGAGCACGGCTGGGGCGAGAACAGCCTCTTCAACTTCGAGGGCGGCTGCTACGCCAAGGTGATCAAGCTCAGCCGCGAGGCCGAACCCGAAATCTATGCCACCACTTCGCGCTTCGGCACCGTGCTCGAGAACGTCGTGGTCGATCCGGCGACCGGCGCCCTCGACCTCGACGACGGTCGCTATACCGAGAACACGCGCGCCTGCTACCCGCTCGATTTCATCCCGAACGCGAGCGCCACCGGCATCGCGGGCATCCCGACCAACATCGTGATGCTGACGGCCGACGCGTTCGGCGTGCTGCCGCCGATCTCGCAGCTGTCGGCGGAGCAGGCGATGTACCACTTCCTGTCGGGCTACACGGCGCGCGTCGCCGGCACGGAGAAGGGCGTGACCGAGCCGCAGGCGACCTTCTCGACCTGCTTCGGCGCGCCGTTCATGCCGCGTCATCCGACCGTCTACGCCAAGATGCTGGGCGAGAAGATGGCGCGCCAGAACGTGAAGTGCTGGCTGGTCAACACCGGCTGGTCGGGCGGCGGCTTTGGCGTCGGCCAGCGCATGTCGATCAAGCACACCCGCGCCATGGTGCGCGCGGCGCTCGACGGCAGCCTGGCCGCGGCGGCCAGCACGACCGACCCCAACTTCGGCATGCAGGTGCCGAGTGCCTGCCCCGACGTGCCGGGCGACGTGCTGAACCCGCGCAATACGTGGAAGGACAAGAAGGCCTACGACACCACCGCCCGCGACCTGACCCGGCGCTTCGACAAGAACTTCCAGCAGTTCGAGGGTCACGTCGACGGCAAGGTGAAGCAGGCGGCGATTCGCGCCGCGGCCTAGCCACTTCGGCCCTTTCGCAAAGCCCGCCGGGACGCCATATGATGTCCCGGCTTGAGCACTCTTCCTGAAACGACTTCCCGCGTGACCCCTGACGCGGCTCCCGCGCCACCGGCCGTGCCGCGCCGCATGTGGCGCCTGCCGCTGATCGGCGCGCTGGCGTTCGCCTTCGTTTCCCTCGCCCTGATCTCGGGCGCCGCCTACATCATCGTGCTGGCCGGCGCCACCAACACCGCCGAACGGCTGCTGGTCGATCGCGCCGGCCGCCTGGTCGAGGCGCAGATCTCCCTGATCGAGAGCCGGCTCAATCCGATCACCGACCAGCTCGAGCTGCTGTCGTCGCTGGCCGCCGCCGGCCGGATCGACATCAACTCACCGGTCGCCATGCGCGAGGCGCTTGCCGTCACCATGACGCGCATGCCGGCAGTCTCGGCGGCCGTCTTCGCGACGCTCGACCTGCAGCTCCACCGCGCGATCCGCCATCCCGACGGCGCCATCACGCGCGACACGGTGAAGCTCTCCGAGCTGCAGCGCGGGCTCGAACGCTTCCGCGAGATGACGACCTCGCATTCGACGTTCTGGGGTGCGCTGTTCTGGAACTCCGTGCTGAAGCAACCCGTGCTGAACGTGCGCACGCCGGTGCGGCGCAACGACGATGCCTTCATCGGCGCACTGGTCGCGACCGTCGCGGTCGGCGACCTGTCCTCCCTGATCGGCGATCCGGAAAAGGGCAAGGGCCGTTACTTCGTGCTGGTGGATCACGACCAGGTGCTGGCGCACCGCCGCCTGATCGATCCGCGCGGCCTGGGCCTCACCGAGGAACGGCCGCTGCCGACCATCACGGAAGTCGACGATCCGATCCTGGCGCACATCTGGGATCCCCCGACGCGCAGCGCCCAGATCGACCGCATGTTGGGCGACTTCGGCCACGTGGTGAATGTCGACGGCCGCAGCTGGGTCTTCGTCTATCGCTCGCTCCCCGGTTACGGGCCGCAGCCTTGGCTGGTCGGCCAGTATTTCCCGCTCGAGGACGCCACGGCCGACCTCGACAAGTTGATCAACGGCGCGATGGTCGGCGCCGCGACGCTCGCGGTCGCGTTGCTGCTCGCCCTGGCGATGGGCCTGCGCATGGGCCGTTCGATTCGCACCATCACCTCCGCGGCCGAGGCGATCGGCAAGCTCGACTTCGACGAGCCGATCCGCAAGGACTCGCGGCTGCGCGAGATCGACGATGCCGCCCACAGCCTCGAGAAGGCACGTGGGGCGCTCAAGTGGTTCCGCGCCTATGTGCCCCACCGCCTGGTCTTCCGGCTGATGGAACGCGGTGAGGATGCCGTCGCGTCGCGCCGGCGCAACGTCACGGTGATGTTCACCGACATCGTCGAGTTCACGCCGCAAGCCGAAGACTTGCCGGAGCAGGAGACCGCGGCGCTGCTGAACCATCACTTCGCGCTGCTGGGTGCCTGCATCGAGCACGAGGAGGGCGTGATCGACAAGTATATCGGCGACTCGGTGATGGCCGTGTGGGGCGGGGTCTCGCACAGCGATGATCATGCCGCCGCCGCGATCCGCGCCGCGCTCGAGATCGCCAAGGTGATCCGCGAGGACAATGCCGTACGCCGTGCCGCCGGCGAGAAGCCGATCCGCGTTCGCATCGGCCTGCACTCGGGGCCCGTGATCGTGGGCAATATAGGCGCGCCCGGCCGTGTGAACTTCACGGTCGTCGGCGACACGGTGAACGTGGCCCAGCGCTTCGAGCAGCTCGGCAAGGAATTCATGCGGCCAAGCGACGAGGTCGTCGTCCTGGCGAGCGGCGATACGCTCGCGTCGGTGAAGGACCTGTTCGCCCTCGACCTCAAGGCGGTGCCCGAGCTCGAGCACCGCGTCATCAAGGGCCATGAAGAGCCGGTCGAGGTCTACCGGCTGGTCTGAGCCGGGCGGCCCTAGGTGAGCGGTGCCATCACGTACTTGGCGTAGGCCGGCCGGGTCTTCAGCCGCTCGTACCAGGCTTTCAGGTTCTTGAGCTCGGGCCGCTCGAACGGCAGCGCGTACCAGCGATGCACGAAGCAGCCGACCGGAATGTCGCCCATGGTGAGATGCTGGCCCGCCACGTAGAGCTTGCCCGCGAGCTTCTCGTCGAGGCGGGCGAAGACCTTGCAGGACTCCGCGGCGGCCTTGTTGATCGCGGCCATGTCGCGCTTCTCCGGCGGCGTACGGACGAGGCCCCAGAAGACATCGCGCATCGGCCCGTTCACCGTGCTGGCTTGCCAGTCCATCCAGCGGTCCGCCTCGCTGCGCACGCCGGGATCGTTTGGCCATAGCGTGCCGGCAGCGTACTTGGCGCTGAGATAGCGCACGATGGCGTTGCTCTCCCAGATGATCCGGCCGCCATCCTCGATCGTCGGCACGACGCCGTTGGGGTTCATGTCGAGATACCATTTCTGGTCGTTGCCGCCGAAGGCCATGCCGACGTCGACGCGGTCGTATTTCAGCCCGCATTCGTCGGCGCACCACAGCACCTTCATCACGTTGATCGAATTGACGCGACCCCAGATCTTCATCTCGTTCCTCTTTCGATTGTCAGTGCGCGGCGGCCCAGTTGGCGCCGACGCCGGTCTCGACGACCAGCGGCACGGAGAGCGTTGCGGCGCCCTCCATCACCTTGCGGGCGACGTCCTTGGTCTTGTCGATCTCCTTGTCGGGCACTTCGAACAGCAGTTCGTCGTGCACCTGGAGCAGCATGCGCGCCTTCAGCTTCGCGCCCTTCAGCGCGTCGGGCACGCGGATCATGGCGCGCTTGATGATGTCGGCCGCGCCGCCCTGCAACGGCGCATTGATCGCGGCGCGCTCGGAGAAGGCGCGCAGTCCGCCGTTCTTCTCGTTGATGTACTTGAGGTGGATCTTGCGGCCGAACGGCGTCTTCACGAAGCCGTTCTTGCGCGCGTAGTCCTTGGTGTTTTCCATGTAGTCGCGGATGCCGGGATAGCGCTGGAAATACTTGGCGATGTAGTCACGCGCCTCGGGCTGGCCGATGCCCAGCTGGTTGGCGAGGCCGAACGCCGAGATGCCGTAGATGATGCCGAAGTTGATCGCCTTGGCGCGGCGGCGCACCAGCGGATCCATGCCCTTCACCGGCACGCCGAACATCTCCGACGCCGTGATCGCGTGGATGTCGTCGCCACGCGCGAAGGCGTCCTTGAGCGACTTCAGGTCCGCGACATGCGCCAGCAGGCGCAGCTCGATCTGCGAGTAGTCGGCGCTGAGGAGCTGATGGCCCTTCTCGGCGATGAAGGCATGGCGGATCTTGCGGCCTTCCTCGGTGCGCACCGGGATGTTCTGGAGGTTGGGATCGGTCGAGGCGAGGCGCCCCGTCGCGGCGCCCGTCATGTGATACGAGGTGTGCACGCGGTTGGTCTTGGGATCGAGCTCCCGCACCAGCGCGTCGGTGTAGGTGCCCTTCAGCTTGGCGAGCTGGCGATGCTCCAGGATCTTCACCGGGAGTGCATGGCCCTGTGCGGCGAGGTCGTCGAGCACCGAGGCGTCCGTCGCCCAGGTGCCGCTCTTGTTGCGCTTGCCGCCCGGCAGTTTCTGCTCGTCGAACAGGATCTCGCCCAGTTGCTTCGGCGACGAGACGTTGAACTCGCGGCCGGCGATCTTGTGCAGTTCCTTTTCGAGCTCGCCCAGGCGCTTCTCGAAATCGGCGCTGAGGCGCTTGAGCTCCGGCGCGTCGACCTTGATGCCGGCGGTCTCCATGCCCAGCAGCACCGGGATCAGCGGCCGCTCGATGGTCTCGTACATGGTGACCATGTGCTCGGCGGCGATGCGCGGCTTCAGCTGCGCCCAGAGCTGCATGGTGACGTCGGCATCCTCGGCGGCGTATTCCAGTGCCTTGTCGAGCGGCACCTTGTCGAAGCTCACCTGCTTGGCGCCCGAGCCCGCGACGTCCGAGAACTTGATGGTCTTCTGGTTGAGATAGCGCTCGGCCAGCTCGTCCATGCCGTGGCCGTGCTTGCCGCCGTCGAGCACGAAGGACAGCAGCATCGTGTCGTCGACCGGGGCGATCTCGATGCCGTAACGGCGCAGCACGGCGATGTCGTACTTGATGTTCTGGCCGACTTTCAGCACGCCGGGGTCCTCCAGCAGCGGCTTCAGCTTGGCGATCGCGGTCTTGAGCGGGATCTGACCGGGCAGCAGCTTGCCGTCGCCGCCCGGACCGTCGCCGCCGAGATCGAGCGCACCCTGCGCCTCGCCGCCCGGCGCACGATGCGCGAGCGGCAGATAGGCCGCGCGACGCTTGCCCGAGTTGACGTTGCCCCACGGTCCGTCGAGCAGGGCGAGCGACAGCCCAACGAGGCCTGCGTTGTTGGAATCGAGCGCGTCGGTTTCGCAGTCGAACGCGACGGTGCCGGCCTTGGTCGCCTCGGCGATCCATTCGTCCAGCAGCTTCTCGTCCTGGATCATCTCGTAGTCGGAAGCGGCGAACGGCTTGTTGGGCTTGGCGGTGGTCGCCTTGGCGGGCGCGGCCTCGGGCTTCGGCGCCGCCGGCGCGGCGGTCGCGGGAGCCACCGGGTTGGTGGCCTCGCCCAGCTCCTTTGAATAGCGCGCGATCAGGCTCTTGAAGCCCTGTTGTTCCAGCCACGGCAGCAGCACGTTGGGATCGGGCGGGCGCTTGTCGAACGTCTCGGGCTCGGCCGGCGTCGGCACCTGGTCGGTGAGCTGCACGAGCCGCTTGGAGATGCGGATCAGCTCGGCATTGGTCTCGAGCGATTCGCGCCGCTTGGGCTGCTTGATCTCGGCCGTGCGCTTCAGCAGAGACTCGAGATCGCCGTACTCGTTGATCAGCTGGGCGGCGGTCTTGATGCCGATACCGGGCGCACCCGGCACATTGTCGGTCGAATCGCCCGCCAGTGCCTGCACGTCGACGACCTTGTCGGGCGTGACGCCGAACTTCTCCATCACCGCCTCGGGCCCCAGCTTCTTCTGCTTGATCGGGTCCATCATGTCGACGCCGGGCCGGATGAGCTGCATCAGGTCCTTGTCGGAGGAGATGATGGTGCAGGTGCCGCCGGCCTCGACCGTCAGCCGCGCGTAGGTCGCGATCAGGTCGTCGGCCTCGTAGCCCTCGAGCTCGCAGACGGTGACGTTGAACGCCTTGGCGGCTTCGCGGATCAGCGGGAACTGCGGGATCAGGTCTTCCGGCGGCTCGGGCCGGTTGGCCTTGTACTTGTCGTAGATCTGGTTGCGGAAGGTCGTGCGGCCGGCATCGAGGATCATCGCGATGTGATCGACCTCGGGATCGTCGAGCAGCTGCACCAGCATGCGCGAGAAGCCGTAGACGGCGTTGATCGGTGTCCCGTCGGGCCGCGTCATCGGCGGCAGGGCGTGATAGGCGCGGAACAGGTAGCCCGAGCCGTCGACCAGGTAGAGGTGCTTCAGGGGCTTGCCGGCAGTGGTGGCGGCCTTCGCGGGAGCTGATTTGGAAGCGGGGGATTTCGCCATGGACAAAGGTCTAGCACGGGCAAAAGGGCCGCAGCGAGGCGCGCTTGGGGAGCATCCTGATTTGATTTTCCGCGGCTTCGCCCTTGCAATATCGTATTGTCATGACAAAGACCCTTGCTGGTGCGTTCGCCGCAGTCGCCTTGTCGGTCGTGAGCCCGATCGCTCATGCGGACGAAGTCGGACCGCAACCGCTGTACGGATTTTACAACGTCTTCGTCGACTTCTCGAAGCAGACGTTCAACGGTGCGCCGACACCGATGGACTCTAGGACCTTCCTTGTCGCCTT
>JAFEFH010000092.1 GCA_018240695.1 Pseudomonadota bacterium | reverse complement strand
CTTTGCCAAGCCGGTTTTTCGCCGCGTGAAAGCCGGTGCTTACGGGCACGCAACCTGCATGATAGGCCCCTACCCATGTCCGACCGACCGCATATCCTAACCGGCTTTCATTTCACCAAGACCACGCTCGCGGCCTTCGCCGAACGCTGCGAGATCGTGGGGCGCATGGAGAACCCCAAGCCCACCCCGGCCGACATCCCGCCCGGCGTCGCCGCCGACGTGCAGGCGATCGTCAGCACCGGCAGCGTCGGCATCACGGCGGCGATGATGGACGCGCTGCCGCGGCTCTCGCTGTTCTGCTGCTACGGCACGGGCTACGAGCGCGTCGATCTCGACGCCGCCCGCAAGCGCAACATCATGATCACCCATGGCGCCGACGCCAACGCCCCCGACGTGGCGGAGCTGGCGTTCGGCGTGCTGCTGGCCTCGACGCGGCGCATCGTGCGCGCCGACAAGATGGTCCGGCGCGGCGAGTGGAAGCAGCGCATCCCCAACCGCTTCGGCCCGATCGCCGGTCTCACCGGCGGCAAGGTCGGCATCCTGGGTCTCGGCGCGATCGGCCTGGAGTTCGCCAAGCGCGCCAAGGGCTTCGACGTCGAGATCGGCTACTGCAACCGCAACAAGCGCAGCGACGTCGACTTCAAGTACTTCCCCAACGTCATGGAACTGGCGACCTGGTGCGACTACCTGATCGTCTGCCTGCGCTCGGACGCCTCGAACCGGCACATCATCAACGCCGACGTGCTGAAGGCGCTCGGGCCGCGCGGCCATGTGGTGAACATCTCGCGCGGCTGGGCGGTCGACGAGGTGGCGCTGGCCCATGCGCTGCGCAGCGGCGTGATCGAGGGCGCGGCACTCGACGTGTTCGACGAGGAACCCTACTCCGGCACCGATCTGCTCGATGTCGACCAGCTGGTGATGACGCCGCATTTCGGCGGCGGCACCGAACACGCCCAGCGCCGCATGACCGAGCTGGTCTGCCGCAACCTCGAAAACCACTTCGCCGGCAGGCCGGTGGCCTCGCCGGTGCCCGAGCTGCGCGACATGAACATCAATTCGCCGGGTCGACTCCGATAGCGACCTTCGGACCGATGCGGCGGCTGCGATTCACCACGACGTCGTAGTAAGCGCGCAGCATCGCCAGCCCGCCCAGGAACTCGCCCTGGAAGCCGGTGTAGGTGAGGCCGCGCGCCGGATATCCCCAGGCCTCCATCCCGATATGCCGGCCGATGAACAGCGCGCGCGCGAGATGATCGCGCTCCGACACCACGATCACCCGGCGCTGGCCGTAGACATCGCGCACGCGCACCATCGACTCCCAGGTGCGGAAGCCCGCGAAGTCGCGATAGATGAAGGTCTCGGGCACGCCGAGCGCGATCAGGCCGGCGCGCATCGCCGTCGGCTCGTCATAGTCGGCAACGCGGCTGCCGCTCACGACCAGGTACTTCACCTTGCCTGAGCTCCAGAGATCGGCCGCCGCCTTCAGCCGGTACGACAGGGTGCGATAGCGCTGGCCGCCGACACCGTATGGCGCGGTGCCCAGCACGAG
This sequence comes from Pseudomonadota bacterium, assembly GCA_018240695.1. Lineage (GTDB taxonomy): Bacteria > Pseudomonadota > Alphaproteobacteria > Reyranellales > Reyranellaceae > Reyranella. The sequence goes on along the minus strand of JAFEFH010000092.1, from coordinate 15,572 downwards.
GCCGACATCGGCCGACGGCAGGCCAAAGGCATCGTCGATCACATAGGCGTCGGCCCAGGCGTCGCCCACGCTGTCGGCGACCCGGCTCAACAGCCAGATCAGGCCGACGAACGCCAGCGCCGCCATCACCGTCACGAAGGCGAAGGCGAGCGCGTGCCGCACGACGTCGGGGATCCGGGTCATCGCTCAGTTCGCCGGATCGACGCCGATGGTCACGGGGCGGCCGCCGTGATGCGGCGGCGTCCCGACCCACACGTCCCAGTAGGCGCGCAGCGCCGAGGGATAGCGCCGCAGCTCGGTGAGCAGGCTGTAGACGCGCGCCACGTCGCGCGCCTCGAAGCCCCAGGCCTCCTGGCCCGACTCGCGGGCGAGGAAGAGCGCGCGGGCGAGATGGAAGCGCTGCGAGACGACGATGACCCGCGCCTGGCCGAAGACCTGGCGCGCGCGCTGCATCGAATCCCAGGTGCGCACGCCCGCGAAGTCGCGGTAGATCGCGGCCGCCGGCACGCCGCGCTTCACCAGCCCGTCGCGCATCGCCGTCGGCTCGTCGTAGTCGGGACGCCGGTTGTCGCCGCTCACCAGCAGGTACTTCACCTTGCCGCTCTTCCACAGGGCGGCCGCCGCATCGAGCCGGTATTCGAAGTAGCGGTTGGGGCCGCCCTCGGGCCCGATAGGCGCCGCGCCCGGCACCAGTGCCACGTCCATCGCGGGCAGGCGCGCGGGATCGTCGGTGATGTAGGGCGCCGCCAGCCGGTCGAGACGACGCTCGGCCGCCCACGCCAGCAGCGCGAGCAGGAGTGCCGCGCCACCGAGGGCCAGCAGGACGAACAGGATCAGCCGCATGTCATCGCCTTGATCGCCTATGGCTCTACCTATAGAGAGCCAACATGACCCGCCTGAGCACTGCCGAAGCCACCGTCGAAACCCTCCTGCGTCACGGGCTGGACACGGTCTACGCCCTGCCTGGCCTGCACAACGATCCACTCTTCGACGCCTTCTACCACGCCGCCGACCGTCTGCGTGTGATCCATCCGCGTCACGAGCAGACCGCCGCCTACATGGCGCTGGGCGCGGCGCTCGCTACCGGCAAGCCGCAGGCCTTCGCCGTCGTTCCCGGCCCGGGGTTGTTGAACGCCGGCGCCGCGCTACTCACGGCATACGGCATGAATGCGCCGGTAATTGGGCTGATCGGCCAGATCTCGCAGGCCGACATCGATCGCGGCCACGGCCACCTGCACGAGATCCACGACCAGCTCGGCCTGATGCGCCACATCACCAAGTGGGCCGAACGCATCCGCAGCCCGCAGGAGGCGCCGTCGCTGGTCTCGCAGGCGATCTGGCACGCGACCTCCGGCCGCCAGCGTCCCGTCGCGCTCGAATGCGCACTCGACACCTGGGCCAGGCGCGCCGACGTCGCCCTGCCCGACGGGCCGATGGCGCTGCCGGTCGACTCGGTCGACGACGAGGCGATCGAGAAGGCGGCGAAGATCCTGGGCGAGGCCGAGCGGCCGATGCTGGTGCTGGGTGGCGGCGCGCTCGATGCCTCGGCCGAGGTGGTCGCGATCGCCGAGCTGCTCGAGGCGCCGGTCAGCTCCTACCGCCGCGGCCGTGGCGTGATTCCGAGCTCGCACCGCCTGGCCGTCGACATGCCGGTCGGCCATCGCCTGTGGAAGGACGCCGACGCGGTGCTGGCCGTGGGCACGCGCTTCTTCATCCAGAACGGCAACTGGGGCATCGACGACAAGCTGAAGGTCGTGCGGGTCGACATCGATCCCGACGAACCGGACCGCTTCCGCAAGCCCGATGTGGCGCTGGTCGGCGACGCGCGCGCGCAGCTGCGGGCGCTGATCGCCGCCCTTTCCCGCCATAACCGCAAGCGCTCCTCGCGCGCGGCGGAGCTCGCGGAGCACCGCGCCTGGTATGCCGAGCGCCTGTCGCGCCTCGAGCCGCAGCTCGGCTTCCTGAAGGCGATGCGCGCGGCCCTGCCCGAGGACGGCATCTTCGTCGACGAGGTCTCGCAGATGGGCTTCGCGTCGCGGTTGGCCTTTCCCGTCGAGCTGCCGCGCGCCTATCTCTCGCCGGGCTACCAGGACAATCTCGGCTGGGGCTTCGGCACCGCGCTGGGCGCCAAGGCCGCGATGCCCGACCGGAAGGTGCTGGCGATCGCGGGCGACGGCGGTTTCCTCTACCAGATGGGCGAGCTTGCCACGGCCGCGCGCCACAACATCGCCGTCGTGGTGGTCGTGTTCGACAACGGCGCCTTCGGAAACGTGAAGCGCATCCAGCAGGAACGCTACGGCAACCGCCTCATCGCGTCGGACCTGCAAAACCCCGACTTCGTGCGCCTGGCCGACAGCTTCGGCGTCGCCTCCTTCAAGGCGACCACGCCTGCGCAGCTCGAGGACGCCCTGCACAAGGCGTTCGCGCTGAACGCCCCCGCCCTCGTCCACGTCCCGCACGGCGACGTGCCGAGCCCGTGGGACCTCATCATGATGCCGAAGGTGCGCGGCTAGAGCGCGTCGAGGACCTGCCGAAAGTTCATGCGGCAGGTGAAGCCCAGCACGTCGCGGGCCTTGCGGCTGTCGTACACGCGGTCGATGGCGTCGAACATCGTCCAGCCGCGCGCGGCATACCTGGCGCGATAGTCGGGGAAGTAGCGCGCCACGACGGCCGGCGCGTCGGCGATCAGGTCCGCCGCGTCCCCGCGCGCAAACGGCGTCAGCGCCGACACGATGAACGTATCGAAGCCGAGCGATGGCGCCTTCGCGAGCGCCATGACATGCGCCTCGGCGGCATCCTGCACCGACAGGCGGCGGAACAGGAATTCGTTGGCCTTGGTGTTCTCGCCCGACTGGACGATGGCGTGCGCCATGTCGTCTTCCTCCGGGAAGAAGCGCGACGTGCGCAGGATCACGATCGGCAGCCTGTGAAGCTGATGGAACAGCCGGCAGAGATCCTCGGCGGCAAGCTTGGTCACGCCGTAGATGTTGCGCGGCTGAAGCGGCGCCAGCGTCTCGTCGATCCACACAGCCTCGCGCGCCCCGCCCGCTTTGCCGTCGCGGATCTTCTGCGAGATCATGAACGACGTCGTCGAGGTGAAGACGAAGCGCCCGACACCCGCCGCCACCGCCTCCTCCAGGAGGTTGAGCGTGCCCTGCACGTTCACGGCCACGAACTCCGAGTTGCCGTGCGTCTCGATGTGTGGCTTGTGCCGCGCGGCGGCATGCACGATGGCCTCGATGCGCCGTGCACGGATCGTGGCGCGCACCAGCGCGCGGTCGACTACCGATCCCACGACATCCGTCGTCGCGCCCGGCTCGGGATCGATCCCCGTCACCATGTGCCCGTCGGCACTCAGCCGCGGCACCAGGGTCTGGCCGAGCCACCCCGACGAACCGGTGACGAGGATGTTCATGTCAGCCCGGCGACCTTCAAGGCCTTGTCCTGCCTCTCCGCGAGGGCGTCGACGTCGAACCCCTCGATCAGGCTTTCGAACAGCCGGTGCCAGTTCACCGACGCGCGCAGATGGATGAACACCGAGCCGAGGCCAATGGCGGCGCGGTCCATGAACACGAACTCGCGCGGCGGCCGCACGCCGCCCATCTTGCGCAGTTCGCCGAACACGTCCTGCGCCATCTCGCGGCCGTAGCCCTCGGCGATGCCTTCGGTGAGCCGGCGCGGACGATCGTCCATCAACGGGCCGTAGAGGAACGCGGCCCATCGATTGAGCACGCCAATGGTATCGCGCGACAATCCACTGAAGCCCCAATCCTCGTAGGCCGCGACGGCGCGATCGAGATCGTCGGTCATCAGTGCACGATAGAGCTCGATCGAGCCCTTGACGAAGCGCGGCGGGAAGATGCGCACGCAGCCGAAATCCATCAGGTTCACCGAGCCGTCCGGCCGGACGCTGTAGTTGCCGAGATGCGGATCGCCGTGGATCACGCCGTAGGAATAGAACGGCACGTACCAGGCGCGGAACATCGCCACCGCCAGCGCATCGCGCTCCTCCTGCGGCTTCTCCTTCCAACCGAGCAGCGGCGCGCCCGCCAGCCAATCCATGGTCAGCAGCCGGTCGGTCGAATGCGAGGGCACCGTCTCGGCGACATGCGCGCTGGCCTCGTCGCGCAGCATGTGGCGATACAGGGCGACGTGCCGGGCCTCGCGCCGGTAGTCGAGTTCCTCGCGCAGGCGCGTCGTGATCTCGGCATGGATCTCGTCGGTGCGGATCGCGGGATCGAAGCGCTGGCCCATCGCGAAGATCAGCTTGAGCTGATTGAGGTCGGCTTCCAGCGCCGACGCCATGTCGGGATACTGGAGCTTGACGGCCACATCGCGCCCGTCCGCCAGCACGGCGCGATGCACTTGCCCCAGGGAGGCGGCGAACGATGCCTCCTTGTCGAAGCGCGCGAACTTCGCCTGCCAGTCGGCGCCCAGTTCCGTCGCCATGCGCCGGCGCACGAAGGCCCAGCCCATGGCCGGCGCGTTCGACTGGAGCTGCGCCAGTTCGCGGGCATACTCCGGCGGCAGGGCGTCGGGAATGGTAGCGAGCAGTTGCGCGGCCTTCATCAGCGGACCCTTCAGTCCGCCGAGCGCCGCCTTCAACTCGGCGGCGTGCCGATCGCGGTCGAGCGAGAAGCCGAGATAGCGTTCACCGGCCAGCCGCACGGCAAGTCCGCCCACAGAGGTGCCGACCCGCGCGTAGCGGCCGAGCCGGCCGCCCAGCGAGTCGCCCTCATCCGCCATCGCCTAGAGCTTCTCGAGTTCGTCGACGAAGCCCGAGATGACGCTCAATCCCTTGTCCCAGAAAGCGGGATCGGAGGCGTCGAGGCCGAACGGCGCCAGCAGCTCCTTGTGCCGCTTCACGCCGCCCGCCTTCAGCATGTCGAGATACTTCGCCTGGAAGTCCGGCAGACCCGACTGGTAGACGGCATAGAGCGAGTTCACCAGGCAGTCGCCGAAGGCGTAGGCGTAGACGTAGAACGGCGAGTGGATGAAGTGGCCGATATACGACCAGTAGTGCTTGTACTCGTCGTCGAAGGTAAAGGCCGGCCCCAGGCTTTCCTTCTGTACCGCCATCCAGATCTCGCCCAGCGCATCGGGCGTCAGCTCGCCCTCGCGGCGCTTCATGTGCACGCGCGATTCGAAGTCGTAGAAGGCGATCTGCCGGACCACCGTGTTCAGCATGTCCTCGACCTTGCCCGCGAGCATCGCCTTGCGCGTGGCCGTGTCGGGCGCCGACTTCAGCAGCGACTGGAAGGTCAGCATCTCGCCGAACACCGACGCGGTCTCCGCGAGCGTGAGCGGCGTGTCGGCCATCAGCGCGCCCTGCCCCGCCGCCAGCACCTGGTGCACACCGTGGCCCAACTCGTGCGCCAGGGTCATCACGTCTCGCACCTTGCCCTGATAATTCAGCAGCAGGAACGGATGCGACGACGGCACGGTGGGATGCGCGAACGCGCCCGGCGACTTGCCGGGGCTGGCCGGCGCATCGATCCAGCCAGTGCCGAAGAACTTGCGGCCCACCCCGGCCAGTTCCGGCGAGAAGGCGTTGTAGGCGTCGAGCACGGTCTTCTCGGCCTCCGGCCACGGGATCACGCGGTCGTCGTGCTCGGGCAGCGGCGCGTTGCGATCCCAGTACGGCATCGTCTCGACGCCGAACCACTTGGCCTTGAGCTTGTAGTAACGGTGCGCAAGCCGCGGATAGGCCGCCTTCACCGCCGACGCGAGCGCGTCGACGACCTCGTCTTCGACGACGTTGCCGAGGTTCATCGCCGACTGCGGACGCGCATACTTGCGCCAACGATCCTCGATCTCCTTGTCCTTGGCCAAGGTATTCGTGATCAGCGAGAACACGGCGATGTTGTCGCCCTGCACTTTGCCGAACGACTTGGCCGCCTCCTTGCGGATGGCGGAATCCTTGCTCGACAGTCTGTCGAGGATCTGCGGCTCGTTCAGAGTCTCGTTGCGGAACGGATAGCGCAGGCGCGTGATCGTCTCGTCGAACAGGCGCGACCAGGCGGCGCGGCCGACCACGTACTTCTCGTGCAGCGCCTTCTCCAGCTCGTCGGAGAGCTGGTGCGGCCGCCAGACGCGCAGGTCGCGCAGCCACGGCCCGTACTTGGCCAGCGCCGGGTCCTTCTGCTTCGCGGCAAGATCGGCATCTTCGAGCTTGTTGATCTCCAGGCGGAAGAACACCAGCTTCGAGCCGATGTCGGTGAGCTTCTCCTGGACGTTCTGGGAGAAGCTCCCGCGCTCGGAGTCGGCCATGTTCTGCGCGTAATAGAGCTGGGCATACGAACCGATACGGCCCGTGAGGTCCGACAACGCCTCGTATTCCGCGATCGCCTTGCCGAGGCCCTTGCCGTCGAGCGCCGCCACCTTGCCCTCGTAGGTCTTGGCAAAGGCGTCAGCCTGCTCGGCCGCCTTCTTGAGATCGCGGTCGAGATCGGGACCGCTCGGGCTCGAATAGAGGTCGGTCAGCTTCCAGGTCGGCAGATCGCCCAGCACGGCATTCATTCACGAACTCCCAGATGAGCCTTCGATATCGGCATCCCGGGCGATGGCGTCAAGGAACGGCGCCGTGAGGCGTCCCGTTCCGGCCTTAGAGACGATTGTAGGCCTTGAACCACTCGACGAAGCGCGGAATGCCCTCTTCCACCGGCACCTTCGGCGTCCAGCCGAAGTCGCGGGTGGTATCGCCGATATCGGCGGAGGTCTCGAGCATGTCGCCGGGCTCGCCCGGATGCAGCTCGATCACCGCCTTCTTGCCCAGCGCCTGCTCGAACAGCTCGATAACGTGCGCAACATCCTCGCTGCCCGCGGCGCCGAGATTGTACAGACGATGACCCGGCTGCGGGCTCGGCTTGTCGAGCACCGCAAGCGTGCCCGCCACGATGTCGTCGATATAGCTGAAGTCGCGCTTGGCGAAGCCCAGGTGGAAGAGCTTGATCGTGCTGCCTTCGTGGATCGCCTTGGCGAAGATGTACGGCGACATGTCCGGCCGACCCCACGGACCGTAGACCGTGAAGAAGCGCAGGCCGGTGGCGTGCAGCTTGTGCAGGTGGACATAGGTCTCGACCAGCAGCTCTCCCGAGCGCTTGGTCGCGGCATAGACCGACACGGGATGGTCCACCCGGTCGGCCACCGAGAAGGGCAGCTTCTTGTTGCCGCCATAGACCGACGAGGACGAGGCGTAGACGAAATGCTTGAGGCCCGGCAGGCGCCGCGCCAGCTCGACCATCACCAGATGGCCCATCACGTTGGTCTGCACGTAGATGTACGGATTGTTCACCGATTCGCGCACGCCGGGCTGGGCCGCCAGATGGACGATGCGGTCGATCCCCTCGTGGCTGTGGGCCAGCGGCAGGATCGCGTCGCGGTCGGAGATATCGGATTCGAGGAAGGTGAAGCCCTTGTCCTCGCGCAGCGGCTTCAGCCGGGCGAACTTCAGGACCGGGTCGTAGTACGGGCTGAAATTGTCGATCCCGACCACCTGCTCGCCCCGGGCCAGCAGCGCGCGCGCGACCTGCGAGCCGACGAAGCCGGCGACACCAGTGACAAGGACGGACATGAAATCGCTTTAAGGAATCGGAGAGCTGAAAATGGCGAGGCCGCGCTGATTACAACATTTCGCTTCCGGACAACACCTTGAAACGCAGCATCTGGCCGGGGCGCCCCGGAGTCAGAAAACCTTCTTTTGCAGCCCGTCGGGCGTTCCAGATTGAAACGCGCAACATTCTGTCGTTTCGTCCCCATATAAGAAGAGCAAGGAGGTTGCCATGTCCCAACCGGTGACCCTGGACGACAAGTATGTGGTGGAGACGGGCCGCGTCTATTTGACCGGCACCCAGGCCCTGGTGCGACTGCCGATGATGCAGCGCCAGCGCGACCTCGCGGCCGGCCTCAACACCGGCGGCTACATCACCGGCTATCGCGGCTCTCCCCTGGGCGGCTTCGACCAGGCGCTCTGGCAGGCCAAGCGCTTCATCAAGAAGAGCCACATCGAGTTCCAGCCCGCGCTGAACGAAGACCTCGCGGCGACCGCCCTCTGGGGCACCCAGCAGATCCATCTCTATCCCGGCGCGCGCTACGACGGCGTGTTCGGCATCTGGTACGGCAAGGGCCCCGGCGTCGACCGCTCGGGCGATGCGCTGAAGCATGCGAACTATGCCGGCACCTCCAAGCATGGCGGCGTGCTGGCACTGGCCGGCGACGACCACATGGCCAAGTCCTCGACGGTCGCGCACCAGAGCGAGCCCGCCTTCATGGCCGCCAACATCCCGGTGATCCATCCCGCCAGCGTGCAGGAATATCTCGACTTCGGCCTGCACGGCTTCGCCATGTCGCGCTACGCCGGCGTCTGGGTGGGCTTCAAGGTCCTCGCCGAGGCCGTCGACTCTTCCGCCTCGGTCTATGTCGATCCGCACCGCGTCGAGATCCATACGCCGACCGACTTCATCATCCCGCCGGAAGGCGTGCATATCCGCTGGCCGGACGAATGGCTCGGCCAGGAGCGCCGCGTCGTCACGCTCAAGGTCCCCGCCGCCCGCGCCTACTGGCGCGCCAACAAGCTCGACCGCGTCATGCTGGGCAAGCCCGATGCGCGTTTCGGCATCGTCACCGTCGGCAAGTCGTACATGGACGTGCGCCAGGCGCTCGACGAGCTCGGCATCGACGACCGCGAGGCCGAGCGCCTCGGTCTCGCCGTCTACAAGGTCGGCCTGGTGTGGCCGTTGGAGACCGAAGGCGCGACGGCCTTCGCCGCGGGCAAGCGCGAGATCCTCGTGGTCGAGGAGAAGGCGCCGCTCATCGAGCGCCAGCTCAAGGACGCGCTGTTCAACGCGCCCGCCGATCGCCGCCCGCTGATCGTCGGCAAGACCGACGAGCGCGGCCAGACGATCTTCCGGACCGACGGCGAACTGACGCCTTTCGAGATCGCGTCGGCGATCGTGGCCCGCTTCGGGCTCGACTCTTTCGGCGAGCAGACCAAGCAGAAATTCGAGACCCTGCGCCGCCGCTCCGCCCGCCAGGTGCGCAACGACTCCGGCATGGCGCGCGTGCCCTACTTCTGCTCCGGCTGTCCGCACAACAGCTCGACCAAGGTGCCCGAAGGCTCGATGGCGATGGCCGGCATCGGCTGCCATACGCTCGCGATCAACATGGAGCGCAACACCAAGACCTTCACCCACATGGGCGCCGAGGGCGCGCCGTGGGTCGGCGCCTCGCACTTCACCGACGTGCCGCACGTCTTCCAGAACCTGGGCGATGGCACCTACTTCCATTCGGGCTATCTCGCGATCCGGCAGGCGATCGCCACCAACACCAACATCACCTACAAGATCCTCTACAACGACGCCGTCGCCATGACTGGCGGCCAGCCGCACGACGGCAACGTCCATCCCTGGACGATCAGCCAGCAGGTCTACGCCGAGGGCGCGCGCCGCATCGCGCTGGTGAGCGACGATCCGCACAAGTATCCGATCGGCACCGAGTGGGCGCCGGGCGTCACCTTCCATCACCGTGACGAGCTCGACGAGGTTCAGCGGAACCTGCGCGAGTACAAGGGCGTGTCGGTCCTGATCTACGACCAAACCTGCGCCGCCGAAAAGCGCCGTCGCCGCAAGCGCGGCATCTTCCCCGATCCCGCCAAGCGCGTGTTCATCAACCAGGCGGTCTGCGAAGGCTGCGGCGACTGCTCGGTCGCGTCGAACTGCCTGTCGGTCACGCCGGTCGAGACCGAGTTCGGCACCAAGCGCGCCATCGACCAGTCGTCCTGCAACAAGGACTTCTCCTGCCTGAACGGCTTCTGCCCCTCCTTCGTGACCATCGAGGGCGGCGGGCTGCGCAAGGGCAAGGCCGCGAAGAAGACCGACGCCGCGCCGGCCGAGATGCCGCTGCCGCCCGCGCCGACGCTGCCCTCGGTCGCCGGCAAGCCGTACGGCGTGCTCATCACCGGCATCGGCGGCACGGGTGTCGTCACCATCGGCGCCATCATGGGCATGGCCGCGCACATCGAGGGCAAGGGCGCCTCGGTGCTCGACCAGCTCGGCATGGCGCAGAAGGGCGGCGCCGTGATCAGCCATGTCCGCATCGGCGCCTCGCCCGAGGCCCTGCATGCCGTGCGGCTCGCCAATGGCGGCGCCGACGTGCTGCTGGGCTGCGACCTCGTGGTCAGTGCCAGCCCCGATGCACTGTCCAAGCTCGAGCCCGGCCACAGCCGCGCCATCGTCAACACGCACGAGACGATCACCGGCGAGTTCACCCGCCACCCCGACCTCGCCTTCCCGAGCAACACGCTGAAGCTCTCGATCGAGGCCGCGGCCGGCGCGGGCGCCTGCGAGTTCCTCGAAGCCACGAATACGGCCACCGCCCTGATGGGCGATTCGATCGCCACCAACCTCTTCATGCTGGGCTATGCCTGGCAGAAGGGCCTGATTCCGATCGGCGCCGAGGCGCTCGAGAAAGCGATCGAATTGAACGGCACGGCCGTGCCGATGAATCTCGGCGCCTTCCGCTGGGGCCGCCGCGCCGCGCACGATCGCGCCGCCGTGGAGAAGCTGGTGGCGCCTGCGGAGAACGTCGTGCCGTTCACGCGCCCGCGCACGCTCGACGAGATCGTGGCCAGCCGCGTGAAGCACCTCACCGCCTACCAGAACGCAGCCCTTGCCCGCCGTTACACCGCGCTGGTCGACCGCGTGGGCGCGGTGGAAGAGAAGACCGGCGAGACCGGCCTCACCGAAGCGGTCGCGCGCAACTACGCCAAGCTCCTGTCCTACAAGGACGAGTACGAGGTGGCGCGTCTCCATGCCGAAGCCGCCTTTGCCGCCGCCATCGACCGGCAGTTCGAGGGCGACTTCAAGCTGAAGTTCCACCTCGCCCCGCCGCTGCTGGCCTCGCGCGATCCCAAGACCGGGCACCTCCAGAAGATGGAGTTCGGCGCCTGGATGCTGCCGGCGTTCAAGCTGCTGGCCAAACTCAAGGGCCTGCGCAACACCGCCTTCGATCCGTTCGGCTACACCGCCGAGCGCAAGCAGGAGCGCGCGCTGATCGGGCACTACGAATCGCTGGTCGACGAACTGCTGGGCGGGTTGACGCCGGCCAACCATGCGCTCGCCGTCAAGCTTGCCTCGATACCGGACGATATCCGGGGCTACGGCCACGTGAAGGACGCGCATCTCGAGAAGGCCCGGCGCAAGGAAGCCGACCTGCTCGCGCAGTGGCGCAATCCCCAGACGCTGAAACAGGCCGCCGAGTAGCGACGATCAGTCCGCGGTCACCGTCGAGCGGTCTGCGGCGCTTTGCTGGCGCAACAGCTCCTCGTGCTCACGCGCGCGCTTGGCTTCGATTTCAATCTCGTTCTTCCTGTCGGCATCCTTTTGGGCCTGCTGGCCGCCCTTGCCCTTGACCAATTCGCCGACCTTGAGGCCGCGTTCCTCGTTCTCGGGCGCGACGCCGGCATCGTAGCGGCCGGTCCCGGCGGGCGGCGCCAGTCCCTTCGTGGCCACCGCCTGCTGATCGGCGCCGGGCCGTAGTGGCTGGAGCAGCGGCGACGGCCCGCTGTCGCAGGCAGCCAGGAGGAAGCTCGCGCACAGGATCGCGCACATGCCGGGCAAAATGAGGGAGGGCTTCATCAGCGCCTAACGCACGCGGCGTGCCGTGGTTGCACTCAATGCTTTTTGTCGTGCTTCGCGCGCCATTCCCAAGCCTTCTCGCAGGAATGAGCGTGCACACCGCGAACCGCCGACATCGCTTCGGCTTCCTGTACGACGTAGGCCTCGGTCTCGCGCACTTGCGCCCATGCCATGCCGGTTCTCACCATGACCGCGGCGAGGTCCTTGCCGGCTGCCGTGCAAACCGCGGCGACATGGCCACTGCTATCGCCGCCCTGCAAGCGGCATTCCACGCTGCCGGCGCGAAGCAGTCGCGCCAACGCGGCCCGCGACTCCTGTCCCGCCTCCCATCCATCGGTACAGACCTGCCCGTTCTCCGGAGCGTCAATTCCCCAGAGATGCACGACGACACCCTTGTAGTCGACGGTGTCGCCATCGATGGCCGTCTGCGCGCGGGCGAGCGGTGCGGCGGCCAGCATGGCCAGACCGGCAATAAGGTTTCGCAAGATGACGATCATGCCTTCGTCATGCCTCCGATGCGGCGTGTTTGACAAGGCCGCCGTCCTGTACGCCAAATCAACCCGACAGGCTGGAGGTCGCTTCCATGGGCAGGCTCGCCACGTTGTCGTCCCGCAGCGATGCCGTCGCCCGCGCCCGAATGCTGGGCCCGGCGATCGCGGCCGTGGCCGACGAGATCGAGCGCAGCCAGGAGATTCCCGAGCCCGTCCTCGGCCAGCTTCACGATTCGAAGCTGCTGCGCCTGCTGCTGCCGCGGTCGGTCGGCGGCGAGCAGGTCGAACCCTGGGTCTATTTTCACGCCGTCGAGGAACTGGCGCGCCACGACGGCTCGGTCGGCTGGAACATGTTCGTCGCCAACAGCTCGGCCCTGATCGCGCCCTTCATCGCGTTGGAAGCGGCGCAGGAGATCTATGGCGATCCGCACAGCGTCATCGCCTGGGGGCCGCCCAACCAGCATCGGGCGATCGCGGTACCGGGCGGCTATCGCGTGACCGGCGAATGGCGCTTCGCCTCGGGCTCGCGCCAGGCCAACTGGATGGGCGCGCACTGCCAGGTCGTCGAGGCCGACGGAGGATTGCGCAAGAACCGCTTCGGGCGTCCCACGATCCGCACGCTCCTGATGCGCAAGGAGCGGACGACCCCGATCCACGACTGGAACACGATCGGCATGCGCGGCACGGCATCGGAGGGCTATCGCATCGCCGACGTGTTCGTGCCCGAGGCCTTCTCCGGCACCCGCGAGGATCCGGGCCTGCGCCGCGACTCCGGCAAGCTCTATGCCTTCACCCAGCAGGGACTCTATGCCGTCGGCGTGGCCGGCGTGGCCCTCGGGATCGCGCGGGCCATGCTGGACGCCTTCGTGACCCTCGCCGTCGCCAAGACCCCGCGTGGCCTCGAGCGGCTGGCCGACACCGGCAGTGTGCAGGCGAACGTCGCGCGCCAGGAGGCCGCCCTGGGCTCGGCCCGTGCTTGGCTGGCTGAAATCCTGCACGACGTCTGGGCCACGGCGGACGACCGCGAGCCGATCGGCGTCGCCGAGCGGGCCAGGGTCCGATTGGGCTGCACCAACGCCATCCAGACGGCCATCGGTGTCGGCGACTGGACCTTCAGGGCAGCGGGAACGAGCGCAATTTTCGTGGGCTCGCCTTTCGAGAGGCGGTATCGCGACCTGCACACGCTTTCGCAGCAAATCCAGTCCCGCGAAGCCCACTACGAGGCGGTGGGTCGGGTCCTTTTCAACGGCGATCCGCACGGCACCTTCCTGTGATATGCGCGCAGCGGCTTGCCGTAACCCATCGGTTGCGGCACCGTGACAGCATGGAGAACCGCGAAGCCCCCGGTGCCGTCGAGAGTACCGCTGAGGGTCCCCCCGAAAGTGCCGTCGAAAGCGATAGCGAGCGCCGACGACGCCGTCGCCGGCGGAGGCGGAAAAAGAAGCAATCGGGGCTGAGCGACGATACCCGCCAGCTGCTCAAATTCGCCCGCTGGGGCATCGGCGCCATCGCGATGCTGGCAGTGTGGGCCTACGGCATCTATGTCATCGATGTGCTGGGCTGGAAGGCCTCGATCTTCTTCCCGGCCGGGATCGCGGCCATGATCTGCATCGTGGGCGCACTGGCCATCCCCTTCATCTCGTTCCTGGTGGTGCTCCTGGCCTTCCTGTCGATGGCGGACGCCGGCCCGATGGTCGGCCTGCGCCGCGCCGGCATCGGCCTCGCCGCCGTGGGCGCGCTGAACGCGGCGTGGCAGACCTTCCTGTTCGTGCTCAGCAAGCGCCAGGTGACGCGCAACGAGGCGGGCTACAAGTAGCCGCTAGAAGCGGTGCGCCAGCCGGATGCCGAGATTGTCCATGCCGGGATTGGGCGACGCCGTGTAGGCATTCGACGAATGCTCAAAGTACGCCGAGATGCGGTTCTGCGGCGTGACCTGCAGGCCGACTTCCAGCGGGATATGGAACAGCACCCGCGAGCCCAGCGCCTTCTGGCCGTTCTGGTCGAAGCTCAGCGGTGCATCGTGGATCGCCGCCCCGAGGCCGAACCCGAAGAAGAACAGCGAGCCCGAATACTCCCAGCGCGCGTCGAGATAGCCCCAGCTCGTGCCGCCCGACGTCGTGAACGTGCCGCCCAGCACGGGCCGGAGAACGCCGCCCAGGATCGGCAACGACGGCGCGAACGCCGCTTCGGCGTTCAGGCTGACGCCCTGCTCGACATGGCTGGCGGCAACGAAGCGCAGATCATGTGCAAGGACGCCGCCGCGAATTTCATACAGAAAGGACGAGACACCGGAGGAGGAGCCCGACTGAGCGAAGGCCGAGAGCGGCCCGCAAACCAGCGAGAGCAGGACACCCCAGAAATAGCGCGATCCAGACGACATCCGCAGTCTCCCCGGCCGAAAGCGGTCGGGAAGCAACGTAGCAAAACTTTGGCGGTTCCTAACGTGTTTGCTGCACCACCCGCCGCGCGTTCCGGACCGCCGCCTGCCCCTCGTCCGGCGAGACCTCGGTCAACCGGCAGCCGGGCAGGCCCAGCCCCACGTCCATGGACGCCTCGATGAAGCGGGTGCGGCCCGGTTCGATCATCACCTGCTGTCCGCCCTGCTTGTCGCCGACCTTGCAGCCGACATCGACCGGGCCCGGCGGGCCTTCGAGGCGCACATAGGTGTTGGACGCGAGCTCGGCGTTCGAGCCGCCGGCGACGTTGATGTCGATGGGGCGCGCGAAGCCCATGATGCCCGAGCGATAGATGTAGAGCGCGCCGCCGTTCTGGCCGGGACGGTCGAAGCGCTTGGCCATCGCGTCCTGCTGCGGGTCGGCGAACGGAACGTTGGCGCAGGCCGCGGCGCCGAGCAGCAGCGAGAGCGACAGGCTTCCACGCACGAATAGGCGACAGTCCATGGCGTCCTCCGGGATGACGGGAGCGCAATCAAAGAGGGGCCGGGTGTCCACTTGCCGGCCAATTGGCGGCGATTTGATGGTGCGTGGCGAGGATCCGTTGGGAAGCTAGCTTCCGATTCTCTGCCACCAGGCCTTCTGCTGCTGCGGCCAGCCGCGCGCTTCCAGGCAATTCGCCATGTACTTCTCCGACGTGCGGCTGTCGCCGTAGTTCGACATCTGCGTCGCCAGGCCATCGCGGCCGGCACGGTCGGTGTCGCCGCGGAAAGTCTCGGCGGCGGAGTCGTCGATGCGCCGGCGCGAGCGCATGTAGTCGTCGACCTGGGCCTGGCACTGGTCGCGGTCGCGCGCGTACTTCTCCGAACTGCCGCGCGAGCGCGCATCGGGCTCCGACGAAGGCTGCTGACAGCCGGTCAGCAGCACGGCGGCGGCGAGCGCCGCCATCAGGGTCCGTCCGGTCATGGCGTTCCTCACTTCGTGCCCGTCTACTTCACCCCTGCCAGCGCGGCCTCGATCGCCTTCAGCGCGTCGGTCATCAGTCCCTGGCCGGC
>JAFEFH010000091.1 GCA_018240695.1 Pseudomonadota bacterium | reverse complement strand
CGCGACATCGACGCCCATGTCGGCAAGGACTATCGCCGCGTCCGCATCGGCATCGGCCATCCCGGCCACAAGGACCTCGTGCTGCACTGGGTGCTGCGCGACTTCGAGCCGGACGAGCGCGACGAGAAGACCGGCTGGGTCCCGAAGGTGCTGGGCGCGCTGGCGGACGAATCGGCGCTGCTGGCCGAAGGCGGGCAGAAGGCCGACGAGAAATACATGAGCCGGGTCGCGAACCTGGCGCCGCCGCCGGATCTGCCGGCGCGGCTGAACCTCAAAGAGTAGAAGCACACCATGGGTTTCAATTGCGGAATCGTCGGCCTGCCCAATGTCGGCAAGTCGACCCTGTTCAACGCGCTGACCGCCACGCAGGCGGCGCAGGCGGCCAACTATCCGTTCTGCACGATCGAGCCCAATGTCGGCCGCGTCGCCGTGCCCGACCCGCGCCTCGACAGGCTGGCGGGCATCGCCGGCTCGGCCAAGATCGTGGCCACCCAGCTCGAGTTCGTCGACATCGCGGGCCTCGTGAAGGGCGCCAGCCAGGGCGAGGGCCTGGGCAACCAGTTCCTCGGCAACATCCGCGAGGTCGATGCGATCGCCCACGTGCTGCGCTGCTTCGAGGACGGCGACGTCACCCATGTCAGCGGCAAGGTCGACCCGGTGAGCGACGCGGAGGTCGTCGAGACCGAGCTGATGCTGGCCGACCTCGACAGCCTCGAGAAGCGCCTGCCCAACCTCGAGAAGCGCGCCAAGGGCGGCGACAAGGAAGCCGCGGCCGAAGTGCCGGTGGTCAAGAAGGCGCTCGAGGCGCTGCGCGACGGCAAGGCCGCGCGCGAGGCCAGGATCACCGACGACGAGCGGCCGGTGTTCCAGCGCCTGCAACTGATCACCGCCAAGCCGATGATGTACGTGCTGAACGTCGAGGAAGCCTCGGCCGCGTCGGGCAACGCGCACAGCGCCAAGGCCGAAGCGTTCGCCAGGCAGCGCGGCATGCCGTCGGTCGTGATCTCGGCCGCGATCGAGGCCGAGGTGGCGCAGCTGCCGCCGGCCGACCAGGGCGACTACCTGGCGTCGCTGGAGCTGGAGGAGACCGGCCTCGCCCGCGTCGTGCGCGCGGGCTACGCGCTGCTCGACCTCGTGACCTTCTTCACCGTGGGCCCGAAGGAGGCACGCGCCTGGACCGTGCGCCGCGACGCCCGCGCGCCCGAGGCGGCCGGCGTGATCCACACCGACTTCGAGAAGGGCTTCATCCGCGCCGAGACGATCGCCTACGACGACTATGTCTCGCTGAACGGCGAGGCCGGCGCGCGCGACGCGGGCAAGCTGCGCCTCGAGGGCAAGGAGTATCCGGTGAAGGACGGCGACGTCTTCCACTTCCGCTTCAACGTCTAGGCGTCCCCCTCGGTCCATCGACGCCTAGTCGGTGACGTCGAGCGCCACCTTCTCGCGCTTGCGGCGCAGCGCGGGCAGCAGCGGCGCCAGCAGCAGCAGCACGGCCACCAGCAGGCAGAGCAGCGAGATCGGCCGCGTCACGAAGATCTCGAAGCTGCCGTGGCTCAGGATCAGCGACTTGCGCAGGTTGTTCTCGAGCATCGGCCCCAGCACGAAGGCCAGCACCAGGGGCGCCGCCTCGTAGCCGAACTTGCGCATCAGGTAGCCCGCGACGCCCGAGCCGATCATCACGAACACGTCGAACACCGCGTTGCCCGAGGCGAAGACGCCGACGATGCAGAACATCAGGATCAGCGGGAACAGGATGCGGTACGGCGCCTTCAGCACCTGCACCCACATGCCGATCAGCGGCATGTTGAGCACCAGCAGCATGATGTTGCCGATATACATGCTGGCGATCACGCCCCAGAAGACCTGCGGATGCTGCGTCATCAGGAGCGGCCCCGGCTGCACGTTGTGCACCACGAACGCGCCCAGCAGCAGCGCCATCACGACGTTGGGCGGGATGCCCAGGGTCAGCAGCGGGATGAACGCGCCGCCGGCCGCGGCGTTGTTGGCCGCCTCCGGTCCCGCCACGCCCTCGATCGCGCCCTTGCCGAAGCGGCCGGGTGTCTTCGACAGGCGGCGCTCCAGCGCATAGGACGCGAAGGACGAGATCACCGCGCCGCCGCCGGGCAGGATGCCGAGCAGGAAGCCCAGTACGGTGCCGCGCGCGATCGGCGCGGCGCTGGCCTTCATGTCGGCCTTGTCGGGCCACAGGCTGCCGATGCGCGACTGCACGACGTCGCGACGCACCTGCTGCTCGAGATTGCACAGGATCTCGGTGACGCCGAACAGGCCCATCACCACCGGTACCAGGCCGATGCCGTCGACCAGCTCCAGCCGGTCGAAGGTGAGCCGCGGGAAGCCGGTGATCTGGTCGAGGCCGATGAGCCCAATCACCACGCCGACGCAGGCCATCAGCAGCGCCTTGGCCATCGAGCCCTGCGTCAGGAACGACAGGATCGTGAGTCCCAGCACCATCAGGCTGAAATACTCCGCCGGCCCGAACGCCACCGCGACCTTGGCCAGGGTCGGCGCCACCAGCATCAGCACGACGATGGCGAAGGTGCCGGCCACGAACGACCCCAGCGCGGCGATGCCGAGCGCGGGCCCGGCGCGGCCGATCTTGGCCATCTCGTGCCCGTCGATGCAGGTCACGACCGACGCCGCCTCGCCCGGGATGTTGACCAGGATCGAGGTCGTCGAGCCGCCATACATCGAGCCGTAGTAGATGCCGGCCATCATGATGATGCCGGCTTCCGGCGTGCCCGAGAGCGTCACCGGCAGCAGCAGCGACATCGCCGAGATCGGGCCGATGCCCGGCAGCACGCCGACCAGCGTGCCGATGAACACGCCGATGAAACAGTAGAGCAGATTGATCGGGTCGAGGGCGACACCGAAGCCGTGCATGAGGCCGCTGAGGACTTCCATCGCGCCCGCCTATTCGAACAGGGTGCCGTGCGGAAGCTGGATCAGCAGCAGCTTCTGCAGCACGTACCAGACGCCGACCGCGGCGGCCGCCGAGATCGGCACCGAGAGCTTGAGCGGCACCGGATCGACCACCGTCATCAGGAACAGCAGCAGCGCCAGGGTGCAGGGCACGAAGCCCAGCGGCTCGAACGCCACGCCGTAGACGATCAGCGCCGCGATCACCAGCAGCACGCGGCCCCAGCGGGCGCCGCGCCACAGGTCGGCCAGTTCCGGCCCCTGGCCGCGCATCCCCGCCAGCGCGATGGTCACGGAGAAGGCGCACATCACCAGGCCGAGCCAGAAGAACAGGAAGCCCGAGCCCGGCTCGTGCAACGTGCCCAGCCCGAGCAGCCAGCCCTGCCAGGCGACGAACGCCCCCACGGCGAGCCAGAACAGCCCGCCCCAGAGTTCGGCGCGACGAATCATGCGAGCTCCCCGTTATCCGCCCGTTCAGCGCTCGACGCGATCAGCCCTTGGCGGCGAGGCCGAGCTTCTCGAGTCCGGCCTTCTCGTCGAGATAGAGGGCGCGCGCGAACTTGTCGTACGCCGCATGGTCCATGTAGCGCGCCGCCATGTCGTACTTGGCGTAGGTCGCGATCACGTCCTTGTCCTCGCTCGCGATCTTGAACGCCTCGTCGAGCTTCTTGACCACCGCCGGGTCCATGCCCTTCGGCCCGCCGACGCCGAACGGCGAATCGAACACCATGTCGTAGCCGAGGTCCTTGAGCGTCGGCACGTCCGGCCAGTTCTTGGTGCGCTGGGCCGTCCACACGCAGAGCAGGCGCAGCTGGCCGGCGTCGACCAGCGGCTTCCAGCCCGTCGAGTCGGCCTGGAGCGTCGTGTGCTTGCCCAGCACCGCGGCATTGGTCTCGGCGCCGCCCTTGAACGGCACCATCGTCCACTTCACGCCGGCCTGGGCCGCGATGCGCTCCATGCCGATGTGCAGCGACGTGCCGGCGCCCGGCGTGCCGTAGGTGACCTTGCCGGGATTGGCCTTGGCGTACTCGACCACGTCCTTGAAGGTCTTGTAGGGCTGCTCGGCATTGGTCGTGACGCCGAAGGTGTAGCCCGAGAGATGCGAGATGAAGGTGAAGTCCTTCATCGGATCGAACACGGTCTTCTGCATGACCGGCAGCCGGAAGACGGTGATCGGCAGCTGCGCCACGGTATAGCCGTCGGGCTTGGCCGCGCTCGCCATCTGCGCCGGACCCAGCGTGCCGCCGGCGCCGCCCTTGTTGTCGATGATGAAGGGCTGGCCCAGCACCTTGGACGCGCGCTCGGCGACCGCGCGGAGCGTGAGGTCGCTCGAGCCGCCGGCCGGCCACGGCACGATGAAGGTAATGGGGCGCGACGGGAACTGCTGCGCGCGCGCCGCCGGCAGATAGAGCGGCATGCCCACGCCCGCACCGATGACGGTGCCCAGGCTCGCCTTGATCACACTGCGCCGACGGATCGCCATGATTTCACTCCCCAATATTGACGTGCGGCAAAATTACCGGCCGCCCCGCAAAAAGCAAAAGAAAATGCAGAGCTTGTGAGACGCGGGCCTGTTCAAAAAGAACGCGCGCTCATGAGGAATCGCCCCAAACGCCGGCCCGCCTGGAACGGACGCGATTCCTCATGAGGCTCATGAGCCTCGTGAGGACCGCGCCGTCCAAAAAATGCCGGCTCGCGAGGACTCGGGGAAAGTGCCGGCCCGCCAGCGCCCGAGGCGATTCCTCGCGAGCCTCGCGAGGCGCTCGCGAGGTGCTCGCGAGCCTCGCCGGCCTTGGGCGCGGCGCCGCCATCCGTCGCCCGGGAGCGAAAGCCATCATCGCTCCACCATAGGCGCGTCGTGCGCGAACACCCATCTTGGTCACGTCCGCATGAATATCGTTGGCCCGCTTGCGCTTCTCATCCCGCCACAGCGCCCCGCAAGGCGACCCGACGGCGGCTTTTCCCCGTCCGCCCCGCTCTACCGGGCGTTCGGCCCGCGGTGGAACAGCACGTACAGCGCCGGCAGCACCAGCAGGGTCAGCAGCGTAGCCGAGACGATCCCGCCGATGACCACGGTTGCCAGCGGACGCTGGACCTCCGCGCCCGCCCCCGTCGCCACCGCCATGGGCACGAAGCCGAGCGAGGCCACGAGCGCGGTCATCAGCACCGGGCGCAAGCGCTTGGTCGCGCCCTCGCGCACCGCGTCGATCACCGCCAGCCCCTCGGCGCGGCGCCGCTGGATGAAGGAGACGATCACCAGCCCGTTCAGGACCGCCACGCCGCTCAGCGCGATGAAGCCCACGCCTGCGCTGATCGACAGCGGAATGTCGCGCAACGCCAGCGCCGCGATGCCGCCGGTCAGCGCGAGCGGCACGCCGCTGAAGACCAGCAGCGCATCGCCCGCCGAGCGCAGGCTGGTGCACAGCAGCGCGAAGATCAGCAGCAACGCCACGGGCACCACCACCGCGAGGCGCTGCGAGGCCGCCGCGAGCTGCTCGAACTGGCCGCCCCAGCCGATCCAGTAGCCGGCGGGCAAGGTCGCGCCTTCGGCGACGCGGCGCTGGGCCTCGGCGACGAACGAGCCGAGATCGCGCTCGCGCACGTTGGCGGTCACCACCAGCCGCCGCTTGCCGTTCTCGCGGCTGATCTGGTTGGGCCCCGGCGTCACGTCGATGTCGGCGACGGCCGACAGCGGCACATAGGGCAGCGCGGCCAGCGCCGCGGACTGCACCGCCGGGCGCCGGCCCTCGCCCGCCACCGCGGGAGGAATCGGGATCGGGATGGCCGACAGCGCGTCGAGATCGACGCGCAGATGCTCGGGCAGGCGAACCACGATGTGAAAACGCCGGTCGCCCTCGAACACCGCGCCGGCCTGCTTGCCGCCGACCGCGATCTCCACCACTTCCTGCAATTCCGCGAGGCTGATGCCGTAGCGCGCCAGTGCCTCGCGGTTGGGACGGACGGTCAGCACCGGCAGACCGGTCACCTGCTCCGTCCGCACGTCGGCCGCCCCCGGCACCTGCTGAAGCGCCACCTGGACCTTGCCGGCAACGCCGAGCAGCGTGTCGAGATCGTCGCCGAAGATCTTGACCCCGAGGTCGCTGCGCACGCCCGCGATCAGCTCGTTGAAGCGCATCTGGATGGGCTGCGTGAATTCGTAGGCGTTGCCGGGAATCTGCGCGAGCCGCTTCTCCATCGCCTCGATCAGCTCGTCCTTGGAGCGCGCCGGATCGGGCCACTCGGCGCGCGGCCTCAGGAACACGAACGTATCGGCGAGGTTGGGGGGCATCGGATCGGTGGCGACCTCCGCCGTGCCGATCTTGGAGGCGACTTCCTTCACCTCGGAGAACTCGCGCAGCGCCTTGTCGAGCACGCCCTGCATCTGCACCGCCTGGGTGAGGCTGGTGCCGGGGATACGCAGTGCGTGCACGGCAATGTCGCCCTCGTCGAGCGACGGGATGAACTCCGCGCCCATGCGCGTGGCGGCAACGCCGCTCACCACGACCAGCGCCACGGCGCCCACCACGACGGCGAGACGCAGCCGGATCGCCGCCGCCAGTACCGGCGCATAGAGGCGGCCGGCGACTCGCATGAACAGATTCTCGCCCTCCGCGACCCGGCCGGAGACCAGCAGGGCCACCGCCGCCGGCACCAGGGTCATCGACAGGATCGCGGCACCGGCCAGCGCCAGCAGCACGGTCAGCGCCATCGGCGTGAACATCTTGCCCTCGACGCCGGAGAGGGTCAGCACCGGCAGGTAGACGACGCCGATGATCACCGTGCCGAACAGGCTCGGCCGGATGACCTCGCGCGCGCCCGCCAGGATCGCCTCGAAGCGCTCGGCGCGGGTGAGCAGGCGGCCGCGCCGGTGCTGCTCGTCGGCCAGCAGGCGCAGACAGTTCTCGACCACGATCACCGCGCCGTCGACGATGATGCCGAAGTCGAGCGCACCCAGGCTCATCAGGTTGGCGCTGATGCGGTTCTCGACCATGCCGGTGATCGTGATCAGCATCGCCAGCGGGATGACGCAGGCGGTGATGAACGCGGCGCGGAAATTGCCCAGCACCAGGAACAGGATGACGACGACCAGCAGCGCGCCCTCGACCAGGTTCTTCTCGACGGTGGCGATGGTCGCCTCGATCAGCCGCGTGCGGTCGTAGATCGTCCGCGCGACCACGCCTTCCGGCAGCGAGGCCGCGACCTCGCGCAGCCGTGCCGCGACGCGCTGGGCGACGGTGCGACTGTTCTCGCCGATCAGCAGCATGGCGGTGCCGAGCACCGTCTCCTCGCCGTTCAGCATGGCGGCGCCCGTGCGCAGGTCCGCGCCCTCGCGCACCTCGGCCACGTCGCCGATGCGGATCGGCACGCCGCCGCGCGCGCCGATCACGATGTCGCGGATTTCCGGTACGCCCGCGACCTGGCCCGGCGTTCGCACCAGGTACTGCTCGCCGTTGCGCTCGATGTAGCCCGCGCCGACATTGGCGTTGTGCGTCGTCAGCGCCGTCATGACGTCGTGGAAG
This sequence comes from Pseudomonadota bacterium, assembly GCA_018240695.1. Classification (GTDB taxonomy): domain Bacteria; phylum Pseudomonadota; class Alphaproteobacteria; order Reyranellales; family Reyranellaceae; genus Reyranella. The sequence continues at coordinate 9,753 of JAFEFH010000091.1, read as the reverse complement.
GTGAGCCGGTAGGAGGTGAGCTGCACGGGATCGGCCAGCACGTGGAACTGCCGCTCGTAGCCGCCGATCGCATTGACCTCGACGATGCCCGGCACGGTGCGCAGCTGCGGCTTGATGATCCAGTCCTGGATGGTGCGCAGGTCGGTGGCGCTGTAGGCCTCGCCGTCGGGCCTGCGGCTGCCGGGGCGGGCCTCCACCGCGTACGTGTAGATCTCGCCGAGACCGGTCGAGACCGGCCCCATCGACACCTCGGTGCCGGGCGGCAGCTTGTCCCGCGCCTGCTGGATGCGCTCGTTGACGAGCTGGCGCGCGAAATAGATGTCGGTGCCTTCCCTGAACACCACCGTGACCTGGCTGAGCCCGTAGCGCGACAGCGAGCGCGAGTGTTCGAGGCGCGGCAGGCCGGCCATCGCCGTCTCGAGGGGAAAGGTGATGCGCTGCTCGACTTCCAGCGGCGAGTAGCCCGGCGCCAGCGAGTTGACCTGGACCTGGACATTGGTGATGTCCGGCACCGCGTCGATCGGCAGGCGTGTGAAGTTCCACGCTCCCAGCGCGCCCACCGCGACCGCGGCGAGAACCACGAACCAGCGATTGTGGATCGAGAAGGAGAGAATGCGGTCGATCATCGTCGGTCAGTCCTCGTGCGCCGCGCTGCCCTTGCCGATCTCGGCCTTGATCACGAAGCTGTTCCGTCCGGCATATACATCTCCGGCGGCCAGTCCCGACCTCACCTCGGCCCAGTCGGCGTCGCGCTCGCCGAGCACGACCTCGCGCGGCGCGAAGCCGCCCTCCTCGCGCCGGAACACGACCGTCTTGCCCTCCAGCGTCTGCACGGCGCCGGCGGCGACGACGACGGCGGCCGGACGCGCCGACAGCACGACGCGGCCGGTGACGAACAGCCCCGCCCGCAGGCGGCCGCCGTTCGGCACCACCGCGCGCGCCACCGCGCTCTGCGTGTCGCTGGCGCCGATCGGCGAGACATAGTCGATGCGGCTCTCGACCGGCGCGCCGCCGTCGTCGAGATCGATGACGATGCGGTCGCCGGCACGGACGCGGCCGAAGTCGCGCCGGTAGACCGCGAAGTCGACCCACATGGTCGACAGGTCGGCGACGGTGAAGAGCGGCTTCTGCTCGGAGGCGAACTCGCCCAGGGTGCCGTCGCGGTCGATCACCGTGCCGTCCATCGGCGCCTTCAGCTCGAACGTGGTGAGGCTCTGGTTGCTCTCGACCGTCGCCAGCACTTCGTCCTTGCGCACCGGGTCGCCCAGCCGCTTGCGCATGCTGCGGATCACGCCGGGGAAGCGCGACGTCACCTTGACCAGGGTCTCCTGGTTGGGCTGGACGAGGCCATTCAGGCGCAGGGTCTGTTGCAGCTCCCGCGGTCCGGCCGTCAGCAGCTCGATGCCGGCCGCCGCGACCTGGGCGTCGCTCATCTTCACCGGCTCGTCGTGGCCGTGCTTGCCCTCGTCCTTGTGGCCTTCTTCGGCTTTTTGAGCCTCGGTCGCGGGCTTCGCGGCCGGGCCGCCGTCGCGCAGCACGTACCGGCCGGCCGCAGCCACCGCCGCGACGCAGAGTGCGGCGACCAGCGCGTATTCGAGGAGACGCTTCATCGTGCCCTCGCCTGGGCCTGGATGGCGGAACTGCCGATCAGGCCCTCGATGGTCGCGAGTGCGGTGTGCAGGCCGGTCATCTCGTCATGCTCCATCAACTCGGCGTCGGCGACCTTCTGGTAGGCATCGAGGATCTCGAGCGCGGTGAAGCGGCCCTGCTCGTAACCCGCCTCGACGGTCGACAGGGTCTTGCGCGCCGCCGGCAGCACCACCCGTCGCAGCAGGTCGATCTGGGCCAGCGCATTGGTCGCGGTGTCATGCGCCTTGCCCACGACGCCGAGCAGCGTCTGGCGGTTGATCGCGCGCTCGGCGTCGGTCTTCTGCGCCGCCTCCTGCGCCTCGCGGATGCCGCCGCGATTGCGGTCGAGCACGGGGATGGGCACGGAGACGCCGAGCCGCAGCGCGTTCTCCGGCGTATCGCCGTAACGCCGCCAGCCGACCGAGGCGGTCACGTCGGGAACGGCCTTGAGGCGCGCCGACAGGAGATCGGCATCGCGACGGGCGCGGATCGCCGTCCAGCGCATGAGCTGCGGATTGTCCTCGATCGCGCGGACCAGCCTCTCGAACGGCGCGGGCCGCACGAGGCGGCCGAAATCGCCGGCGACCGCCGCGAAGTCGGGCGTATCGGTGCCCATCTGGAGGGCGAGATCGCGGCGCGCCTGCGCGAGCGACAGGCGCGAGCGCTCACGCTCAATCTGGATGAAGCCCACGGCCGCCTGCACGCGCGTCACCTCGGCGGGCGAGGAGGCGCCGGCATCGACACGGCGCTGCATCAGCGGGATCTGGCGGCGGAGCGCGGCGATGTGGCGGTCGAGCACGGCAATGCGGCGCTGCGCGGCGAGCGCCGTCACGAAGGCCACGGTGACGTCGGAGAACAGCTCCAGACGCGTCGCCTCGCGTTCGAGGCGCGCGGCATCGTAGTCGCCCAGCGCCGCCGCGACGCGCGCATCGCGCTTGCCGCCCAGTTCGATGAGCTGGCTGAGCAGCAGCGTCGTCTCCACCGCCTGCCCCGGCACCGAGCCGCCGGGCACGAAATTGTCGATCTCGGCACCTAGCGTCGGATTGGGCAGCGCCCGCGCCTGCTCGCGCCGCCCCTCGCTCATGCCGATGGTGCGGTCGGCCGCGGTGAGGCGCGGGCTGACGCTCGCGGCGCGTTGCAGCGCCTGCGGCAGAGTGAGCGTGGTCGACTTTTGCGGCTGGGCGGCCGCGGGCGCGACGCAAGCAGCAAACGCCGCGCACAGCGCCCAAAGGGAACGCAGATTCATGACGAGACCTGAAAACCGGACTCAAAAAGACAGGCACGGTCTCCCGTTATGGGAGCCGCGTGATCAGACGGTCAGGTTCAGGCTCGAGGGGGCGGTCCGATGGCGGGCTGGCTGAAGGGCGTGCCGCTGGCCGTCGTGCCGGCGGGGATCGCCCGGACGACGTCGACGGTCTGCTCGGCCACCGACACCGCCGGCATCAGGACGAGCGCGCAGGTCGGGCACTTCTCGACCGCCTTCAGCGGCGAGGCGCCGCCGTCACCCGCGCCCGGCGCCGTCACCGAGACGGTCCGGACGTCCGCAGCCTGGCCGCGCTCGGCATCGCAGATATGGAAGGTCGTGACGACGGCCAGGACGACAACGCACATCAGGCGCACCGCCCGATCGAGCGCGCGCCTTGAGAGACGGAAGGAGTTGCCGGCCAACACGGCGCGGACCCTAGGCGAACGCCGGGCTGTTACACAATCACCCCGGGGAGGCGTCCCTTCTTTGCACCACAACTGCTTGTTCGCCGAGGCGATATTGCCGACACTCGCCGCGCCATCGAACCAATGGAATGAGTGGGGAATCGCCATGAAGACGTTTTCGCGCCGCACGGTCACGGGCTCGCTGCTGGCCACGGCCGCCGCGGGCAGCCTGCCGGCCTTCGGCCAAGGCACGGGACAGGCCGCCTTTCCGACCAAGTCGGTGCGGATCGTGGTGGGCTTCACCGCGGGCGGCGCGACCGACTTCGTGGCGCGCATCCTGGCCGAGGCGCTGAAGGAGCGCTGGGGCCAGTCCGTCGTGGTCGACAGCCGCACCGGCGCGAGCGGCATGGTGGCCGCGGAGACGGTCGTGCGGGCGGCGCCCGACGGCTACACGCTGCTGGTCTCGCCGCAGACCTCGATCGCCGTGGCGCCGCAGATCGTGGCCAAGCCGACCTACGATCCGCTCAAGGACCTGACGCCGATCAGCGTCCTCAACGCCACGCCGATGCTGCTGGTGGCGCATCCCTCGTTCCCGGCCTCCACCCTGGCCGAGTATGTCGCCTATGTGCGCGCCAACCCGGGCAAGACGACGTTTGCCTCAGGCGGCATCGGCTCGTCGCCGCAGATGACGTCCGAGTTGCTCAACATGGAACTCAAGCTCAAGGCGATCCACGTCCCCTATCGCGGCGAGCAGCCGGCGCTGGTCGACCTGATGGGCAACAATGTGGGCGTGCTCTTCTCCAACATCCCGTCGGCCATGCCGCACGTCCAGAACGGCAAGCTCAAGGCGCTCGTCACGACGGGCGCAACGCGCTCGCCGCTCGCGCCGAATGTGCCCACGATCAAGGAGACCGGCGTGGCCGACATTGTGACCGCGACCTGGAACGGCCTCTACGGCCCCGCCGGCATGCCGCCGGAACTGGTGCAGAAGATCTACGCCGACGCCAAGGACGTGCTGGGCCAGGGCGCGGTGCGCGACAGACTGGTCGCCGCCGGCAGCGACATGGTGCTCAGCGCGCCGCAGGAGGCTCAGGCGTATGTGAAGTCAGAGGTGGCGCGCTGGGGACAGGTGATCAAGGCGGCGGATATCAAGCCGGAGTGATGATGTTTTGAAACGAAGGGGAGCAGCAGCTTCACTTTATTGCCTTAGCCGAGCGTCGTGACATCATTGGCGTGGCAAGTCGATGCGCAGGAATAATTAGTGCGTGTTTACATATACTTGGACGATTTCTGTTGACTTTTGGGCCCAAAAGTAGTGCCTCACTCTTTACATTCCAAGCCAAGATCGGAATGGCAAAAAGTTCGATCCCGAGCCTTGGATCGATGCGGCCATAGAGATGCTGGCGGTCATTGGCGGCGGCGCAACAGCAATGCCACCGGCTGATGGAGCTTGGATCAATCCTGTTACCACCAAGGTGATCAAGGAAAAGGTGACGCTCGTTTACACCTATATCGATCCCGACAAGTTCGAGAAGAATTTGTCCAAGTTGCGTGCATTTCTCCATCGCCTAGGCCGGGAGACGAGCCAAGGAGAGGTCGTCTGCGAGTTTGCCGACCGACTGTTCAGAATTACGAAATACGATCCAAAGTAGTCAGGAGAGTGTCATGGCACGCCGCATTGCATTGACGGATAGCCCGACCCGGCGAATCAACGTCACCGCTTCTCCCACCCGCCGTGTATCTGCCGCCGTTGTCGCCAAAGGACTTGGCGCGGAGGATGTCGGATCCGCGCCGGCAGAAGGAAAATCGCCGGCAAGCTTTTTGGCTGTTCGGGAGGAGGCTTTTCATCGGCTTAGATCGACTGGAGGCCGACCTGGCCTGGAAGGAGCAGAGCGTAAAAAGATTCCACTGATGAACAAGGATTGGCGGATGATCGAAACAGTTGCCAGTCATATTTCAGAGCCGGGCTTTCGCCCTTCGGCGGGCCAAGTTGCGAGCATATTGCTCACTCTTGTCTTGCGTGAAATGGATGCATCCTCATTGGAGGCAACTGTAAAGCGTCATCTGAAAAGCGACGCCGTACATTTGTAAGTTTGAATCAGCTCGGCTCAGCCAATGGGTATTTGACGAGGCTTAGCTTGTGCGTCGAATTCTGACTTACTAACGCCCGGCGATCCGAGTGCCGTTCAAGCAACGCGCGCCAATCGAGCGTTCAAGCCTTGGGCAACACCCTCTTCATCCACTTCGCCGTCGCCTGCGCATCGTCGCTCTCGCTCGCCTCGAGCTTCGCGATCACGCGGGTGCGGTCTTCCAGGTCGCGGTTCTGGCTGAGCTTGGTCTTGGCCTCGACCCGGTCGAGCGTCATGCGGAAGGCGACGATGCCCTTTGTCTGTGCCGCGGCGTTGCCGGGCGGCAGGGCGTCGAGCTTCCAGCCCCCTCCGCCGTTTTCTGGGCCTTCGTAGATCTGCGCGAGGTCGGCCAGCACCTTCAGCACGTCGTCCGTGTCCTCGATCGGCTGCGGCCGGCCGTAGGCATGGACCGTGACGTAGTTCCACGTCGGCACCTTGGGGCCGGGCGCATACCAGGTCGGCGAGACGTAGGCGTGCGGGCCCCAGAAGAGGGCCATCGACGGCGCGGCGTTGGCGAACAGCTTCCAGTGCGGGTTGGCGCGCGCGAGGTGGCCGATCAGGCTGCCGTGCGGCGTGCCGTCGTCCTGCCACACCATCGCAAGGTGTGTGCAGAACGGCGCGCCGTCCTCGCCCGTGCTGACGAGCAGCGACCAGCCATGGGCCTGCATGATCTCGCGGCCGACCGCCTCGGACGCCTCGAAGTGCTTGGGAACGTACATCTGCCTGCCTTTTGCCGCTCGCAGTGCGGGCCGTGCCGGGTTGAACGCCAGCGCATTACCATGTCCAATGCCGGCCGCAACCGGGAGGTTTCTCATGGGTGAAGATATCCGTCTTAAGTCAAAGGCCGGCGAGATCGGCGCGTACCTCGCCACGCCGAAGGGCGCCGTGAAGGGCGGCATCGTCGTGATCCAGGAGATCTTCGGCGTGAACCAGCACATCCGGAAGGTCACCGACTTCTTCGCCGAGCAGGGCTACATCGCGCTCGCGCCGCGCTTCTTCGACCACATCAAGACCGGCGTCGAGCTGGGCTACACACCCGACACGGTCGCCGAGGGCCGCAAGTACGTGACCGAGCTCGGCCTCGACAAGCCGGTGCAGGACGTCGACGCGGCGATCGCCGAGCTCAAGAAGCGCGGCGCCAAGAAGGTCGCGGTCACCGGCTTCTGCTGGGGCGGCACCATCACCTGGCTGTCGGCCACGCGGCTGAAGCCCGACGCGGCGATCGGCTATTACGGCGGCGGCATCTACGGCACCAAGAACGAGAAGCCCAGCGTGCCGACCATGCTGCATTTCGGCGACAAGGACATGCACATCCCGATGACGCATGTGAACGAGCTCCGGAAGCTGCATCCCGACGTGCAGATCTTCGACTATCCGGCCGACCACGGCTTCCATTGCGACGAGCGCGGCTCCTACGACGCGGCCGCGTCCAAGAAGGCGATGGAGCGCACGCTGGAGTTCATGAAGAAGCATGTGGGCTAGACTGGGAGCGCGGCACTCCAGTGCCGCCTCTTCTCTTCCCGTCATGCAAGATATGAGCGCCACTGGAGTGGCGCGGTCCCAGCGATGAAAAAGCCCGCCAAAAAGAACTTCACGCCCGACGCGCGCGGGCCCCTGAACGGGGTCCGCGTCGTCGACCTGTCGCGCCTGGTCGCGGGCAACGTGCTGACGCTCCAGCTCGCGGACTTCGGCGCCGAGGTCATCAAGATCGAGCCGCCCGAGGGCGACACGCTCCGCTCGTGGCGCGTCAAGAACATCGAGACGGCGTGGAAGGTCTACAGCCGCAACAAGAAGAGCGTGGCGCTCGACCTGCGCTCCGATGCCGGCCGCGCCATCGTGCGCGAGCTGGCCAGGACCGCCGCGATCCTGGTCGAGAGCTTCCGGCCGGGCGTCATGGAGGACATGGGCCTGTCGCCGTCGGAACTGCACGCGATCAATCCCAAGCTGGTGATCCTGCGCATCTCGGGCTGGGGCCAGGACGGGCGCTATCGTCACAAGCCGGGCTTCGGCACCCTGATCGAGGGCTATTCGGGCTTCGCGTCGATGAACGGTTTCGCCGACCGCGAGCCGGTGCTGCCGCCGATGTATCTCGCCGACTGCATGGCCGCGCTGAACGGGTATGGCGCGGTGCTGGTCGCGCTGCGCGAGGTCGAGATGAACGGGGGCAAGGGCCAGGTGCTCGACCTGCCGCTGTTCGATCCGCTGTTCTCGATGCTGGGCCCGCAGGCCGCCAACCACCGCATCACCGGCGAGGTGAAGGTGCGCACCGGCAGCCGCTCGACCAACGCGGCCCCACGCAACGTCTACCAGACCAGAGACGGCAGCTGGGTCTGTTTGTCGGCCTCGACCCAGGGCATGGCCGAGAGAGTGCTGGTGAAGATCGGCCGGCCCGAGCTCGTGAAGGACCCGCGCTTCGCCACCAACATCGAGCGGGTGAAGAACGGCCTCGAGCTCGACCGCATGATCGGCGAATTCGTCGGCGCGCGGACGCTGGCGGAGAACCTGAAATATTTCGACGAGGCCGGCGTCACCATCGGGCCGGTCTACGACATCTCGCAGATCACCCAGGACGACTACGTGCTGGAGCGCGAATCGCTGATCGAGATTCCCGACGCCGACATGGAAGGCGGCACGATGCCGACGCACTGCGTCGTGCCGCGCATGTCGGGCACGCCGGGCGCGCTCAGGTCCGCCGCGCCGCGAGTCGGCGAGCACAACGAGGCCCTGCTGAAGCCGCTGCTGGGCGCGGACGAGTACGACAGGCTCGTCGCCGCCGGCACCATCTCGAAGGGAAAGAAGAAGTGACCGTTCCCCGTCCCGCCAATCCCGTCTGGCGCTCCATCCTCTACGTGCCGGGCAACGTGCCGAAGTTCATCGACAAGGCGCACGAGCGCGGCGCGGATTGCGTGCTGGTCGACCTGGAGGACAGCGTGCAGCCGGCGCAGAAGCCCGAGGCGCGCGCCATGCTGGCCGAGACGATCAAGAAGGTTGCGCGCGGCGGCGCCGACGTGGCGGTGCGCGTCAACCGCCCGCTGCGCATGACCATTCCCGACCTCGAGGCCGCGGTGATCCCGGGCGTGTCGGCGCTGTTCATCACCAAGACCGAGGGCGTGCAGCACCTCAGGCTGCTCGACGAGGTCGTGACCGATCTCGAGAAGGCGCGCGGCCTCAAGGCCGGCAGCATCGGCTTCGGCGCGATGATCGAGCATCCACGCGCGCTCAGCCAGATCCACGACATCGCCGAGCATGCGCCGCGCCTGATCGGCATGATGCTGGGCGGCGAGGACTTCGCGCTGGAGACCGGCTCGGTCCCGACCGACGAGACGCTCGAACTGCCCAAGCGCCTGGTCGCCTTCGCCGCCCAGGCGCACGACGTGCCGATGATCGGCATCCTGGGCACAGTGGCCGATTTCTCCGATCCGGCCGCCTACGCCAAGAGCGCCGAGCGGGCCCGCCGCTTCGGCTTCTCGGGCGGCACCTGCATCCATCCGGGGCTGGTCGCAGCGCTGAACCAGGCCTTCACGCCCAAGGCCGAGGACGTGGCCTACGCCCGGAAGCTCATCCAGGCCGATGCCCAGGCCGCCGCCGAGGGCCGCGGGTCGTTCCAGGTCGACGGCAAGATGATCGACATCCCGGTGATCGAGCGCGCCCGCAAGCTGATCGCGCGGGCCGAGGCGATCGAGCGGCGGGTGAAGGCCCGTAAGTAAGCTGTAAGCTGGCACCGGGACGTGCCCGGCCAGAATCGGGTTGGCCCTCCGTCTCCCGAAGGGATATAAAGATCCATAACAAATGCGAATTGTTTGGCCTTGGGCAGGGACCGGACAAGGAACTTGGGGAATGCGTCATCTCATCGTGGGGGCGTTTCTGGTGCTGGCAGCGCTCGCCGTCACCACCGTCACCGCAACCCTTCTCGAACGTGCTGCGATCAACCGCCAGGCTGCGGTCATCGCGCCGACGAACAACGAGCGTGCGCCGCTCGCCGACAAGGCGAAGCCGGGCGGTGAGCTCGCGCGCCAGGTCATTCTCGTCTCGCGCCGTCTCACTTCCGCTCTGAAGGACTGATCATGCGCCATTTCACGTGGGCCGCTACCTGGTTCGTCGTCGGCCTCGCCATGACACTCGGGACGGCCAGCGTGTTGCAGCAGGTGGTCGCCAACCGCGTGCCCGCGTCGGTGATGCCGATGCCCGCGCCCGAGCCCACTCCGGCGCCCAGCGTCAAGCCGCCGTCCGAGGGCCGCGATCTCCTCGTCGCCTCGCGGCAGTTCAAGCGCTATCGCGCAGCGCTCGACGCGGACCAGTAAGAGAAACAAGCCGACCAACAAAAAAGGCCTCCCGATCGGGAGGC
>JAFEFH010000090.1 GCA_018240695.1 Pseudomonadota bacterium | reverse complement strand
TGGTCGCCGCGCTGGCCGTCGATCGTGCCACCCATCGGATAGACCATCAGGCCGCGCGCCATGGCGGCCTTCTTCACCTTGGCATGCAGCTTGCGCGCCGGATCGAACGGCGTCTTGCTCGAGCGGTCCTCGACCAGTTCGACGGCCTGGAACAGGCCGCGACCACGGATGTCGCCGACATGGGCGTGGTTACCGAAGCGCTCACCGAGGCGGCGCTGCAACAGCGCGCCCATCTCGCGCACGTTGGCGAGAAGATTGTCGCGCTGGATCGTCTCCTGGACAGCGAGCGCCGCGGCGCAGGCCAGCGGATGCGCCATGTAGGTGTGGCCGTGCTGGAAGAAGCCGCTGCCGCCCGCGAAGGCGTCGTAGATCCTGTCCGACAGCAGCACCGCGCCGATCGGCGCGTAACCGCCGCCCAGGCCCTTGGCCACCGTCATCAGGTCGGGCGCGACGCCCTCCTGTTCGCAGGCGTGCAAGGTGCCGGTGCGGCCCATGCCGCACATCACCTCGTCGAGGATCAGCAGCACGCCGTGACGGTCGCAGATCTCGCGGATGCGCTTGAAATAGCCCTTGGCCGGCGTGACCGCGCCCGCCGTCGCGCCGACCACCGTCTCGGCGATGAAGGCCATCACCGTGTCGGGGCCGAGCTCCTGGATCTTCTGCTCGAGCAGATTGGCCGCGCGCTGGCCATAGGCCTCCTCGCTCTCGCCCGGCTCGGCGAAGCGATAGGCGAAGCAGGGATCGATGTGATGCGTCTGCATCAGCAGCGGCGAGAACGGCGCGCGACGCCACTCGTTGCCGCCGGCCGCCAGGGCGCCCAGCGTGTTGCCGTGATAGCTCTGGCGGCGCGTGATGACGTTGCGCCGCTGCGGCTGGCCCTTCTCGACGAAATACTGCCGCGCCATCTTGAGCGCAGCCTCGACCGCCTCCGAGCCGCCGCTCACCAGATAGGTGTGGCCGATGCCCTGGGGCGCGTGCGCCACCATGTTGTCGGCGAGCTTCTCGGCGACGTCGGTCGTGAAGAAGCCGGTGTGTGCGTAGGCGAGCTTGTCGACCTGGGCATGCAGCGCGGCATTCACCGCGGGATGGCCATGGCCGAGGCACGACACGGCGGCGCCGCCCGAGGCGTCGATGTAGCGCTTGCCGGCGCTGTCGACGATCTCGATGCCGGCGCCGCCGGCGGCGGCGGGCGGGGTCGTGCCGATGGCACGGTGCAGGATATGGGTCATGGCTTTTCCTTCGATGGACGGCGCGGTAGGTGGACGCCGAACGCGGTCAACTGGGCTTCGGTGCGGGCAAGCGCGGCGGTCGCCTTCTCGCCAGAGCGGCCGGCGACCAGCGCCGCGAGAATCTCGGCGACCGCCAGCAGCGGCGTCATCGTATGGAAGAACGAGGGCGACTCGGTCGACACCAGGATGGTGGCCGACGCGATCTGGGCCAGCGGCGAAACTTCGGAATCGGTGAGCGCCACGACCGGCACGCCGTGCCGGGCGGCATAGCGCGCGACCTCGATGGTGGCGCTGGCATAGGGCTCGACGCTGGCGGCCAGCAGCACGTCGCGCGCGACGGCGCCGCGGATCGCGTCGAGGCCGGTGCCGCCGGCATCGTCGAGCATCACCGTGTTCCCGGCGAGCAGCGACAGCATGTAGTGGAAGTGCCAGGCCGCGCCATGGCACGAGCGCAGGCCGAGGCAATAGATGCGCCGCGCGCGGTGCAGGCGGCGCGCCGCGTCGGTCAGCCGTTCGAGCGAGGCGGGCTCGGCCAGGCGCGCGATCTGGTGCGACAGGGTCTGCACCATCTCGCCGGCGAGCGCGGCCTCGCCGCGCAGCTTCTGGACCTCGACCTGGGCGCCGGCCTTGCCCGCAAACCCCAAGGTGCCGTCGCGCACCGCGCCGGCATAGAGCGAGCGCACATCGTCGTAGCCGCCGAGGCCGAGGCGCTTGGCGAGCCGGGTCATGGTGGCGGCGGGCACCCCCGCCCGTCGCGCCTGCTCGCGCATCGAGAGCAGGGCGACATCGTCGGGACGTTCGAGCATGTAGCGCGCCGCTGTTTGCAGCTGCGGCGACAGCGTCTCGAACGCCTCGACGATCGGTTGGGTGAGCGGCCCGCCGTCCATGACGCCGGCGCTTAGCGCAGCGGAATCGGGTACATCAGCCCGCCCTTGTTCCACAGCGCGTTGACGCCGCGCGTCAGCTTGAGCGGGCTGCCCTGGCCGACATTGCGCTCGAAGCTCTCGCTGTAGTTACCGATCTGCTTGATGATGTTGTAGGCCCACTTCTCGTCGAGCCCCAGCGCCTTGCCGTTGCCCGCCTTCGCGCCGAGCAAGGTCAGCACGGCCGGATCGTTGCCCTTGGCCTGCTCGTCGACATTGGCCTGCGTCACGCCCTTCTCCTCGGCCTCGAGCATGGCGAACAGCGACCAGCGCACGACGGCCATCCACTGATCGTCGCCGCGGCGCACGAACGGGCCCAGCGGCTCCTTCGAGATCAGCTCGGGGATGACCATGTAGTCGGCCGCCTTGTTGCGGGTCGCGAGCGCCGACGCCAGCGCCGAGGAGTCCTGGGTCATGGCATCGCAACGGCCGCCGAAGAAGGCGTCGTACATCACGTCCTGGCTTTCGAAGACGACCGGCTTGATCTGGAGGTTCCGGCTGCGGAAGTAGCCCGCCATGTTGGCTTCGTGCGTCGTGCCCTGCGCGACGCAGATCGTGGCGCCGCCCAGTTCCTTGAGGTCCTTCACGTTGAGCTTCTTCGGCACCATGAAGCCCTGGCCGTCGTAGAAGTTCACGCCGGTGTACTGGATGCCGAGACCGGCGTCGCGTTGCAGTGTGACCGTCGAGTTGCGCACCAGCATGTCGATCTCGCCGGACTGCAATGCCGTGAAGCGCTGCTGCGCCGACAGCGGCACCATCTTGATCTTGGTCGCATCGCCCAGCACGGCAGCCGCCACGGCGCCGCACATGTCGACGTCGAGACCCTTCCACTTGCCCTGGCTGTCGGCCAGCGAGAAGCCGCCGAGGCCGGTATTGACGCCACAGATCACCGCGCCGCGCGCTTTCACGACATCGAGTGTGGACTTGTTCTGCGCCATCGCCGGCACGGCCAGCAGCGCAACGGCGGCCGCGACCGCCAAACCCTTGATCGTCTGCATTTCTGATCTCCCCTCTGAAACGAGTGTTTCAAGACTACCCAGAATGATCCGAATGGCACAACCCCTGAATCACTCCCTCTGACGCGCCACTGACGCGGAAGTGACTCGCGCCGGCCGCCGGTCGGCCTATCCTCGGGTCAAAGGAGCGAGTCCATGAAAACACCCCTTTGGAGCCTCTTCGCGATCGTGGCCGCGGGCCTCGCCTTTTTCGCCTTCGCGCCCGCCCCGTCGAAGGCCGAGACGGCCACGATGGTGCCCGCGCCCGAGACCGACGAGACCTTGATCGGCGCGGACGCGACCGAGACGGCGGTGTTCGCCGGCGGCTGCTTCTGGGGCGTGCAGGGCGTGTTCCAGCATGTCGAGGGCGTGCGCAACGCCGTCTCCGGCTATGCCGGCGGCGCCAAGGAGACCGCGGCGTATGAGAAGGTCGGCAGCGGCCGCACCGGACATGCAGAGGCGGTGAAGGTCACCTACGACCCGCGCAAGATCACTTATGGCCGCCTGCTGCAGATCTATTTCTCGGTGGCGCACGACCCGACGGAGCTCAACCGCCAGGGCCCCGACACCGGCCCGCAATACCGGTCGACGATCTTCACGATCAACGCCGAGCAGACGGCGGTGGCGCGCGCCTATATCGAGCAGCTCGACAAGGCCAACACCTTCGGCAAGCCGCTCGCCACGACGGTCGAGCCGGGCAAGCCGTTCTTCGCCGCCGAGGGCTATCACCAGGATTACCTGACCCTGCACCCGACCCAGCCGTACATCGTCTACAACGACCTGCCGAAGATCGCGGCGCTGAAGAAGATGTTCCCGGCCGTCTACCGCGAGAAGCCCGCGCTGGTGAGCGAAGCCGGGCTCTAGCTAGGGTTCGGCCGCAGCACGCGGTGCAGGTCGAGCACCGGCGGCGCGTGGCCAAGCTGCGACAGCATCGTGTGCACCTGGGCGCGATGGTGGGTCTGGTGATTGAAGAAGTGCGGCAGCAGCACATCGGCCGGATCGGTCGAGTCGATCCCGGCATTGTTGACGTAGCGGATGTCGCGCGCCTCGAAGCCGGCGGGGAGTTCGCCGAAGAAGCGCTCGATGCGGCGGTCCATCCGCTCGCGCGCCTCGCGCAGCGCGTCGAACTTCTCGAACAGGATGGCGTCGAGGCCGGTCGAGGGCGAGGTGCCGCCCTCGAAGCGCGTCATCCAGATCGTGTCGCCGACCAGCAGATGGTTCAGCGTGCCGTGGATGCTGCCGAAGAAGGCGCCGAGATCGCGCTTGTACTCCGCGCCGGACAGGCCGGCGCAGACGGCATAGAGCGTCTCGTTGGCGCGACGGTTATAGGCGGCGTAGTGGCACCACGGAGAGGCGACGGGTCCGGACATGGGCCCGGTCTGGCCTCAGCGGGCGGCCGTCGAAACCCAGCGGACGAGGCTGCGGATCATCTTGGCCGTGGCGGCGCCGCGCATGCGATGCGCGCGGGTCACGAGCGGCTGAAGGTCATAGGCGAGGGTGGGGGACGGCAGAGACAGCATGGAAACCTCCAACAGATTGGAAGTAACTTAATTGCCCGGCGGTGATTGGATAATCCGGAGAGATTGACCAACACTAATGAATAATATTCACTAATTCGGCAATGATCGACCATGCCGGAGAAATGGCCGCCTTCGTGCGGGTGGTCGACGCAAAGGGCTTTTCGGCCGCCGCGCCGGCGCTGGGCCTGACGCCGTCGGCGGTCAGCAAGCTGATCACGCGGCTCGAGGCGCGGTTGGGTGTGCGGCTGCTCCAGCGCACGACGCGGGCGATCCATCTCACCGAGGAGGGCGAGGCCTTCTACGAACAGGCGCGGCGCATCGTGGGCGACATCGCCGCGCTCGAGAGCCGCATCTCCGACGGCACGAGCATGCCGCGCGGCGTGCTGCGCGTGACGACGTCGCTCGCATTGGCGACGCATCAGCTGGCGCCGGTGCTGTCGGAATTCCTGGCGCGCTATCCGCTGGTCCAGGTGGCGCTGCTGCCGACCGACCGCGTGGTCGACATGGTCGAGGAAGGCATCGACGTCGCCATCCGCATCGGCCGGCTGCCCGACACCAGCTTCATGGCGCGCCGCATCGGCGAGGACAAACGCGTGATCTGCGCGGCGCCCGCCTATCTCGCGCGGCGCGGCACGCCCCGCCGCCCCGACGACCTGCTGCGGCACGACTGCATCGTGGCGCGCGAGCGGGCGTACCTGAACCGCTGGGCGTTCAGGATGGACGGCGAGATCCGCGAGATCGCAGTGTCGGGCCGCCTCTCGGTCGACGAGGGCGACGCCCAGCTCCAGCTCGCGTTGCAGGGCATCGGCATCGTGCGCCTGACCCGCCTCACCGTGGCGCAGGCCATCCGCGCGGGACATCTGGTACCGTTACTGACGGACTTCTCCGCGGAACAACCCTTGCCGATCAGCGCCGTCTATCCGCACCGCCGCCACCTGCCGCCGCGCGTGCCCGCCTTCGTGGACTTTCTCATCGAGAAGTTCACGCCGCCGCCGTGGGAGTTCTGATGGGCGGCGAGTTCGGCACGCTGCTGCTCGGCGCCGCGCTGGTCAGCCTCGGCGCGATCGTCGGCACGCCGCTGCGCTTCTTCGTGGCGGGGCAGGTGTCGCAAAGAGTCGGCGAGACCTTCCCGTGGGGCACGCTGGTCGTGAACGTGAGCGGCTGCATCATGATGGGCCTGATCGGCGCCTACGCGATGCGTCACGGCCTGTCGGGCCAGTCGGAGATCTGGCTGCTGATCGCGACGGGCTTCCTCGGCAGCTACACCACCGTCTCGTCCTTCGCGCTTCAGACGCTGGTGCTGGCGCGCGACGGTGAGACGCGCGGCGCGCTGCTCTACATCGGCCTGTCGCTCGGCCTCTGCCTCGGCGCGGTGGCGCTGGGCTTCGCGGGAGGCAGCCTGTGAGCCTCTACCTCGCCATTGTCGCCGGCGGCATCGCGGGCAGCCTGATGCGCTGGCTGGTGGCGCTCGTGCTGCCGGCCGCCGTCTTCCCGTGGCCGACCCTGTTCGCCAACGTGACCGGCTGCTTCCTCATCGGCTTCTACGCCCAGCTGACCGGCCCGGACGGGCGCCTGTTCGTCGACCCGCGCACGCGCCAGTTCGTGATGACCGGCCTCTGCGGCGGCTACACCACCTTCTCGGGCTTCAGCCTGGAGATGCTGCACTTCGCGCAGGCAGGCGACGGGACGCGGGCGCTGATCTATCTTGGCGTCTCGATCGTGGGCTGGCTGATGGCGGTGTTGCTGGGCGACATCGCGGCGCGACGACTGAACAACCGAGCGGGGCTGTAGACCATGCAAACACCCAAACCCGCGCAGCTCCTGCGCATCCTGATCGGCGAGGCCGCGCGGCACGAGGGCAAGCCGCTGCACGAGGCGATCGTGATGAAGGCGCGCGACATGCAGCTCGCCGGCGCCACGGTGCTGCGCGCCGGCATGGGCTTCGGCCATTCGCACAAGGTCCACACCGCCAAGATCCTGCAGCTCTCCGACGACCTGCCGCTGCTGGTCGAGATCATCGACACCGAGGACAAGATCTCGGCCTTCCTGCCGGTCCTCGACCAGATGATGTCTCACGGCACCGTGACCCTCGAGACGGTGCAGATGCTGCGGTATGGTACGGAACCCTGACCCGCGCTCCACAGTTAATGGGGCATGGACACGAATTCCGAAATGTTCGTCCAGGCCTTCTGGGTGAAGTGCCGGGAAGCTATCCGCCCCGAGATCGACGCCGCGGCCGATGACCTGCGCCGCGCCGGCCACGACGCGGCCGTGTCGACCCAGGAATATTCCACCGTGCCCGACCGCCTGCCCGCGGCCATCGGCCCGTCGTTGACGCTGGCGCTGCGGCCGCGCGGGCCTGCCGACGGTGTGGTGCAGCCCGCGATCGAGTTCCACGGCGACGTCGCGCACGGCACCGTCGAGGTTCGCACCTCGGCCGGCCACAGCCACGCCTACGAGCTCGACCGGCTCGACACGCCGGACGTGAAGAGCGAGATCGAGGAGTGGCTCGGCCACCTCATAACGGCCTCGCCCGTCTGAACCGGCGGCGCTAGTCTCTCCTCCACACATCCGGGAGGACCGACATGGCCGACGCAATCGACGATCTGTTCCGCCGCTTCGGCAAGGGCTTCAACAAGGCCGACGTCGACGAGATCGCGGGCTGCGTGACCGACGACTTCGAATGGCGCCTCAACGCCGGCGGCTCGCCCGCGGGCCGCGTGC
Organism: Pseudomonadota bacterium; assembly: GCA_018240695.1. Lineage (GTDB taxonomy): Bacteria > Pseudomonadota > Alphaproteobacteria > Reyranellales > Reyranellaceae > Reyranella. Next base: position 9,889 of record JAFEFH010000090.1, on the reverse strand, counting down.
TCAAGGGCAAGGACGACCTGCGCGCCTACTTCGCCGACAAGAGCACCGCGCACAAGGAAGCGCGCTACTCCGAGGCGCGCATCCACCGTTCGGGCGACAAGCTGTTCGGCACCTTCCGCGTCACCGGCATCGACGCCGCGGGCAAGCCGTTCGACCGCTACGGCATCGACCTCTACGAGGTGAAGGACGGGAAGATCTCCCTCAAGGACAGCTACCTGAAGGCCGACTGACCGTGACACAGAGTCTCTCCAACGACACCGTCCTGTTCGACATCGACCGCCGCGGCGTGGCGACGGTGACGCTCAACCGCCCGAAGGTGAACAACGCCTACAACGGCGATCTCCTGCACGGCCTGCACCAGGCGATGGACGCGGCGGGCCGCGAGAAGGGTCTGCGCATCGTCGTGCTGAAGGGCAACGGCCGTCACTTCCAGGCGGGCGCCGATCTCAGCTGGATCAACGGCGTCGCCGCGCAAGGGCCGCAGGAGAACCAGGAGGCGAGCCGCGTCACCGCCGAGGCGATCCGCCGTCTCGACACCTGCCCCGTGCCGACCCTGGCGCTGATCCAGGGCGGCTGCTTCGGCGGCGGCACCGGCGTCGCGGCGGCGTGCGACGTGGTCGTCGCCAGCGAGGACGCGATCTTCTCGATCAGCGAGACCCGCTGGGGCCTGATGGCCGGCATCATCCTGCCGCAGCTCTGCCAGGCGATGGGCTTCCGCAACGTCCGCCGCTACGCGCTGACCGGCGAGCGCTTTGGCGCGGCGCAAGCCCAGCGCATCGGCCTCGTCCACGAAGTCTGCCCGACCGGCGGCCTGGAAGAGGCCGGCAACAAGATCGTCGAGGCCGTGCTGATGAACGCGCCGGGCGCCACCACCGCGACCAAGCTGCGCTCGATCGCCTCGGCCCACGCCTTCATCGACGACGGGCTGATGCGCGACCTGGTCGACGAACACGCCCGCGCCCGCCAGCAGCCCGAAGCGAAGGAAGGCCTGCTGAGCTTCAAGGAGAAGCGCAACGCCTCCTGGTATCCGGGCTAGGCGCCTCTACTCCGCCGCCTGCTTCTGCGCGACGCCGTCGGGCGTCAGCGAATAGGTGGTGAAGCGCCTGTTGAGCGCGGGCATCGGGCAGGCCTCGAGATGGCCCTCGCCCGGCCGCATCAGAACCATCGCCGAGGTCGCGACCAGCGCGCCGCGATTGTTCGGCCGCGGCGGACGGCACACCGAGTAGGGCGTGGCGTAGTCGTCGAAGAAGGCCTGGCGGAAATCCTCGAGCGTGAGCTTGCCGCGCTTGGGCGACAGCTGGTCGCGCACGCGCTTGTCGCGATAGATCGAGTCGGGCGTCTCGGCCAGGCCGGTGTCCTTCACCTTGGCGCGCGCCGATTCCGAGATCCAGTGATTGGCGTGCACGTAGAGCCCGCGATCGGCCGCGACCCAGAAGGCCTCGTCGGGCGCGCACTCGAAGCCGAAGGCTTCGCCGCCGCCACCGCGCACGCCGTGGCTGATCGCCATGTGGTTGGAGCCCAGCCGGTGCGTCTGGAAGATCGTGCGCACCGCAAGCGCCAGGTGCGTGGCCTCCAGCACCTTGCGGCGGATGAACGGCAGCGGCACGCCCTGGCCGCGCGCATAGTCGCGGTCGCATTCCAGCGCGTTGGCCGTGAGGCCGATGCCCGCCGAGTTGAGCCCCGAGCGCGCGAGCCCGCCCGCTTCGGTGAAGGTCAGGATGTCCGGCCCGTCCTCGCGGCGGATGCGCAGCACGACGCCGGTCTCGGCGCACTCCGCGCGCCAGTCCCAGTTCTGGCCGTGCAGCAGAATGCCGTCGGCCGTCGCCTCGGGCAGCGCGAAGGCCGCGGTGCAGCCGTCGGGAAAGTGCCTGGCCGCCTGCTGCTTGCGCGCCGCCGACACCATCTCGGTGCGCGCGTTCATCAGCATGATGCCGGCGAACGGCTGGCCCGAGCCCTCGGCGATGCCCTTCATCTCCTCGACATAGGTCGGGTCGAACGCATCGACGACCGGCACCATCTCCTGCGCGCGCCGTTCCAGTTCCTTCCAGTCGACGCCGCTCTTCACGAGCGACTCCGCGTACATGCCGATGCCGCGCTTGATGCGGTCGGCGGCGGCCTGGCCGTGCTGGCGGCCGCGCTCGTGCGGCGTGCCGGAGAGATCGATCAGGGGGAACGGCGCATAGTCCATCTAGGCACTCCCGAGCAAAGCCTGGCGGAAACGATCCTTGAGGTGCGCGCCGTCCTGCGGCGGCATCACGAACTCGAGCTTCTCGACCATCACCTTCACGAGCCGGAACACCGGGCCCTTCCTGGTGCGCAGGTCCTTCACGAGCTGGGCGACGTCGGCCTGGTCGCGCACCGTGCCGGTGTCGGCGAAACCGCAGCCTTTGGCGACCATCGCCAGGTCGGCGCCGGAGCCCGAATCGGTCGGCCCGTTGTTGCGCGGGCTGGTGTGGCTGGCCTGGTTGCCGGTCTCGCCGTACTTCTCGTTGTCGAGCACGCAGATCGCGAGGTTGTCGGGGCTTTGCGCCGCCACGGTCGCCAGCGCGCCCAGGGTCATCATCAGGTCGGCGTCGCCGGTGATGACGAGCACGCGCTTGGAGGGCTGCGCCAGGGCGAGGCCGAGGCCCATCGACACGGTGGCGCCCATCGAGCCCCACAGCGGCATGTTGAGCGGACGGTCGCCGGCGGCGGTGATGTCCCAGTTCGACGAGCCGAGGCCCGCGATCACGAGCAGGTTGTCGTCGGCGCCTTCGAGGATCTTCTTGACCAGCGGACGGCGCTGGAGCGTGGGCTTGGCGGTGCTCATGGCTACTTGCTCTTCCCGAAATTCTTGATGCCGATCAGCTTCTGGCGCAGCAGCACGGCGACCGCCTGGCCGCCGTTGAACGCCGAGCGCGCGGCATGGTCGACCGTCTGCTTCACGTCCTCGGCCTTGTCGACCGACATGACGAGAACGCCCATCGCCTCGAGCACCTTGGGCGTGCCCTGGCCCATCGGGTACTGCCACGAATTGAACTCGCCCGGCTCGCCGCGCATCGTGATCAGGGTCAGGAAGGGGAAGCGCAGCGTCTTCGTCATGCCCATCAGGTTGATGGTGTTGCCCACGCCCGAGCTCTGCATCAGCAGCGCCGAACGCTGGCCGCCCAGCCACGCGCCGGCGGCGAGCGGGATGCCTTCTTCCTCGGTGGTGAGCGCCAGCGTGCGAATCGAATTCGACTTCTGGCAGAGCTCGATCACGCGCGCGTGGCCCGCGTCGGGCACGTGATAGACCTGCTTGATGTCGTGGTCCTGAAGGACCTCGAAGATTTGGTCACGCCATTCGGTCATTGAACTGTCGCTACTCTCACCTGTGAAGGGCGCGACTTTAGCCCCGGGCCCCGCGCCATGAAACGCCTCAATGCAGGCGCGTCATCAGCGTATCGCCGGGCGACAGGACGCGCCCGTCCGCGGCGCGGATTTCCAGTTTGCGGACCGGCTGGCGGTTCTTCTTGTCGACCAGGGTCATCGGATTGGGATCGCGGCCGGGCAAATTCTCGCGCCCGAACTGGCCGAGCGCGACCAGCACCGGGAACAGGCCGCGGCCCTTCTCGGTGAGGTGATACTCCTGGTAGGCCGAGCCGTCGGCGGCCGGCTTCTGCTCGAGGATTTCTTGGGCGACCAGCGCGCGCAGGCGGCGCGTCAGGATGTTCTTCGAGACGCCGAGGTTCTTCTGGAGTTCGCTGAAGCGCCGCATCCCGCGCAGGCAATCCCGTACGATCAGCAACGTCCACCAGTCGCCGATGATGTCGAGGGTGCGCGCGATGGGGCACGCGGCCCCGGAGAGGCTTTTCCGTCGCATGAGATAACCTTTTGCAAACGCGGTTGCATCATAGAACGCCCGGGGCCTAATGAGCCAACTGGTTCTATGATTGAACCCGGCCATGGCCGGGAGGAGGTCCGTTCGATGTCCGATGCCGCCGCCGCTGTTGCCCCGTCTTCCCTCGCCCAAAGCGCTGCACCGTCCCGTCTCCAGGCCGCCGGTGCCGAGCGCAAGGCGCGCGCCCGCGCCGCGATGCTCGAGGGGCCGATCGTCTCGACCCTGGTGAGGATGGCGCTGCCGACCATCGGCGTGATGATCGCGCAGACCGCCGTCGGCATCGCCGAGACCTACTATGTGGGCTTCCTCGGCACCGACGCGCTGGCGGGCGTGGCGCTGGTGTTCCCGATCTTCATGCTGATGGCCACCACCTCGAACGGCGGGCTGGGCAGCGGCGTCGCCTCGGCGGTCGCGCGCGCGATCGGCGCGGGCCGCCAGCAGGACGCCGATGCGCTGGTCTTCCACTCGATCGTCGTGGCCATCGTCTGCGGCGCGCTGTTCACCGGCGGCATCCTGTGGGCCGGGCCCGCGCTCTACGGCGCGCTGGGCGGCCGCGACGCCTCGCTGGTCGCGGCGCTGGACTATTCCGACATCCTGTTCTCCGGTGCGATCGCGGTCTGGATCGTGAACCTGCTGGCCGCCGCGTTGCGCGGCTCGGGCAACGTCAAGGTGCCCGCGCTCGTGACCCTGGTCGGCGCCATCGTGATGATCCCGATCTCGCCCGCGCTGATCTTCGGCTTCGGCCCGATCCCGCGCCTGGGCATCGCGGGCGCCGGTGTCGCGTTCAACCTCTACTATGTCGGCGCGCTGTTCGTGATGCTGCGCTACATGCGCTCGGGCCGCTCCGGCCTCACGCTCACCGTGACGCCGCTGCAAGGCCGCCTGTTCGCCGACATCCTGAAGGTCGGCCTGCCGACCGCGTTCAACGCCGTGCAGACCAACCTCTGCGTGATCCTCGTCACCGGCGCGGTCGGCCTGTTCGGCACCGCGGCGCTGGCGGGCTACGGCACTGCGTCGCGTCTCGACTATGTGCTGATCCCGATCCTGTTCGGTCTGTCGTCCGCGGTGCTGACCATGGTCGGCATCAATGTCGGCGCGGGCCAGGGCGCGCGGGCGCGCCACATCGCGTGGATCTCGATGCTGGTCGGCGCGGGCCTCACCGGCGCGATCGGCATTGCCGCGGCACTGCTGCCCACTCTGTGGGTCGGCCTGTTCACGCACGATCCCGAGGTGATGGCGGCGGGCGCGCCCTACCTGCGCATCGTCGGTCCGTTCTATGCCTTCTATGGCGTGGGCTTTGTGATGTCGTTCGCCGCGCAAGGCGCGGGCAAGACGCTGTGGCCGACCATCGCCGTGTCTTTCCGCCTCGCCGTCGCGGCCGGTGGCAGCTGGATCGCGGTGGCGGCGTTCGGCGGCACTATGACGACGCTGACCTGGATCGTCGCGGCGTCGTTCGTGGCCTACGCCCTGCTCTCCGCCGGCGTCATGCTCCAGCGTGCGGCCTGGGCGCCAAAGGCCCCATAATCCGCAATGGTCACCAAAGGTGACCGTTATAGTAAGGGGAAATAAAACGGAGCGCTTATTTCCTCCAATGATTCCGCGCTCAAATGCCTCTGCCTGTCGCCGGAAAACGACAGAGAAACGAGGCGGTGGGAGAGCGGCGACGGCGCGGATCATCCTCCTTATATTGTGATATTCGCAACGCCTTCAAGGCCCCCCGTTTCTACGTGCAAATGAGAAGTAGGGGGGCCAAATTTGCTGACTGCGACGTTTGTCACCGGTCCGTGTTTCGGGGTCCCAATTACTTGTTCATTAGTGAACGCAACCAAATGGCTGCTCATCCCCGACGATCATGATCAAGTCTTGTGTCAGATCAAAAAAGTCAGGCGGTACTGATCTTGCTTCGGAGAGTGAAGGGCCTTCAAGAGTTCGGCACTCGCGAGCCGCGGTAAAATTGAACGGCTGAACATACATGACGCCGGGGGCCGGCAATGTTTTATCGTTTCTATTCTTGTCGAGTAACCGCACAAAAATCGGGACACCTGTTCGACTGCCCTTGTTGCCGAAATTCGTAACCGCATAAGTTGCTGTGACGTAGACTAAAGGCTTGGCAGTCGCATTATCGTGGACGCGACTTATGGTTAAAGAAATCCCGTGAATGCGAATGCCTTCGAGCGTTATGTCGGATTGGACAAATGTCTTTGTTTGAGCGTGAACGGCGGTTGCGCCTAACACGAGCAGACATGCCAGAAAAATAGCGCGCATAGTTCCCCCCGATTTCGCTTGAGCCTGCCATTGGAAGGGCTCAACCATAACGCGGTCTAGTGTGATTGCCACAACCTAATGTTAGGGGCCTACGCCCATCTCCAACGAGCTTAAGCAGAAAAACCGACCTCCGTTGACGACAAGCTAGTCGACCTTCCGGCCCTCAATCTGCTCCGGGCCGGGATTGAGCAGGACGCCGGTGGCCTTGGCCAGCGGCTCGCCGCCGTCGGTCGGGCGCGGGACGCCGGCGCCGGTGAAGGTGAGGCGGCCGCCCTCGCCGCCGGGATTGCGGAAGGCGGCGTCGGCGATGCACTTCACCACAGTGGGCTTGCCCTTCTCGAAGTCGAACACCGGCCACAGGCCGACCGCCGTGACGACCAGCTCGTCGTTCGCGACGGTAACCTCGACACGCGCGCCGGCGATCTGGATGGGCGCGCGGGTCACCTGCACATCGAACGTGAGATCGCCGCGCCGGATCGTCAGCGTGACCTTCGTGCCCGGCGACCCGCGCATCGCCGCGAGCACCGAGTCGAGGTCGCGGTCCTGCAACGTCCTGCCGTCGACGGCGGCGACGACATCGTCGGTCCGCACGCCCGCGCGCAACGCGGGCCCGCCGGGGATCGGTGTGCGCACGACGACAACGCCTTTGACGACCTCGATCTCGAGACCGACGCCGGTGAAGGACGAGCCCGGAAAGGCCCCGCGTTTGTCGTGAACGCTGAGCGACGCGCCGAAATCGTAGGTGCCGATGAAGCGTTCGAGGTGACGCCGTTCGCGCGGCGGCGGCGCGGCCGCGGGTTCCGGCGGCTGCATCACGCTCAGCGCGGCATAGGTGAGATGGCGCACGGCATCGCGGTCGCGGCCGATCGCCGAGGGATCGACCTGGATCAGCATCACCACCGCGAGCCGCGCCGTCGGGTCGATCCAGAAATAGGTGCCCCAGATCCCCGACCAGCCGAAGCTGCCGACCGCGCCCGGCCGCAGGCTGTAGTCGGGATTTGTGCGGACTTCGAAGCCCAGGCCCCAGCTCGTGCCCCATTTCGGGCCCACCCACTTGCCCACCTCGCCCTTGAACGGCGTGCCGGGTGCCAGCTGGTCGGTCGTCATGCGCTTCACGGTCGTGGTCGTGAGATAGCGTTTGCCGTCGAGCTCGCCGCCGTTCAGCAGCATGCGGCTGAAGCGCAGGAAATCCGGCGCGGTCGAGGCGAGACCCGCGCCGCCGGCGAACAATTTGGCGGGCTTGGTGATGTCCCACAGCGGCCAGCGGCCGGCCGCCGGCGCCGGATCGACCACGCGCGCGAGCTTTTCCGGCGGCACGGCGAAGCCGGTATCGACCATGCCCAGCGGATCGAACAGGCGCTTCCTGAAGAACACGTCGAGGCTCTGGCCCGAGGCGACTTCGATCACGCGGCCCAGCACGTCGACGCCCCAGCTATATTCCCAGACCTCGCCCGGCTGATAGAGCAGCGGCTTGTCGGCGAGACTGGTCACGAACTCCGCCAAGGTGTGGTCGCGCCGGAAGAACGCGCCGTCGTAGCGGCGGTGTTCGGGCGTGTTGCCTTCCTCAGGGTACGTGAGGCCCGCGGTGTGGCGCAGCAGGTCGATCACCTGCATCGGCCGCTTCGGCGGCGCGCCGTCGACCTTCATGTCGGCGAGCTCGGGCAGGTAGCGCGCGACCGGCGCGTCGAGCTGGAGCTTGCCGTCCTCGACCAGCATCATCGCCGCGACGCTGGTCACCGTCTTGGTCATCGACGCGATCCAGAAGATCGAGTCGTAGCGCATCGGTACTTTCTTCGCGCGGTCCTGCGTGCCGACCGGCTTCAGGTAGGCGGGCTTGCCGTCGTGCCAGATCGCCACCGCGGCGCCCGGCATCGCGCCGGACGCGATGCGCGCCTTGAACCAGGCCTCGATGCGCGCCAGGCGTTGCGGCGAGAATCCCGCGGCCGTCGGATCGACCGGCGCCGGCGTCTGCGCGACGGCGCGCGCCGACACCAGTAACGCCGCGAGCCCGCCGCTCGCCGTCCGCCGTCCGATCTGCCTCACCTCTGCCTCACCAGGGCTTCAGCACCGCGAGGAAGACGATGCCGATCATCAGCACGGTCGGCACCTCGTTCCACCATTTATAATAGCGCGCCGGCCGGGTGTTGCGGTCCGCGGCGAAGTCCTTGCGCCAGCGGCCGTAGAGGTGATGCACGAAGGTGAGGCCGATCACGAGGCCCATCTTCATCTGCCACCAGCCGGCATGCCACCAGTCGCCCTGCCAGGCGAGGCCGAGGCCGAACGCCCAGACGAGGATCATCGCCGGATTCATGATGCCGCGCAGCAGGCGGCGTTCCATCACCTTGAAGGTCTCGCTCTGTGCCGACCCCTTCTCGGCGTCGGCGTGATAGACGAACAGACGCGGCAGATAGAGCAGCCCCGCCATCCAGGCGATGACCGCCACGATGTGCAGCGCCTTCAGGATCTCATAGAGCATCGCGCACCAGCCGGGCGAGGCCCTCGATGAATTTCGGGTGCGTGCCCACGGTCGGCACGCGGACATACTTGGGCACGCCGGCCTCCGTCGCCAGCTTGCGGTAGTCGATGTCGAGTTCGACCAGCGTCTCGGAATGTTCCGACACGAAGCTGAGCGGGTAGAGCACGATCGCCTTCTTGTCGGTCGCGGCGCGCGCGATCTCCGACTCGGTCGAGGGGCCGATCCATTTCAGCGGACCGACGCGGCTCTGGTAGCAGACGGTCCAGTCGACGCCGTCACCCAGTTGCTCGGCGATGGCCTTGGCCGTCTGCTCGATCTGCTTCTGGTAGGGATCGCCCGCCTTGATGATCTTCTCGGGCAGGCCGTGCGCGGAGAACAGCACGCGCACCGGCTGCGCCGTTCCCGCCTCCGCGAGGCCCTGCTTCACCAGGTCGACCGAGGCCGCGATGAAGCCCGGCTCGATGGGATAGCTCTTCACGCGGCGCGTCGCCGAGCCCAGCCGGGCGATCGCGCCATCCCAGGCCTTGAACGACGAGCCTGTCGTGGTCGTCGAATATTGCGGATAGAGCGGCAGCAACACGATCTGCTCAGGCGCGAAACGGCGGACCTGTTGCACGACCTCGTGCGTCATCGGATGCCAGTAGCGCATGCAGACGAAGCACCGCCATTCGTCCCAACTGTCGCCCAGCGGGACCAGTGCTTCCTGTAACGCCTGCGCCTGCATCTCGGTCTGGCCGACGATCGGCGATGCGCCGCCGATCTGAGCGTAGATGCCCCGCGCCTTGCCCGCGCGGCGGCCCGCGATCAGCCGCGCCAGCGGCCAGCGCAGGATCGTCGGCAAGGTGATGATCGCCGGATCGCTGAACAGGTTGCGCAGGAACGGCTTCACGGCGTCGAGCGAATCGGGTCCGCCGAGATTGAAGAGGACGACGGCGATTTTCATGACCCCTCCGTCGGCGTAGGACGTCGACACCTCCCCATTTGAATGGGGAGGGAAACCCTTCCTCCCCCGTCAGCGGGGGAGGTGTCGCGGTAACCCGCGACGGAGGGGTCAAATTCTCCGCTCACGACGGCTTCCAGTTGCGCACGATCTCGACCAGGCGCGCGACGTTGTCGGGCGGGGTCTGCGGGACGACGCCGTGGCCGAGGTTGAAGATGAAGGAACCGTGGCCGAGCTTGTCGAGGATGCGTCTGGCCTCGGTCTCCATGGCGCGGCCGCCGACCACCAGCATCAGCGGATCGAGATTGCCCTGCACCGGAATGTGCGGCTGCAACTCCTGCGCCGCCCA
>JAFEFH010000008.1 GCA_018240695.1 Pseudomonadota bacterium | reverse complement strand
TTGACCGACACCAGCTGCGACACGCCCTGCTCGGCCATGGTGACGCCGTAGAGGCGGTCCATGCGGGCCATCGTGACGCGATGATGGGTGATGACCATGAAGCGCGTGTCGGTGCGGCCGGCGATGTCCTTCACCAGGCCGCAGAAGCGCTCCACGTTGAGGTCGTCCAGCGGCGCGTCGACCTCGTCCAGCACGCAGATCGGTGCCGGGTTGGTCATGAACACCGCGAACAGCAGGGACAGCGCCGTCAGGGCCTGCTCGCCGCCCGAGAGCAGCGACATGACCTGGAGCTTCTTGCCCGGCGGCGAGGCGTGGATCTCGAGGCCGGCCTCGAGCGGATCCTCCGACTCGGTGAGCCGCAGCTCGGCCTTGCCGCCGCCGAACAGCTTGGTGAAGAGCTGCTGGAAGTGGGTGCTGACCTGCTCGAAGGCGGCGACGAAGCGCTCGCGGCCCTCGCGGTTCAGGCTCTGGATGCCCTGGCGCAGGCGGCCGATCGCGGCGATCAGGTCGTCGCGCTCGGTCGTCATGCCGGTGATCTGCTGCTCGAGCTCGTTGGCTTCCTCCTCGGCGCGCAGGTTCACCGCACCCATGGTCTCGCGCTCGTGCACGAGGCGCTCGAGCTTGTGCTCGGCCTTGTCGAGTTCGGGCAGCTCCTCGAGCGTCTCGACCTCGGCCAGTGCCAGCACACCCTCGGGCTCGCAGCGCAGGCGCTCGGCGATACGCTCGACGACGGCCTCGCGGTCCTTGGTCGCCTGTTCGGCGAGGCCCTCGCGGCGCACGCGGCTCTCGCGCGCGGCGGCAAGCTCGCCCTCGGCCTGGCGCATCGCCTTGTCGGCTTCGCCGAGCCGCGTCTCGCCGATGGCGAGGCGGTCGGCGGCTTCCTGGCGGTTGGCCTCGGCCTTGGCGATCTCCTCGCCGAGCGCCAGCTTCTTGGCCTCGATCTCGGCGGGCTTGGCGGCCAGCTCGGCGATCGCCGCGGCGATCTGCTCGCGGCGCGTGTCGAGTTCGCCGATCTGGACGTCGGCGTCGGCGAGACGCGTGCTCCAGCCGGCATGGTCCTGGGCGATCTTGCCCAGCCGCTCGACCCGCATGGCCGACTCGCGGGCGAGGCGGCTGCACAGGCCCTCGGCCTCGACCAGCGCCGCGCGCAGCTCGGCGATCCGCGCCCGCAGCGCGCCCGCGGTCACGCGATCGGCCTGGGTGTCGGAGATCGACGACAGGCGCGCCTCGCGGAAGGTGCGGCGCATTTCGACCTCGGCCACGGCCGCGTCGCTCTCGGCCACCGCCTCGGCGATGCCCGCCAGGCGCGTGCGCAGCTGGTCGGTGCGGCGCGCGACCTCGGTGTGACGCTCGCTCGCCTTGGTGGCGGCGCCTTCGGCGGCGGTGACGGCGCTCTGCGCGGCGCGCTCGGCCGCACGGGTCGCCTCGCCCGCGTCCTGGGTCTTGCGGCGCGAGGCTTCGGCCACGGCGCGCTCGTTGGCGCGGGCCTGCTCGACCGACGTCTTCTCCGCATCGCGCGCGGCGGCCAGCGCGGCCGCCTCGGCGTCGACATGGGCCTGGTGCTCGGCATGCTCGGCGGCAACGCCGTCGATCTGCTGGCGGATCTCGGCCAGGCGGTTGCGCTGGCTGAGGCGCACGGCCGCCGGCGTCGGCGCGCCGGCGCGCATCGTGTAGCCGTCCCAGCGCCACACCGCGCCCTCGGCGGTGACGAGCTGCTGGCCGGCCTTGAGGCTCGACTGCAATGCCGCGCCCGTGGCGTCGTCGGCGACGATGCCGATGAAGGCGAGGCGACGCTCGAGTTCGGGCAGCGCCTTGACATGCGTCGACAACGGCGTCGCGCCTTCGGGCAGCGCCGGCGCATCCGCGAGCGCGCCGAGCGGCAGCCAGTGCGTCGGCGCGCCGCGGTCGGACGAGGCCTCGAGGTCTTCGCCGAACGCCGCGCCCAGCGCGGTCTCGAAGCCCGGCTCGACGGTGAGCGCGTCGAGCAGCGGCGGCCACAGCGAGTCGGCGGCCGACTTCAGCGCGGCGGCAAGGCCGCCCTCCTCGGCACGCAGCTTGGTCAGGCGCGCGTTGGTCTTTTGCAGCGTCTCGGTGGCGGCGGCGTGGCTCGCCTCGGCGGCCTGGCGCTCGCTGGCGCGGGCGCGCTCGGTCTCGATGCGCTCGGCCTCGGCCTTGGCGACCGCTTCGCGCGCGGCCTCGGATTCGTAGCGCTCGGCCTCGCGGGCCGCATCGATCGCCTGCTCGCCCTTCAGGCGGGCCTCGTCGAGCGCGGCGCGCGCGGCTTCGAGCGCGGCCTCGACCTCCGGCAGCGCCGGCAGGTTCGCGAGTTCGCTCTCGACCTGGCGCTGCTGGGTGGCGATCTCCTCGCGGCGCGCCTGCAGGCGGCGCAGACGCTCGCGCAGGTCGGCGATCTCGCGGCTCACGCTGTCGCGCAGCGCCTCGTCGTCGGCGATCTGGCGGGTGAGCGCCTCGTGCTCGGCCTCGGCGCCGGCGGTCGCCTCATGCGCGGCGTCGCGCGCCTGCTGGGCTTCGGCGGCGCGATCCTCCTCGCCGACGCGCTCCTGCTCGAGCGTCGTGCGCTGGGTGTCGAGATCGGCGATCGCGGTCTCGGCGTCGCCCCTGCGGCCGCGCTCGCGGCCGAGGTCGGATTCGGTCTGGGCCAGCCGCGTCTCGGCTTCCTGCTGGGCGGCGGCGACACGCTCGCCTTCGGCGCTGAGCGCATCGTTGGCCGAACGCAGGCGTTGCAGGGCGGCGGCGGCGGCGGCCTCGTCGTTGCGCAGCGGCGGCAGCGCGGTCGAGGCCTCCGCCTGCGCGGTGGTGGCGAGGCCGACCAGCCGCGTGAGGTCGGCGACCTGCGCCTCGGCTTCGGTGAGGCGCTCGCCCGCGTCGGCGAGCTCGCGCTCGGCATTGGCGAGCTTCAGCGCCAGGACCTGCGCTTCGGCGCGGCGGATGTGATCGGAGAGGTTGCGGTAACGGCTGGCCTGGCGCGCCTGGCGCTTCAGGCCCTTGTGCTGCTCTTCCAGCGCGACCAGCACGTCCTGCACGCGCGCGAGGTTCTGTTCGGCAGCGCGCAGACGCAGCTCGGCCTCGTGACGGCGGGCATAGAGACCGGTGATGCCGGCGGCCTCGTCGATGATCGAGCGGCGGTCGGCCGGCTTGGCGTTGATCAGCGTGCCGACGCGGCCCTGGCTGACCAGAGCGGTCGAGCGCGAGCCGGTGGCGGCGTCGGCGAACAGCGTCTGCACGTCGCGGGCGCGGATCTCCTTGCCGTTGATCGAATAGGCCGAGCCGTGGCCGCGCTCGATGCGGCGCACGACGTCGAGCTGGTCGGCGTCGTTCACCATCGCGGGCGCGGTGCGGGTCTTGTTGTCGAGCGACAGGGTGACTTCGGCGATGTTGCGCGCGGGCCGCGTGCCGGCGCCGGCGAAGATCACGTCCTCCATCTCCGAGCCGCGCATCTGCTTGGCCGAGGTCTCGCCCATGACCCATTTCAGGGCCTCGACGAGGTTCGACTTGCCGCAGCCGTTGGGGCCCACGATGCCGGTCATACCGGGCTCGATGGCGAGTTCCGTCGGGTCGACGAAGGACTTGAAACCGGAGAGCCGGAGTTTGTCGAACTGCACCATCTACCCCACGCTTTTTCTTGTTACTCGATTGTCCTGGCTACTTCGCCAGCTTGGTGAACAACGCGTCGAGTTCTTCGATCGATCGCGCGCCCTTGAACTGTTCGCCGTTGATGAAGAGCGTCGGCGTCGAGTTGACGCCGAGCGACTCACCGCCGCGATAGTCGTTGATCACGCCCGTCGCCACGGCGTCGTTCGCCAGGCAGGCCTTGACCTCGTTGTCGCCCATGCCGGCGATGCGCAGCGACTTCGACAGCTCCGCGATCGGGTCGGACGCGGTGGCCCAGTTGCCCTGGCCGCGGAAGATCATGTCGAGGACGGCGTAGTACTTGTCGTTGCCCGAGCACTCGGCGAGCTGGGCGGCCTTGGTGGCGATCTGGTCGAGCGGGAAGTCGCGGAAGACGACCTTCACCTTGCCGGTCTGGACCCACTTCTTCTCGATCTCGGGCAGCACCGTCGTGGCGAAGTGGGCGCAATGCGGGCAGGTCAGCGAGGCGTACTCGATCAGCGTGATCGGCGCCTTGGCATCGCCCATGACATGGTCGCCCGGCTGGACCTCGAGGAGGCTCTTGCCGGTGGCCGCCGCCGGCTGGGCCGACTGGGCCGTCGCACCGCCTGCCGCCACGGCCGACGCCACCGGCGCCTGGCCGGGAGCGCTCGGACGGCCGCCGAAATAGACGCCAGCCGCGATCGCGACCACCGCCACGGCTCCGCCGGCGACAATCAAGATATTACGCATAATCTTCTTCCTCTCCACTACATCTTGGGAATTGAGCCTGTGGGGAGTCAAACAAGATTCGGGCTAGCCCGAATGATTCATCGTCCCACCTGGTGCAGAATCGTCGAAATGCCCGCCGCACCGTCACCGGGCATGCCGTAGTACTGCTCGTTGATGAACAGGCTCGGCGTCCGGCGGACCCCGAGCGCCTGCCCGGACTGCACATCGGCGATGACTTTGTTCAAAAGCCGGTCGTTGGCCTGGCAGGCGATGGCGGCGTCCTGGGCCACGCCCAGCGCCCCCAGTACCTTGATCATCTCGGCGTTGGGGTCGGACGCGGTCAGCCAGTCGATCTGGGCCCGGAACAGCGCATCGACCGTGTCGTAGAACTTGCCGTCGCCGGTGCATTCCGCCAGCAGCGCCGCCTGCGTCGCGATCGCGTCCGACGGGAAGTGCCGCATGATCAGCTTCGCCTTGCCGGTGTCGACCCATTCCTTGCGCACCACGGGCATGACCGCGGCGTTGAAGTTCGCGCAGTGCGGGCAGGTCAGTGAGAAATAGTCGATGATGATGTTGGACGCCTTGGGGTCGCCCAGGATGTGGTCGCCCGGCACCGCGGCGAGATAGCGCCCCGGCCCCTCGTCTTGCGCGCGCGTGCCGCGGACCAGCAGCATCGATCCCAGCACCCCCAGCAGCACGCCGCGCCGGCCTGTGTCGCGGCTGGTGGCGATGCGGGCGCCGAGCCGGGCCAACGCCTCGCGCAACTCCGGATCCTTCACGCCGGCCACCTGGCCGCTCATGCGCGCCACGACCTCGGGCGCGGGCTTGGGGCGCGGCGGCGGCGCGGGCGCCCGCGCGATGGCGCCCTGCACGAGGCGGATGTCCTCGATCTGGCGGTGGCCGAGATAGGCATTCACGCGCTCGACGATCTGCGCGCCGCGATGCTGGACCTCGAGCGCCGCGGCGCCAGCCACCTTGAGACGCAGCAGCTTGGCGCCGGCCCGCCCGCCGCGGCCGGCGATCAGCGCCTCGGGCTGCGTGCAGCGTGCGAGATCGGCGCCGACGATCGCCGTCCAGTCGGCGCGCAGGCGCGCGATCGACGTGCTGCGCCCCTTGCCGAGGCCGGCGGTCAGCCGCTGGGTCAAGCCGCCGATGGCGCGGAAGCCGTTTTCCCGCATGGGTCCTTTCAAACGCTGTGTCTTATGGTAGGGCAGGCCCGCTTACATGACCATGACCTCGCCCGCCAATCACGCCTCACGCCTGCTCGCCTGGTACGATCGTCATCGTCGCACCATGCCGTGGCGTGCGCCGGCCGGAGAGCGCACGGAGCCTTATCGTGTCTGGCTTTCCGAGATCATGCTGCAGCAGACCACGGTGGCCACGGTTCACGACTACTTTCACCGCTTTGTGAAGCGCTGGCCGACCGTCGAGGCGCTGGCCGACGCGCCGCTCGACGACGTGCTCTCGGCCTGGGCCGGCCTCGGCTACTATGCCCGCGCCCGCAACCTGCATGCCTGCGCCAAGGCGGTGGTCGAACGCCACGGCGGCCGCTTTCCCGACGCGGAGGCGACGCTGCTCGCCTTGCCCGGCATCGGCCCCTACACCGCATCGGCGATCCGCGCGATCGCCTTCGACCATCCGGCCTCGGCGGTCGACGGCAATGTCGAGCGCGTGATCGCCCGCCTGCTCGCCCTTCAGACGCCGCTGCCCGACGTGAAGCCGGAGATCCAGCTGCGCGCCGCCGAGCTCGTGCCGTCACGGCGCGCCGGCGACTACGCGCAGGCGATGATGGATCTCGGCGCCACGGTGTGCACGCCCCGCAAGCCGAGCTGCGTGATCTGTCCGTTGATGGACGGCTGCAAGGCGCGCGCGCTCGGCATCGCCGAGGAGCTGCCGCGCCGCGCGCCCAAGGCCGACAAGCCGACGCGCCGCGGCGTCGCCTTCGTGCTGTCGAGCCGCGAGGGCGCGGTGCTGCTGCGCAAGCGGCCGCCCAAGGGCCTGCTGGGCGGCATGGACGAAGTGCCGTCGAGCGCTTGGCGCGAGGGCAAGCTCGTCCTCGCCGACGCGCTGAAGGAAGCGCCGGTACCGGCCAACTGGAAGGTGCTGGAGGGCGGCGTGCGCCATACCTTCACGCACTTCCATCTCGAGCTCACGGTCGCGCACGCGCTGGCCACGACCACGCGGCTGGCCAAGCTCGCGCCCGGCAGCGACTGGGTGACGATCGATCGCCTCGATGAACGCGCGCTGCCCACGGTCATGCGCAAGGTCATCGCGCACGCCGTGAAGAACTAGAAAAGTCTAGAGGCCCGAGCGGACCTGCTGGCGCAGCTGGTCGATCGGGCGGCGCGCGCCGCCCTGCTCGAAGTGCCAGAACGTCCAGCCGTTGCAGGCCGGTGCGCCCTGCACCGCCGCACCAACCTGGTGGATCGAGCCACGATGCTCGCCCCTGGCGTCGGCCGACGACAGCGTGCCGTCGGCGCGCACGCGCGCGTGCAGGCGGCCGCTGGGATCGCTGAGCACGGTGCCGGGCCGCAGCAACCCCGCTTCGATCAGGGTGCCGAACGGGATGCGCGGCTCGCTGCGCTTGCTCGGCATCGGCTTCAGATCCTGGCCTTCGAGCGGCACGATCTCGGCGATGCGCTTGCGCGCGATGGCGGCATAGGTGTGGTCGCGCTCGAGGCCGATGAAGTGGCGGCCGAGGCGGCGCGCGACGGCGCCGGTCGTGCCGGTGCCGAAGAACGGATCGAGGATGACGTCGCCGGGATTGGACGCGGCCATGATGCAGCGGAACAGTAGCGACTCCGGCTTCTGCGTCGGATGCGCCTTCTTGCCGTCCTCGTCCTTCAAACGCTCGCCGCCAGTGCACAGCGGCAGGAGCCAGTCCGAGCGCATCTGCACGCCCTCGTTCAGCTCCTTCATCGAGTTGTAGTTGAAGGTGTACTTCTTGTTGGCGCGGTCGCGCGCCGCCCAGATCATCGTCTCGTGGGCGTTGGTGAAGCGCTTGCCGCGGAAGTTCGGCATCGGGTTCGACTTGCGCCACACGATGTCGTTCAGCAGCCAGTAGCCCTCGTCCTGCAACGCCGTGCCGACGCGGAAGATGTTGTGGTAGCTGCCGATCACCCAGAGCGTGCCGCCGGGCCGCAGCACCCGGCGCGCGGCCTTCAGCCAGGCGCGCGTGAACTTGTCGTACTCGGCGAAGCCCGTCGCCTGGGCGTCGGCCGGATCGGAGAACTTGTCCCAGTCGTCGTCGACCGCATCGACCTTGCTGTGATCGGGCCGCAGCAGGTCGCCACCCAGCAGAAGATTATAGGGCGGGTCGGCGAAGACCATGTCGACGCTGCCCTCGGGCAGGCCGTTCATCAGTTCGATGCAGTCGCCGACGAGAACGCGATCAAGATTATCCACAGGCATCGGTGGAAGATGAGTCATCCACCGAGTCGACGTCAAGAAATTACAATTGATTCAATTGTTTAGATGATCGTTCCACAAGATCGAGTCTTCAACAGACGGCCGACATACCAGCCCTAGGCGAGTTCCTGGGCGATCGCCTTCTTCACGGTGGCGCGTTCCGACATCCGCTTGCGGTGGTCGATCACCTTCGGGATGCGCGCGGGCACGACGCCGTCGGCTTCGAGCCACTGCGCGAGCGTGAAGAGATAGGCGTCGCATACGGTGAAGTGCTCGCCCATCACCCACGGGCCCTTCAGCATCTCGCGCTCGACCATCTCGAACGCCTCGCCCACCGCCTTCGGCACGCCGCGCTGCATCGCCTCGATGGCCTGCGTGTCGGCGGCGTCGACCCAGCGCGTGCCGCGCATGCGGTGCGCGTGCGCCACGTGCAGGTGCGAGCAGAGATAGGAGTTGAAGGCCTGCACCCGGGCGAAGGCGAAGGGATCGTCCATCAGCGCGAGGTTGGTCTTCGGGAAAGTCTGCGCGACATAGACCAGCATCGCCGGCGTCTCGGTGAGGATGCCCTTGTCGGTCACCAGGGCAGGAACGCGACCCTTCGGGTTGATCTTGAGGAACTCGGGCGAGCGCTGCTGCGTGGCGGCGAAGGAGATGCGCTCGACCGAATAGTCGGCGCCGACTTCCTCCAGCACGATGTGGGTGGCGAGCGAGCAGGTGTGGGCGGCGTAATACAGCTTCATGAGCGTGAAGTTCGAAAAGATTCGGTGATTCTGCAACTAAATCGTTCTTGGACCCGTTCCTAATGCAAATAGGGAATGGGCAAGAATGGAAACGCCGGTGGCTTGGGGATTCCTCAAAGGTTTCGGGATGATTGTGGCCGGACTGGCCATCACGCTCCTGCTTGCAACGATGCTGCAATCCCGTGCCGAAACCCGGCACGCGCTGGCGGTCGCCGCCAACCGCGATCAGGCGCTGGCGGCGCGGCCGTTGGTCCAGGGTGTACCGAAGGAAACGCTGCCGCGGATCGAGTTCACGCAGGAACTCGTCTCGGGCCGCTAGGGCAACAGGCTCGACAGGCGCGACAGGAACGGGGCGATCATCGCGGCATCTTCCTCGGCTTCCTCGGTCAGCGCCTTGATGTGGTCGCCGAAGCTCGGCGACACGGGCGAGGTTTCCATCTCGCGCACCCGCTCCAGCAGGCGGGCCTGCTTGTCGCCGTGCGTCTTGGCGAGGATCTCCGCCCGCAGTTCCGCCAGCAGGGCCTTGTGGTCCGCCGCGTCCTTGTCCTGATCGGCCATGATTTATTTGTCCTCTGCCTAGTCCGCCATACCAAAGGCGAGCGTGCTCTCGCGCACCGGCGCGAAGCTGCGCCGATGATGCGGCGTCGGTCCCAAACGGCCGAGCGCCGCCAGATGTTCCCGGCTCGAATAGCCGCGATTGGTGTGCCAGCCGTAACCCGGAAACTGCTCGGCGAGCTGCGACATGTAGCGGTCGCGCGTCACTTTGGCGAAGATCGAGGCGGCGGCGATCGAATAGGACACCGCGTCGCCCCCCACGATCATCTCGGCGCGACATCCTAGTTCGGGCGGCTTCTGGTTGCCGTCGATCAGCACGACATGCGGCCGGTCGGCCAGCGCCTGCAAGGCCCGGCGCATGGCGAGGAACGTCGCCTGCAGGATATTGATCCGGTCGATCTCCTCGACGCTCGCCTCGCCCAGCGCGAACTGCACGATACCCGAGGCGATCATCGCCTCGTAGGCGGCCTCGCGGTCCTCCAGCTCGAGCTTCTTGGAATCGTCGATCAGCTTCAGGAGCCTGCGCCTGGCCGCCGTGCGGTCGATCACCGCGACCGCGGCCATCACCGGCCCGGCGAGCGGGCCGCGCCCTACTTCGTCGATGCCGGCGATGCGCACGACCTGAAGCTCGGCGACGATTTCGCCGGCATACAGGCTCTCGCAGCGCATCTCGTGACGAAAGCTCGGCATATCCCCCGCGCACCTCGATACAGTGACCGGATGAACCCGGTCGCCGCCATCATCGCGCAGGACCCTGTGGGCATGAAACAGCTTCGTGCCGCCCGCGCGCTCGCTTTGCCCGACTGGTGCATCGCCGCAGGCTTCGTGCGCAATCGCGTCTGGGACCATCTGCACGGCATTTCGCCGCCGCGCCAGCCGCCCGACGTCGACGTGCTGTTCTTCGACCCGTCGGATGTGTCGAAAGAGCGCGAGGCCGCCTACGAGACGCGCCTCGACCAGATGATCTCCGGCGTGTCGTGGGAAGTGCGGAACCAGGCGCGCATGCACCTGCGCAAGAAGACCGTGGCGCCCCACCGCGACACCGCCGACGCGATGACCTTCTGGCTCGAGACCGTGACGGCGGTCGGCGTGCGGCTGGAAGACGACGACAGCCTCAGCGTGATCGCGCCGCTCGGCACCGACGACCTGTTCGGTATGACCTGCCGCCCGACCGCGTTCGGCCGCACGAGGCTGGAAGAATACGAGGAGCGCATCTCCAGGAAGAGGTGGCGCGAGCTATGGCCCATGGTTCGTTTCCTTGGCTAATCCCGTCGTCTCGACCGAAGCGAAGCGGAGTGGAGAGACCTTGCTTCAACAAGCCGCAATCGTGGACGACGCGTTCGTTAGTGAATCTCTCCAGACAGATCGAGCCATTCCGGGTTGGCAGCGTCGATCAACGCGATCTTCTTCTCGCGCCGCCACTTCTTGAGTTGCTTCTCGCGGTTGATCGCGTCCGGAGCAGTCTCGTGTGCTTCGATGAACACGAGGCGGGAGATGTTGTAACGGGCCGTGTGCTCAGACAAACCGCGCTGATGCTCGTCCAAGCGCCGGCCAAGATCGGTGGTGACGCCGACATACAGAGCACGTCCATTCGGGCTGGCGAGGATGTACACGACGGGACTACGCATCGAGCGGCTTTCGGCCGATAGAAGGTCTCTCCGCTACGCCTCGCTTCGCTCGGCTTCGGTCGAGACGGGAAATCTCCCTCCGTCGTCCCGACCGGAGCGAAGCGGAGTGGAGGGACCTTCCCTCAACAACAAGACGCATCAGAAAAGCTTCATCTGGCGGGCGTCGCGCTTGGCGTCGACCAGCGCGGTGCGGGCGCTTTCGGGGACGGCGAAGCGGAGCGTGTCGAGGCGGTAGCGGACGCGGTTGAGGCCGAGGCGCTTCACGCCAGCGGCGAAGCGGGCGCTGAGCAGCTGCGCGATCGGGCCCTCGCCTTTCATGCGCCTGCCGAACTCGGCCTGGTAGAGCGCGCCGCCGCGCATCTGGCGGATCAGCGACAGCACGCGCTCGGCACGGTCGGGCCGGTTGGCGCGCAGCCATTCGTCGAACAGGTCCTTGATCTCGAGCGGCAGCCTGAGGACGGTGTAGCCCGCGCGCGTGGCGCCGGCCTTCACGGATGCGTCGAGGATCGCCTCCATCTCGTGATCGTTCAGCCCCGGGATCATCGGCGCGGTCATCACGCCCACCGGGACGCCCGCGTCGGCCAGCCGCTTGATCGCCTCGAGCCGGCGGTGCGGGGCCGAGGCCCGCGGCTCCATATCGCGCGCCAAATCCTTGTCGAGGGTCGTGATCGACAGGAACACCTCGGCGAGGTTGCGCCTGGCCATGTCGCCCAGGATGTCGATATCGCGCGTCACCAGATGGTTCTTGGTGACGATGCCGACCGGGTTGTTGAAGTCGCTCAGCACCTTGAGGATCGAGCGCGTCACCTTCATCTCGCGCTCGACCGGCTGGTAGGGATCGGTGTTGGTGCCCATCGCCACCACGTCGCAGCGATATTTCGGCGCCGCCAGTTCGGCCATCAGCAGCTTGGCCGCCTCGGGCTTGAACAGGATCTTGGTCTCGAAATCGAGGCCGGGCGACAGGCCGAGATAGGCATGGGTCGGCCGCGCGAAGCAGTAGATGCAGCCATGCTCGCAGCCGCGATAGGGATTGATCGAGCGGTCGAACGGGATGTCGGGCGAGGTGTTGCGCGCGAGGATGGTGCGCGTGGCGTCCCTGGTCAGCGTCGTGCGCAGCGGCGGCAGCTCGTCGTCGATTTCCCAGCCGTCGGTCGTACGGATCTTCTTGTCGTCGTCGTAGCGGCTCGACGCGTTCGACAGCGCACCGCGGCCGTTCTGCTGCGGCTCGGCGATCTGGTCGTCGGGATAGAGCGGCTCGGCGGGCGTTTTCATGACCCAGCAATCATGGAACAAATCAAGAACGAGTCAAGCCACTGCCCCTAGTGGTACAGGGTGCCCATGACCACCGTCAGCTTGCGGCCTGCCACGGCCGACGACCGCCCCTTCATCGACGGCCTCTCGCCGCGCCTGTCGCGCGTGCCCGGCCCGCCCTGGCACGACACCGCCGCGATGGACGGCTTCCAGGACCGCCACATGGCCGTGTCCTTCGCGCCGGCCGATGGATCGTCGACGGTGATCGCGCAGAACGAGAGTGGACGGCGGCTGGGCTACATCCATCTGCGGCCCGGCAAGGACGGCGTGACGGAAGAACCTTGCGGCTACATATCTCTGCTTGCCGTGACGCCGAAAGCGGAGGGCCTCGGCGTCGCGGCGAAGCTGATGGCCGCGGCGGAAACGTGGGCGCGCTCGCGCGGCTACCGGCTGCTCAGCCTCGACGTCTTCGCGCACAACAAGCGCGCCGTCGACTTCTACGAGCGCGGCGGCTTCACGTCCGAGACCTTTCGGATGGTCAAGCCGCTATAACCACTCCCGGCGCACGGCGCGGATGGCATCGACGCCGAAGCAGCGATCGATGCGCGCATCGATATGCTGCTTCATGCGCGTCTCGAGACCCGCGTCGCTCCACTGGCCGGGATTGGATGGGTCGCGCGGACTGCGCGTCTCGACCCGCCAGCGCGCCATGAACAGCGTGGTGCGCAGCCAGGTCAGGCGCCGCATCGGCATCAGCCACGGGGCCAGCGCGACCGCCTTCTCGCGCGGCAACAGTGCCAGATAGTCGTCATAGAACGCCTGCACCTGTTCGCCCGTCAGCAGCACACCGATATCGGGATGCCACAAGGTCGAGGTCGGCAGGGTCGCGTGCGCGAGATCGATCGCGGGCGAGCCGACATGCACTTTCTCGAGGTCGACGAACCACGCGGTGCCGCGCCGATCGACGATGAAGTTGCCGGGATGGGTGTCGGCCAATGCCACCGTGAGCGGCTGCATCCCACGATCGAGCGTCGAGGCCAGGTCACGCACGATCCCGAGTTCGTCGACGATCTCGGCGCGTGCATCAACATCGGGCACGGCCTTGTCGAGGAAGCGCGCAACCAGCGGCTCGATGGCCGCGAGCGTCTGTCCGAACGGATCGGCCTGGCGCGGGATCGCCGACGTCGCGGGCGGCAACGGCAACGCGTGAATCGCGGCCAGCGTCTCTGCCATCGTGTCGAGCTCGTCGGGCAGACGCGGCGGATGGCCGTCGATGAAGTCGACGATCAGCGCGCCGCCCGGCAGACCCGGTCGCGGCCCGATCACCTCATGCAGGCGCGGCGTGCAGCCGGCGGGCTCAAGATAACGAAAGGCCTCGGCCTGGACGTTCAACCGCGTCGCCGCCGTCGGATCCCCTTCGTGGGCGTAGGCGATGCGCGCCAGCAGACCGTTCTTCAAGCGGACATGACCGTGCGCCGTCCCAGTGGCCGGCAGCGCCTCGCCGTCGAACGGATCGGTCACCGGCGTTCAGCCACTGCGAGGTGGCTTGCCTTCGTTGAGGCGCGGCATCAGCTCTGCGAAGTTGCAGGGCCGAAAGCGGATGTCGAGCTGCTGGCGGAGGATGTCGTCCCAGCCGTCCTTGCAGGCACCGGTCGAGCCCGGCAGCGCGAAGATATAGGTGGCGTTGGCGACGCCGGCCGTGGCGCGGCTCTGCATCGTCGACGTGCCGATCTTCTGGAAGCTGATCCAGCGGAAGGTCTCGCCGAAACCTTCGATCTTCTTCTCGAACAGCCCTTCCATCGCCTCGGGCGTCACGTCGCGGCCGGTCACGCCGGTACCGCCGGTCGAGATCA
Source organism: Pseudomonadota bacterium (assembly GCA_018240695.1). Lineage (GTDB taxonomy): Bacteria > Pseudomonadota > Alphaproteobacteria > Reyranellales > Reyranellaceae > Reyranella. The sequence goes on along the minus strand of JAFEFH010000008.1, from coordinate 32,047 downwards.
CGACCTCGATCGCGGGATCGTCGATCCAATTCTTAACCTGCGCACGGATCAGGGCGACGTCGTCGGTGACGATCGCGCGATCCTTCAGCACGTGGCCGTCGCGCGCGATGCGTTCGACCAGGGTGTCGCCGGACTTGTCCGTCTCCAGCGTGCGCGTGTCGGAAACCGTGAGCACGGCGATGTTCACCGGCTTGAAGGGCCTGGTTTCGTCGATCTTGTTCATTTGCCAATCCTGGTGCCAATCCTGGGCTCGGGAGCTCGAAAATTTATCCTTCAGCGCGTTGGAAACGAAGACCGATTTTTCCGCCGCAGCTTCGCCAGGGATCGAATTTGCTCATTAACGCGAGGCATCGATCCCTTGCTTGTCGCGAGATGTCCCGCAGCCTAGATCAAGGGCATGACCGATGCCAAAACCGACTGGAAGCATGACGGCGTGCGGGTGATTCCCGCGAGCTCTCTCGACACCAACACCGCCCAGACGCCGGGCATGAACCGCGCGGCCGCGATCAACTTCGCCCGAGTCGGCGCCCAGAAGCTGTGGGCCGGCACCGTGACCATCCACGCCCACGCCAAGACGGGCGCACACCATCACGGCCACCTCGAGAGCGTGATCTACGTCGTGAAGGGCAAGGCGCGCATGCGCTGGGGCGACCAGCTCCAGTTCGTGGCCGAAGCCGGCCCCGGCGACTTCATCTACGTGCCGCCCTACGTCCCGCACCAGGAGATCAACGCCTCCGACACCGAGCCGCTGGAATGCGTGCTGGTCCGCTCCGACAACGAGGCCGTGGCGATCAACATCGACATCACACCCGCAGAGAAGGTCGAGGAAGTGTATTGGGTCGATCCGACGCATCCTCATCCTCACAAGCACTAACGCTGCGCGTTAGTGCTTGTGAGGATGGGTGGGCGGCAGGCGCTGTAACCAGCGCCGAGAGCCCACACCGTGCAGAAAAGACACGAAGCGTCACTGGAGTGGCGCGGTCCCAGCTCAGGCCTGAGCCCTCATCTCGGCCGACCGGTCCCACAGGTTCGGCACGACCGGATTGCTGTAGCCCGAGATGAACAGCTTCGGCGTGCCCGTCGCCGGATCGAAGGTGAAGCGCTTCACGGCGCCGATATTGCCGCCATAGACGTGGATGCTGATCGAGCCGCAATCGTCGAGCGCGTTCGTCACCTTATGGATATCGCCGGCCGACGGACGCAGCACTTCGACATCGCCCGGCTTCAAGGTCGTCGCCGCCCCGGCCATCAGCGCGCCCGTCGAAGCATCGCGCGAAAAAGCCTGCGAGGTCTCCGAGCCGCGCAGCATGCCGACCAGTCCCCATACTTGGTGATCGTGCACCGGCGTCTGCGCCGAGGGCGCCCAGACGAAGCTCACGACCGAGAAGCGCTCGAACGGGTCGCACCACAGCAGGTTCTGCACATAGCCGTGCGGCGGGCACTTCGCCATCGCCTCCGGCAGCCAGTCGTCGCGGCTCACCAGTTCGCCCAGCAGCCTGGCACCGACCTCGACGATCGCATTCTCGTCCTTGTCCTGCCAGGCGCCGCCGACGAGGGAAGTCATGTCGCCGATGAAGCGGCGCAGGCGGGCGACGTCGGTCATGTGTCGAGTACGTCCTTCGTGTCGGCGCCGAGCGCCGGCGGCTCGCGCCGCTTGCGCGTGTCGACGCCCGAGATCTTGATCGGGAAACCGAACGTCTTGGTCTTCACGCCAGACGGCAATTCCATGTCCTCGACCCAGCCCATGTGCGCGACCTGCGGGTCGGCCAGGATCTGACTGTAGCTATTGATGCGGCCGTAGGGCACGCCCGCTTTTTCGAACGCGTCGATCCAGTGATCGACGTCGTTCCTGGCGAACTCGACCTCCAGCAGATCCTTGAGCGCCACCTGATTGGCGGCGCGCGACAGCGTCGTGGCGAAGCGCGGATCGGCCAGCAGGTCGGGCCGGCCGACGACCTGCGTGACGCTTTCCCACAATTTGTTGTTGCCGGCGGCGATCACGAAGTGCCCGTCGCGCGCCTTGAACGCCTGGTAGGGCGCATTGCGCGGATGGGCCGAGCCCAGCCGCTTGGGATCGTTGCCGCTGCCGAACAGCTCGCTCGTCTGAAGCGCCGCCATGCCGAGGCTGGCGCCCAGCATCGAGGCGTCGATGTGCGCGCCCGGCCCGCCGCCGGCGACGCGGCGCAGCACCGACACGATGGTGAGCGCGGCGTAGAGGCCGGTGCCCACGTCCGACATCGGCACGCCGGCCTTCACCGGCGCGCCGCCGGGTTCGCCCGTCACGCTCATGATGCCGCTCATCGCCTGCACGGTGACGTCGAAGCCGCCATCCTTGGCGCGCGGACCGGTCTGGCCGAAGGCGCTGATCGAACAGTAGACGAGGCCGGGCTTCTCGCGCGCGAAGGACTCGTAGCCGAGGCCGAGGCGATCCATCACGCCCGGCCGGTTGTTCTCCAGCAGCACGTCGGCCGACAGCACGAGCTTGCGGGCCGCTTCCTTGTGCGCGGGATTCTTGAGGTCGAGCACGACCGAGCGCTTGTTGCGGTTGATCGAGGCGAAGTTCTCGCTGTAGCCGCCGCCCGCGCCTTCGGTGATGGGCGGCCACTGGCGCATCATGTCGCCGTCCGGCGGCTCGATCTTCACGACGTCGGCGCCGAGATCGGCCAGCAGCATGCCGCAATAGGGTCCGGCGAGGACCTGGCAGAATTCGACGACCTTCACGCCTGCGAGCGGCAGCATCTCAGCGCGTCCGTTCCTGCGCGGCGTAGCGCGGCCACTCGTGGGCGGCGATCTGGTCGAGCGACGGCGTCGCCTGGCCGAGCCGGATCTCGTAGAGCCAGTAGTTGGCCAGCACGCGCTGGACGTAGTCGCGCGTCTCGTTGAGCGGGATCGAGGCAACGTACAGCAGCGGGTCCTGCGAGGCGTTGAGCGTGTTGTCCCAACGCATCACGTTGCCCGGCCCGCCGTTGTAGCCCGCGGCGGCGCGCACGAGGTTGCCGTCGACGCTCTCGAGCAGCGTCGTGAGATAGGCCTGCCCCAGCGAGATGTTGGCCGCCGGATCGTAGGGGTTGGCGCCGGCGGTTTCCGGCGCGTACTTCGCCGTCACCAGGCGCGCCGTGCTCGGCATCAGCTGCATCAGGCCCATGGCGCCGACATAGGAGCGGGCCTTGGGATTGAACGCCGACTCCTGGCGCATGAACGACAGGACCAGTGCCTTGTCGAGCGAGAAGCCGTTCAGCGGCTGCCACGCCGGCAGCGGATACATCGCGCCGTCATAGCCCTTGATCCGGTGACGCTGGTCCCATGCCGCGTTGCCGACCTTGATCGACAGCGTGGGCATCGCCGCCTTGTTGGCGAGCGCCAGGATCGCCTCGATGTATTGCGGATCAGCGTCGAGCGAGGCCGAGAACAGCTCGCGCTCGGCCGCGGTCGCCGCGCCGAGCTGGAGAAGCGCCAGGGCGCGATGACCGGCGCGGTCGTTGGCGAGAAGCGACGCCTTCGCGCTGTCGACCGGCGGCACGTTCCAGTCCGGCTCGATGCGCATGCCCAGCACCTTCTGCGCAACCAGCCCGTAGAAAGTCCGGTTGAACAACGCGGCGCGCTTGAGATAGGGCGCGAATTTCTGCGGGTTGCCGGCCAGCAGGTTGGCGCGGGCCGCCCAGAAGGCGCCGGCCGAGAGCGTCCACGACGACGCCTGGTCGGGCGCCGCGTCGGCCACCAGCTCGAAGCGCCGCACGGCTTCCGGCATGTTGCCGCTGGTGAAGGCCGCGAGGCCCGCGCTCCAGTTGGCGTCGGGCGGCGCGCTGATGTCGACGGGCACCTGGACGCTGCGCTGCGAATCGGCCTCGAGCGCGCGGGTGCGGATGCGGCCGCGCCACAGCTCGACCTCCTGCGGGCCCAGCGTGTCGGCGGTGGTCTTGCGGTCGAGCAGGGCGAAAGCCGCGTTGAAGCCGCCGTCGTTCGACATCTGCTCGAGGCGCGCCCGCAGTTCGGCGGCCTTGGCCGCATCGGCGCCGGTGACGGTGCGTGCGGCGGCGAACGACGGCGAAGGCTGCGCCTGGCTGACGAAGCTCGCGGGCGTCAGGTCCGGTCCGCCCTTCACGCGGCGCGCGACGGCGAGCTTGTAGATCGCCGGCGCATCGGGATGGTCGTTGTAGTCCTGGAGCCACGCCGCGAGCTGGTCGTAGCGCGCGGTGTAGGTGCGCGACAGCAGGCGCTGCGCGCCGACATAGCCCATCAGCGTCTTGTCGGTGAGGCGCGCGATCTCGGCATCGGCCTGCGGCCAGTGACCGGCGGCCTGCGACTGGAAGATCTGCCGATAGAGCGCGAGGTTAGCCGCGTCGAGCACCGTCGGCAGGCCCGCGACCGGCGACATCTCGTCGAGCTCGATGACCGGCGGCGGCGGCACGAACACCGGATGACGGACCGCCGGACGGGCCGCGACATGAGTCGTGGGCCTGGCATGCGTGACGCGCGGCGCGGCGGGCTTGGCCTGCCGCGTGGTCGCGCTGACGGGCTTGGCCGCGCTCGCGGGCTTGGCCGGCGCCTTGAGATGCGGCGCCTCGGCCAGAGCCGGCGACACCGCCAGGCTCGCCGCGCCCAGCAGAGCGATCAGAAGATTCCTTCTCATGGGGCCACCGTAGTTTGACTTCCTATGTGGCGACAAGCGCCGGCTGGCTATACTGCGACAAACAGGAGGCGCTTCATGTCCAAGGCAAAGAGCCTGACGGTCCAGCAGGTCAAGGCGATGCTGAAGTCCGACGAGGTCTTCGCATTCTTCGATGTGCGCGAGGAAGGCGAGTTCTCGATCAAGGGCCACCCGTTGTTCGCGACGCCGCTTCCCCTCTCCCGCCTGGAGCCGCGGGTTTTTGCACTCCTGCCCGATCCGAAGACTCACGTCGTGCTGATGGATTCCGGCGAGGAAGGCGCCGACGGCCGGGCCGAGCGCGCCGCCGCCCGGCTGAGCCAGATGGGCTATGCCAACGTTTCCACCGTACAGGGCGGCCTCAAGGCCTGGGCCGACGCGGGTTACGAGGTCTTCACCGGCGTGAACGTGCCGTCGAAGGCGTTCGGCGAGGTCGTCGAGCACGACAACGACACGCCGCGCATCGATGCCGCCGATGTCCAGAAGCTGATCGATTCCAAGGCCGACATGGTGATCCTCGATTCGCGGCCGATGCCCGAGTTCAACAACATGTCGATCCCCGGCGGCGTCGACTGCCCCGGCGCCGAGCTGGTCTACCGCGTGAAGGACTTCGCGCCGCGCCCCGAGACGCTGGTGATCGTGAACTGCGCGGGCCGCACGCGCTCGATCATCGGCGCGCAGTCGCTGATCAACGCCGGCCTTCCCAACAAGGTGATGGCGCTGAAGAACGGCACGATGGGCTGGCACCTAGCCGGCCTCAAGGTGGCGCGCGGCGAGACGAAGAGCTTCGGCCCGCAGGGGGCCGAAGCCGCGAAGTTCGCCCAGGCCGCCGCCGCCGACATCGCCCGGCGCATGAAGATCCGGAAGATCGACATGGCGGGGCTGAAGAAGCTCGAGGGCAACGGACGGCCGCTCTACAAGCTCGATGTCCGCGACCCGTCGGAATACGCCAAGGGCCATATCAAGGACTTCCGCCACGCCGCAGGCGGCCAGCTCGTGCAGGCCACCGATCAATATGTCGGCGCGCGCAACGCCACCATCGTGCTGCACGACAATGACGGCGTGCGCGCCACCATGACCGCGCACTGGCTGCTCCAGATGAACTGGAACGAGACCTATATCCTCGACCACAAGCCGGCGTCGTCGGAACTCACGACCGAGGCCGAGCCGCGCTTCCCGGCGGGCTTCGCGGTGCCGAGCCCGGCGTCGGTGACGCCGGCCGAGCTCGACAAGTCGCTGAAGCAGACGCTGGTGATCGATCTCGACACCAGCCTGCGCTACCGCGACGGCCACGTGCCGGGCGCTTGGTTCGCCGTGCGCGCCAACCTCGCCAAGACGATCCCGGAGATGCTGAAGCAGCAGACGGGTGCGACGCGCATCGTGCTGGTCTCGCCCGATGGCGAGATCGCGGCGCTCGCGGCCGGCGAGGCCGCGCAGCACGCCGGTGGCTTGCCGGTCGCGATCCTGGCCGGCGGCCTCAAGGCGTGGCGGGACGACAAGCGCGCGATCGAGACCGGACACGTCCGGATGGCCGATCCGCCGACCGACGTCTGGTACCGCCCGTACGACTTCAAGGAGGATGTCGAGGCCGCGATGCGGCAGTACCTCGACTGGGAGGTCGACCTCGTCCCGCAGGTGAAGCGTGACGGCGACGCCAGCTTCGCCGTTCTCAAGCCGGAAAAGCATGCTTAACCAGTTGGTCCACAAGGGAAATCGGCTTCTTGACTTGGGTAGAGGCAACCCCTAGACATCCGCCCGCGTCAGGGCGGCAGATGCAATGCAGCAACGTCGTTCGGAGGCATAGGCAATGGAGACCCCGGAGCGCGATCCAGACGGAGAGCGGCGGCGGTTGGACGATCTGGACGCCCGCCTGAAAAAGGCCCGCGCACCGGAGGCCCGGCCGACGCAGGATCTGAGGACTTCTCACCGGGAAACCGGCGTTGCCTATCGAGTGCTGGTGGATATGATCGCGGGCCTTTTGGTCGGGGGATTTCTCGGCTATTGGCTCGACCGTTGGCAAGGCTGGGCGCCGTGGTCCCTGATCGGGGGCCTGATCGTGGGGTTTGCGGCCGGCGCCAACAATGCGTGGCGTGCCATCCGGGTCTACTCGGATCAGGCGGACAAGCAGGGGAACAGGCTCCCTTGATGTCCAAGGGCGTTTTGAGGGAGTGGGGACGACATGCATAGCCCGATGGAGCAGTTCGAGATCAAGCGACTGCTCAATTTCCATATCGGCTCGCTCGACGCGTCCTTCACCAATTCCGCCCTCTGGATGATGATCGCGGTCGCGCTCGCGACCGTCGTCTTCGTGTTCGGCATGAGCCGCAAGGCGATGGTGCCGGGCCGCCTCCAGGCGACCGCCGAGTTGGGCTACGAGTTCATCGCCGGCATGGTGCGCGACAATGTCGGCAACGCGGGCAAGAAGTACTTCCCGTTCATCTTCACGCTCTTCATCTTCATCCTGTTCTGCAACCTGCTCGGCCTGGTGCCCTACGCCTTCACGCCGACCAGCCACATCGTCGTGACCTTCGCGATGGCCGCGACCGTCTTCATCGGCGTCACGATCATCGGTTTCGTGCGCCACGGCGCGCACTTCCTGTCGTTCTTCGTGCCCAAGGGCGTGCCGTTCGTGCTGCTGCTCCTGCTGGTGCCGATCGAGGTCATCTCCTACTTCGTCCGCCCGTTCAGCCTCTCCATCCGCCTGTTCGCCAACATGCTGGCGGGTCACACGATGCTGAAGGTGTTCGGCGGCTTCGTCGTCATGCTGGGCCTCTATGCCGGCTGGGCGCCGCTCGCCTTCATCGTGGCCTTCACCGGCCTCGAATTGCTGATCGCTTTCCTGCAGGCCTACGTCTTCGCGATCCTGACCTGCCTGTATCTCAACGACGCCATCCACCTGAGTCACTGACGGCGGCGCTTTCTCTCCAACACGACTCGACACTCGAAAGGACTATTTCCATGGACGCTTCTGCAGCCAAGCTCATCGGCGCCGGCCTCGCCACCATCGCTCTCGCCGGCGTGGGCGTCGGCATCGGCAACATCTTCGGCAGCTTCGTTTCGGGTGCGCTCCGCAACCCGGAAGCCGCCCCGCGCGTGTTCGGCAACGTGCTCCTGGGCTTCGCGCTCACGGAAGCCGTCGCGCTGTTCGCGCTCGTCATCGCCTTCATGATCCTGTTCGTCTTCTAAGGCGAAGGGCCCTCATCGAAACATGAGGGACCAACGATCATGAAGAAATCGGTCTACAGCGTGCTGACGGCGGCTCTCGTCGTCGGCGCAAGTGGCGTAGCCCAGGCGGCCGAAGGCGGCATGCCGCAGCTCAACTTCCACGACTTCGCCCCGCAGCTCGTGTGGCTGCTGATCGCCTTCGTGGTGCTGTACCTGATCATGTCGCAGCTCGCGGTTCCCGCGATCGCCGACACGCTCGAGAAGCGCCAGGCCAAGATCCAGGGCGACCTGGACGCGGCCGAGAAGGCGAGCGAGGACACTCGCGCCGCCGTCGAGGCCTATCAGAAGCGCCTATCGGACGCCCGCGAGGAAGCCCGCCGTCTCACGCGTGAACGCAGCGAGGCCGACGCGTCGGCCGCCGCCGCCAAGCTCGCGGAAGTCGGCGCCAAGGTCACCGCGCAGGTCGAGGCCGCCGAGAAGCGGATCGCCGGCCAGCGCACGCAGGTCATGGAAGGCATCGAGGACATGGCCCACGACGTCGCCGCCGACATCTACGCCAAGCTCGCGGGCAACGCGGCCGACAAGGGCGCGCTCGGCGCCAAGGTCTCCGCCGCCGCCAAGGGGAGCGTGTAATGGGTAGCGCATTCGCCGCCGACAAGGCCGCCCAGGCCGCCGTCGAGGGTCATGACGCCGGCGTGTTCGCCAACCCGGAGACCTGGGTTGCCGTCGCCTTCGTGCTGTTCGTCGTCCTGCTGGGCAAGATCCTCTGGACGAAGATCGCCGCCCTGCTCGACAAGCGCGCCGCCGATATCGCCAAGGCCCTGCGCGAGGCTGCCCAGCTTCGCGAGGAGGCCATGAAGGCCAAGGCCGACGCCGAGAAGACGCTGGCCCAGGCCACGTCCGAGGCCGAGAGCATCGTGGCGCTGGCCCGTGCGGAAGTGCAGAGCATGCAGGCCCGCGCCGCCCAGAACCTCCAGAGCGCCATCGCGCTGCGCGAGCAGCAGGCGCTGGACCGCATCGCGCAGTCCGAGGTGGCCGCCGCCAAGCAGGTGCGCGACACAGCCATCGACGTGGCGCTGGGCGCCACCCGTGCGCTGCTGCGCGAGCAGGTGGGCTCCGGCCGCACCGGCGCGCTGATCGACGACGCGATCGCCGAGCTGCCGCGCCGCCAGCACTGACATCGAGATCGCCCGCACATAAAAAACGCGGGCTACCTACGACCCCCGTCGCAAGACGGGGGTTTTTCTTTGCTCCGAGTCCCTCCCCCGCCAGCGGAGGAGGTGTCGCGTCTTACGCGACGTAGGGGTCATGAGCCTCACGGCCTTCTGACCCTCCGGCCCTTCGGGCCACCTCCCCATATGAATGGGGAGGGGAATTCTTCATGTGCGAAATTGCGTCGGGATTTTGGCCAGATCCTGGAGCAGGTCCGGCGGCATGTCCGAAGGCTTGGACGAGTTGGCGCTGGCGCTGATCGAATCGACCAGCCCGCCGAAGCGCGTCTCGATCGCCTTGGCGATCTGGTCGTGGCGGCCGACCGCGGCGAAGCGGTGGACGACGTCGTCGGAGACCTCGGCCGCGATCTCGCTCCACTTGCCGGCCTTGGTCATGGCGTTGAGCTTGGGCCCGAGGTCGGCCAGCCCCTCCTCCTCGAACACCGGCCAGTAGGCCGGAGTCGAGCCGTAGAAGGCCACGCGATAGCGGACATATTCCAACAGCTCGGCCACCGCCGCGTCGTCCTTGCCGGTGACGACGAAGCCGCCGCCCGAGATCTCGAAATCCTCGCGCGCTCGTCCCGAGGCCGCGAGGCCGGCCGACAGGATCGGCATGATGCGGTTCTCGAGATATTTCCGCGTACAGAAGATGTGGAGCTTGGCACCGTCGCTCTCCTCGGCCGCGACCTTCAGCATCGCCGGGCCCACGGCGGCGAGACCGATGCGCGGCGCGGGCGCTTCGTAGTTCTCCGGCACGAAGTTCGGCGTCATCAGGGTGAAGCGGTAGTGCTTGCCCTCGTAGGCGAGCTTGCCGTCGCCCTTCCATGCCTTCCAGATCGCGCGCACCGCCTGGATGTATTCGCGCATGCGCGGCGCGGGCGGCGTCCACGGCACCGAGAAGCGCTTCTCGTTGTGGGCGCGGATCTGCGAGCCGAGGCCCAGCGTGAAGCGGCCGCCGGTGCTGGCCTGGATGTCCCAGCCGACATTGGCCGCCACCATGGGCGAGCGCGGAAAGGAGATCGCGACGCCGGTATGCAACTCGATCTTCTTCGTCGCGACGCCGGCCACCGCCAGCGCGAGGAACGGATCGTGCCGGTTCTCCTGCGTGCTGACGCCGGTATAGCCGTTGGCCTCGATCGCCTGGGCGGCCGGGCCGACCTTGCGCAGATCTTCCTGCGGCAGCGTGGTGAAGACGCGCATGGAGGGTCCTTACGGTGAGACGGGCGTGCGGGCGTCGGCGATGATACGGCCGCCGATCAGGATGAACGAGGCGCCCGCCACGCGCTCGATCCAGTGCCGCGCGTGCTGGAAGCGCCGCATCACCGGCGCCGACGACATGAACAACGAGACGATCGAGTACCAGACGAGGCCGCTCAGCATGACCAGCGCGATCATCAGCGCCATCAGCCAGACCGACGTGGTGGCCGTGACGGCGGTGGCGAAGACGCTGGCGAACAGCACGATCGCCTTGGGATTGGTGAGCGTGACGAGGAAGCCGAAGACCAGCGGATTGCCGCGCACCAGGCCCTGCGCCGCTTCTTCAGCGCCGGCGGCGGGCTTGGCCATCAGCAGGCGCAGGCCAAGATAGGCGAGGTAGCAGCCGCCCAGCACCCGCACCGCCCAGGTGAGCCACTGGAACTTGACCAGCACCGCCGAGAGGCCGAGCAGGCTGAGCGTGGCGTAGAAGCCGAGGCCAACCGATACGCCCACCGTGGTGAGCAACCCGGCCCGTGTGCCGCGCGTCATCGAGGAGCGCACGACGCCCACGAAGTCGGGACCGGGCAAGATCAGGGCCGGGATGAAGACGCCGAAGACCGGCAGCAGGACGGCAAGGGTTTCCATGCCGCAATCTAACGTCGATCGCTGGGACCGCGCCACTCCAGTGGCGCGGTCCCAGCTACTCCGCCGCCTGCTTCATGGGATCGGAACCCGGCGGGTTGTTCGAGGGGCGCCAGCGCAGGACCGGCTTGCGCGCGGCCAGCGTCTCGTCGAGGCGACGGCGCGGCGAATAGAGCGGCGCCGCCTTGAACGCCTCGGCGGCAGTGCCCGACTTCGCCCGTTCGGCCAGCGACTTCAGCGCGGCGATGAACTGGTCGAGATCTTCCTTGGCCTGGCTCTCGGTCGGCTCGATCAGCATCGCGCCATGCACCACCAGCGGGAAGTACATGGTCATCGGGTGGTAGCCCTCGTCGATCATCGCCTTGGCGAAGTCGAGCGTGCTGACGCCAGTGTCCTTGAGGAAGCTGTCGTCGAACAGCGCCTCGTGCATGCAGGGGCCGTCGAAGGCCGGAGTCATCGTGTCCTTGAGCGCCGCCATCACATAGTTGGCCGACAGCACCGCATCCTCCGCGACCTGCTTCAGCCCGTCGGCGCCATGGCTCATGATGTAGGCGAGCGCACGCGTGAACATGCCCATCTGACCATGGAAGGCCTTCAGGCGTCCAAGCGGCTGGCCGTCGACCGTGGCGCCGTCCTCGGCGACCGTCCACACATCGCCGCTCTTCACGATCCATGGATAAGGCGCGTAAGGCGCCAGCGCCTGCGACAGCACCACCGGGCCTGCACCCGGCCCGCCGCCGCCGTGCGGCGTCGAGAAGGTCTTGTGCAGGTTGATGTGCATGCAGTCGACGCCGAGATCGCCCGGCCGCACGCGGCCGACGATGGCGTTGAAGTTGGCGCCGTCGCAGTAGAAGTAGGCGCCCGCCGCATGCACCGCCGTCGAGATCTCGATGATCTCGCTCTCGAACAGGCCGCAGGTGTTGGGATTGGTCAGCATGATCGCCGCGACATCGGGGCCGAGCGCCGCCTTCAGCGCGTCGAGATCGACACGGCCCTTGTCGTTGGCCGGGATCGGCTTCACGGTGAAGCCAAGCGCCGCGGCCGTCGCGGGATTGGTGCCGTGCGCGGATTCGGGCGCCAGCACGGTCCTGCGCGTGGCGCGCTCGCCCTTGGCCTCGAGGGCGGCCGCGATCGCCATCATGCCGCACATCTCGCCGTGCGCGCCGGCAGCCGGCGACATCGCCACGGCCGGCATGCCGGTCAGCGTCTTCAGCCAGTGCGCCAGCCGGTCGATCAGCTCCAGCGCGCCCTGCACGGTCGAGACCGGCTGCAACGGATGGAGATCGCCGATGCCGGCCAGCCGCGCGACCTTCTCGTTGACGCGCGGATTGTGCTTCATCGTGCACGAGCCCAGCGGGTAGACGCCCATGTCGATGGCGTAGTTCTTCTGGCTGAGCCGCGTGAAGTGCTGCACGACCTGCGGCTCACTAAGCCCTGGCAGGCCGATCTCGCCGCCGCGGCGCAGGCCGTTGAGGCGATCCTCGACCTTCGGTGGCTCGGGCAGGTCGACCCCGGTGCGGCCGGCCTGGCCCATCTCGAAAATCAGCGGCTCCTCGATCTGGAGCGCGCGGTTACCGGTGAAGGTGGCGGAGGCGGAAGCGCCGCCGGTGACGATGCCGCCGGTGCGGCCCTGCGAACGATCCATCACAGGACCTCCTTCAAAGCCGCGACGAGCGGGCCCATGCCCTCCTCCGTCGCCGTCTCGGTCGCCGCCAGCAGCAGCAGGTTCTCGACCGAATTGTCGCCGGGAAGCAGCCGCGACACCGGCACGCCGGCGAGGATGCGCTTGGTGGCCAACGCCTCGACCACCGGCGCGGCGGGCTTGGGCAGCGCCACGGTGAACTCGTTGAAGAAGCTTTCGTTCAGCAGCTTCACGTCGGGCAGCGCGGCCAGCCGGTCGGCGAGCTGCGAGGCCTTCGCGTGGTTGAGCTCGGCCAGCCGGCGGAAGCCTGCCTCGCCCAGCAAGGTGAGATGCACGGTGAAGGCGAGCGCACACAGGCCCGCATTGGTGCAGATGTTGGACGTCGCCTTCTCGCGGCGGATGTGCTGCTCGCGCGTCGACAGCGTCAGCACGAAGCCGCGCTTGCCGTCGGCGTCGACCGTCTCACCGACCAGGCGGCCCGGCATCTGGCGCATGTATTTGTCGCGCGTCGCGAACAGGCCGACATAGGGACCGCCGAAGCCCAGCCCATTGCCGATCGACTGGCCCTCGCAGACCACGATGTCGGCACCCATCTCGCCCGGCGGCTTCAGCAAGCCAAGCGACACGACTTCCGTCACCACCACGATCAGCAGCGCGCCAGCCGCGTGGCAGGCCTCGGCGAGCGTCGAGAAGTCGCGGACATGGCCGAAGAAGCTCGGGTTCTGGACGACGACGCAGGAGGTTTCCTTGTCGACGGTCGCGATCAGATCCTCGAGCCCCTCTGCGTCGGGCTTGCCCGAGACGGCCTTGAAGCCCTGCCAGTGGCCCGTGGTCTCGATGATGCGCCGGTACTGCGGATGCAGGCCGCCCGACAGCAGCGCCTTGGAGCGCCGCGTCACGCGGTTGGCCATGAGGACGGCTTCGCTGGCGCCGGTCGAGCCGTCGTACATCGAGGCGTTGGCCACCTCCATGCCGGTGAGCAAGGTGACCTGCGTCTGGAATTCGAAGAGATATTGCAGCGTGCCTTGCGTGATCTCGGGCTGGTACGGCGTATAGGAGGTGAGGAACTCGCCGCGCTGGATCATGTAGTCGACGGTCGCCGGCACGTGATGACGATAGGCGCCGGCGCCGATGAAGAACGGCGCCGTGGCGGGCGACACGTTCTTGGCGGCGAAGCCCTGGAAGGCGCGCTCGACCTCGAGCTCTCCCAGGTGATCGGGCAGGCCCGCCACCTTGGCGCCGAGCCGCGCCTTCTGCGGCACGTCGCGGAACAACTCGTCGACCGACTTGGCGCCGCCAGATTGGGCGCCAATCGTCGCCAGCATCTCGCGGCGGTCGGCATCGGTGAGCGGCAGATAGCGCATCGGTCCTGCTCCCTTTAGCCGAGGCCCTTCACGAAGGCGTCGTAGGCGGCCTGGTCCATCAGGCCGTCGAGTTCGGCCTTGTTGGCGAGCTTCATCTTGAAGAACCAGCCCTTGCCCATCGGATCGGTGTTCACGTCGCCCGGCGTCTCGGAGAGCGCGGCGTTGGCCTCGACCACCTCGCCGGAGGCCGGCGCGTAGATGTCGGACGCAGCCTTGACGGATTCGACGACCGCCACCGATTCGCCCTTGGCGACGGTGCGGCCTGCCTGCGGCACGTCGACGAACACTACGTCGCCCAGCTGTTCCTGGGCGTACTGGCTGATGCCGATGGTGCCGACATCGCCCTCGATGCGGATCCACTCGTGTTCTTCGGTGTATTTCACGTCGGCCATCGGAAGCTCCTATCCGCGGTAGTAGGCATGTTTGACGAAAGGCATGGGCACGATCTCGGCCGGCGCGGGCTTGCCGCGCACGACGAGGTCGACCTTGGTACCGTTTGCAGACTGCGCCTTGTCGACGTAGCCCATGGCGATGGCGCGGCCCAAGGTCGGCGAGAAGCCGCCCGACGTGACCTTGCCCACGATCTTGCCGCCGATCGCGATCTCCGCGCCTTCGCGCGCGATCGCCTTGCCCTCGGGCAGCAGGCCGACACGCTTGCGCGGCGCACCCTCGGCGATCTGCTTCTGGATCACGGCGGCGCCGGGAAAGCCGCCCTGGACGCGGCGCTCCTTGCCGACGCTCCACAGCAGCACCGCCTCAACCGGCGTGGTCGTGGTGTCGATGTCGTGGCCGTACAGGCAAAGGCCCGCCTCGAGGCGGAGCGAATCGCGCGCGCCGAGCCCGATCGGCTTCACCTCCGGCTGTGCCAGCAGCTTGCGCGCGATCGCCTCGGTCGCGGCGGCCGGCGTCGAGATCTCGTAGCCGTCGCCGCCGGTATAGCCCGAGCGCGTGACGTAGCAGTCCGCGCCCTCGATCTTGAAGAAGGCGCCGGTCATGAAGGTCATCGTGGCCACGGCCGGCACCAGCCGCGCCAAAGCCTTCGACGCCTGCGGGCCCTGCAACGCCAGCAGCCCGCGCGAAAACATCGGCTCGATCTCGCAGGTGGCCGACAGATGCTTCTGGATATGTGCGAGGTCGGCGTCCTTGCAGGCCGCGTTGATCACCAGCAGCAGGTGATCGCCGGTCGACGTCACCATCAGATCGTCGAGGATGCCACCGGCGTCGTTCGTGAACTGGGTGTAGCGCTGCTGGCCGGGCTGAAGCCCCGCGATGTCGCCGGGCACCAGCGTCTCCAGTGCCTTGGCCGCGTTTTGGCCCGGCTTGGCGGTGAGCCGCACCTGGCCCATGTGGCTCACGTCGAACAGGCCCGCCGCGTCGCGCGTCTGGGCATGCTCGGCCAGGATGCCGGTCGGGTACTGGACCGGCATTTCGTAGCCGGCGAACGGCACGAGGCGCGCGCCCAGTTCCCTGTGAAGATCGTAGAGGGGTGTGCGTTTGAGTTCTTCTGACAAACAAGTCTCCAAGGTCGCTGACACAGCGCATGGATTGCGCCGTCGCGACCCCCTCTGTCCGGAGACCTGAAAGATTCGGCCCTTGTCTAAAAGGCCTTACTTCGTCGGTGGGCGGTGTTGAGCACCGGCCGCTTTCCAGAGACCCATCCCCCTGCGGTCCATTTGCCTGAGAGTTTCCGGGGCCGGTTGCTCCTTCGGCGCCGTCCTTACGGACGGTCTCTCCCACAGGGTTCGACTGGGTGAGCCGACCTTAGGCGGCGGCCCTCGCGGCGTCCACGCCAATTCGAGCTTCCTCCCCATTCATATGGGGAGATGGCCGAAGCCCGGAGGGGTCATGACTCCTCCGCCCCGTAAGACGGGGCACCTCCCCCGATGACGGGGGAGGAAAGCTAGTGCGAGCGCGCCAGGTCCGTGAAAGCCTTGGCAAAGGCCTCGCGGCCGCCGGCGAGGCCGGTCTCGTTGAAAATCTCGGCGGTGAGCGACTGCATCGAGGCCTCGTCGACCTTGACGCCGTTGCTCGTCAGGAACGTGCGCGCCGCCGCGACCGCCTCGTCCATCGGCCCGCCCGTCTTGTACAGGCGATAGAAGTCGGGATGGCCGCCACGGCCCAGCGCCTCGGCGATGATGTCGGTGAAGTTCACGACCTTGAGCGACGGATAGACCGCCTCGGCGCCCGCGAGCGCGCGATGGCAGGAATGGTACATGGTGACGATCGTATCGGCGCCGGCCGCGATCGCGCCCTCGGCCAGCGCGCGATGGATCGCCTGCTCGCGTCCCTTGAACTTCGCGGCCTGTCCGCCGCAGGCATAGGAGAAGCCCGAATCCTGCGGCAGCTCGACCAGCTCGAGATTGGGCACGGCGCGCATCAGCGTGCGGATGCTCTCGACGGTAGCGCCGATGCCCTGATGCTCGTGAATCACGACGCGTCGCTTCGGCTGGTCGACGAAGTCCTTCTTCAGTTCGTCGATGTGGGCAGCGAGGAACTCGCTGATATGGTCGAGTCCGAACGATGGCGCCGCCACGTCCCTCTCGAGCTCGTCGAAGTTCTTGGTGCAGGTCGGGCACCAGGTCAGCACCTTCGAGGCGCCGGACTGGCCGAAGCGCTTGAAGGTGCGATGACCGGTCTTCTCGTAGGTCGGCAAGTCTGCTTCCTGGAACTGATAGACGCCGCAGCAATGCGCGGTGCCGCCGACCACGTCGAAGTCGAGGTCCATGGCGTCGAGGATGTCCATCACGTTGAGCACGATGTGCGGCGTACGCAGCACATTGCAGCCCGTATAGAAGAGCACGTCGGCGGTGCGCCGCTCGGCCGGCTGGAGGATCTTCCTCAAAGTCTCCGACGGCAGCTGCATCGAGGCCATCAGCCTCACGGCCTGCGCCATGTTGCGGAAGCGGGTGGCCGCGACCTTGGCGCTGTCCCCGAGCGGGCGCTTGGCTTCGACCGACTTCATCTTGGCGATGGTCACCCACTGGCGGACGTTGATGTCCTCGGGACAGGCGGCGTTGCACTGCGCGCTGCCGTCGCAGGCATTCAGCCACTGCTGCAAACCCTCGGCGGTGGCGCTCGCCTGACGGGTGAGCGCGATGAGCTCGGCTACGCGCGCCTTGCCCTGGCCCATGTCCATGCCGCTCTCGCGCGCTGTCGGGCAGGCCTCGAAGCACTTGGCGCAACCGGTGCAGCGGTCCGCGGCGTCGGCAGCCAGCGCCTCAAGTCGATCCGCATATGCACTCACGACGACCTCCTCGCGATACGGCCTCATCCTAGCGCTTCGGTAACGACCGAAACATCGGCCCGCAGGGCGAATTTATGTTGGGGCGAACCCCAAGGAGGCTGCGATGACCGTCACCTGCGCAATCCGTTACGTCCTCGATCCCTTCAAGCGCGAGGCGTTCGAGACCTATGCCCGCAACTGGCTGACCATCATCCCGGCCAATGGCGGCGACCTGATCGGCTACTTCATGCCGTACGAGGGCACCAACAACATCGCCCACGCCCTGATCTCGTTCCCGAGCCTGGCGGCCTACGAGGCCTACCGGGCGCGGCTGCGGCAGGACAAGGCGGCGATGGACAACTTCCGCCATGCCGAGGAGCAAAAATGCATCCTGGTGGAAGAGCGGACGTGGCTGAGGCCGGTTGCAAAAATACCCTGAATGGGGCCAATAGCTTCCCATACCTAAAGGGGGAACTAGCACCAATGACGATCAAGACGACCCGCCGCCGCCTGCTCGGCACGACCGTGGCTGCCAGCACGGCCTTCCCGCTGGTCTCGATCCTGAGCTGGCCGGCCAACGCCGCCGAGTTCAGCTACAAGTACGCCAACAACTCGCCGGTGACCCATCCGCTCACCGTGCGCACGACGGAAGCCGCCGCGCGCGTGCTCGAGAAGACCTCGGGCAAGGTCGAGATCAAGGTGTTCCCGAACAACCAGCTCGGCTCCGATACCGACATGCTGAGCCAGCTGCGCTCCGGCGCGCTCGAGTTCTTCACCCTGTCCGGCCTGATCCTGTCGACCCTCGTGCCGGTCGCCTCGATCAACGGCGTGGGCTTCGCGTTCAAGGACTACAGCCAGGTGTGGCCGACGATGGACGGCGCGCTCGGCACGCTGGTCCGCGGCGAGATCGCCAAGCGCGGCCTCTACGCCTTCGCCAAGATGTACGACAACGGCTATCGCCAGATCACCAGCGCCAGCAAGCCGGTGAAGACGCCGGAAGATCTCTCGGGCTTCAAGATCCGCGTGCCGGCGAGCCCGCTCTGGACGTCGATGTTCAAGGCGTTCGGCGCGTCGCCCACGACCATCAACTTCAGCGAAGTCTACACCGCATTGCAGACCCACGTGGTCGACGGCCAGGAGAACCCGCTGTCGCTGATCGACACGGCCAAGCTCTACGAAGTGCAGAAGTACGTCGCCATCACCAACCACATGTGGGACGGCTTCTGGTTCCTCGCCAACAAGAAGGCGTTCGAGGCGCTGCCCGCGAACCTGCGCGAGATCGTCGAGGCCGAGTTCAACGCCTCGGCCGTCGCCGAGCGCGAGGACCTCGCCAAGATGAACCAGACCGTCGAGACGACGCTGAAGGGCAAGGGCTTGCAGTTCGTCAACACCGACGCGGCCGCCTTCCGCGGCACGCTGAAGAAGGCCGGCTTCTACGAGGAGTGGAAGGGCAAGTTCGGCGCCGAGGCGTGGGGCACGCTCGAGAAGGCGGTCGGCAGCCTGTCCTGACCGGTCGGTGATCAACCGCATCGAATCCGCACTACGCAGCGTCGTGGAAATCCCCACGGCGCTGCTGGTGCTGATCGAGATCTTCGTGCTGCTGGCCGGCGTCGTCAGCCGCTTCGTGTTCCACCATCCGTTCGTGTGGAGCGACGAGCTCGCCTCGATCCTGTTCCTCTGGCTGGCCATGCTGGGCTCGTGCGTGGCATTGCAGCGCATGCAGCACATGCGGCTCACCGCGGTCGTGACACGCCTGCCGCGCGCGATGCAGGGCTATGCCGACGTGCTGTCGGTGGCAGTCCCCGCGCTCTTCCTCGCGATCCTGCTGCCCTATGCGTGGGACTATGCCGCCGAGGAGTTCTACATCGAGACCCCCGCGCTCGGCCTGCCCAACATCGTTCGCGCCGCCGCGATCCCGACCGGTGCAGCCGTCATGCTGCTGGTTTCGGCATTGCGTCTGACTCGCCTGCCGCTCAAGCCGCTGCTGAGTGTCCTGGCCGTGCTGGCGCTGCTGGCCGTCGGGCTGCACTTCGCCGCGCCGCTGCTCAAGGCCATCGGCAACTGGAACCTCGTCTTCTTCTTCATCGTGCTGCTGGCCGCCGGCGTGCTGCTGGGCGTGCCGATCGGCTTCGCCTTCGGCACCGCGACGCTCGCCTTCCTGATGTGCGTGACCAGGGTGCCGCTCACCGTCGTGGTGTCGCGCATGGACGAGGGCATGAGCAGCCTGGTGCTGCTCGCGGTGCCGCTGTTCGTCTTCCTCGGCCTGTTGATCGACATGACCGGCATGGCGCGCGCCATGGTCGCGTTCCTCGCGGGCCTCCTGGGCCACGTGCGCGGCGGCCTCTACTACGTGCTGCTGGGCGCCATGTACCTCGTGTCGGGCATCTCGGGCTCGAAGGCCGCCGACATGGCCGCCGTCGCCCCGGTGCTGTTCCCCGAGATGAAGCGCCGCGGCTCGGACGACGGCGAGATGGTCTCCATCCTCTCGGCGTCCGGCGCGATGAGCGAGACGATCCCGCCCAGCCTCGTGCTGATCACCATCGGCTCGGTGACGGGTGTGTCGATCGCGGCCCTCTTCACCGGCGGCCTGCTGCCGGGCCTCGTGCTGGCGATCGCGCTCGGCGTCGTCGCCTGGTGGCGCTCGCGCCACGAGGCGGTGGGCGAGCGCGCGACGCGCGGCCAGATCGGCAAGGCCTTCGTGATCGCCCTGCCCTCGCTGCTGCTGCCCTTCGTGATCCGCTCGGCCGTGGTCGAGGGCGTGGCGACCGCCACCGAGGTCTCGACCATCGGCATCGCCTACGCGACCTTGATGGGCCTCGCGATCTATCGCCAGTTCGACTGGAAGCGGCTCTATCCGATGCTGCTCGAGACGGCATGCCTCTCCGGCGCGATCCTGCTGATCATCGGCACCGCCACCGGCATGGCCTGGGCGTTGACGCAGTCGGGCTTCTCGCACGCGCTCGCGCAGGCGATGGCCTCGGTGCCGGGCGGCTCGTTCGGCTTCCTGATGATCTCGATCCTGGCCTTCATCGTGCTGGGCAGCGTGCTCGAGGGCATTCCCGCCATCGTGCTGTTCGGTCCGCTGCTGTTCCCGATCGCCAAGGCCGCGCACGTGAACGAGGTCCACTACGCGATGGTGGTGATCCTGGCGATGGGCGTTGGCCTGTTCGCGCCGCCGCTCGGCGTCGGCTATTACGCCGCCTGCGCGATCGGGCAGGTCTCGCCCGACGCCGGCATGAAGCGCATCTGGCCGTATCTCGGCGCGCTGGTCGTCGGCCTGGTCGCCGTCGCCGCCATTCCCTGGCTGTCGACGGGCTTCCTCTAGAGAACCGTTATCGCGCCGCGGCGCGACGGTTGTATTCGAGTTCTTCCGGTGTGGGCTTCAGGCCCACGGCCACGCGGAAGGTGCCGAGGTCCGACGGCTGGTTGTAGAACAGCGTGAGCGTGATCTCCTCGACCGAGGCGCCGCGCGGGTTCGCCGGCGAGAGCCTGAAGTCGGCGTTGAAGTCCTGGCCTTGCGTGACGCCGCCGCTGCCGTTCAGCACGCGCACGAAGTACGGCACGCTGTTGGTACCAGGGGTCACCGCGGGCCCGGCGGATACAGCGATGCGCACCTTGAGTTCGATTTCGAGCTTGCCCGCCCGGGCCGAGCAGGCAACGCCCGTTCCCGTCAGGTTGGCCTGGAAGGCGATGTCGCGCGGATCGCGGCCCGGCCCCGGCTTGAAGCGCGTCAGGCTTTGCGCGTCCTCGACGACGAACGGATTGGGACAATAGCTGGAGGCGAGTTGATCGGCCTTGTTGCCGGAGCGGCCGCAAGCGCCGAGCGCCATGGCCAACACGAGCGGCGCGGCGAGGGTGAGATGTCGACGATTCATGGCAGGTTCTTGTGGTTTCCGTCGCAGAGGGGCTTCTTCGCCGAATGCTTGCAGGCGCACAGCCAGTGGTCGCCGGACTTCTCGGCGGTGTATTTCATCGGAACGAGGCCGCTGCCCTTGTGCGTGCCGTCGCAGAAGGGCTGGTTCTTGCTCAAGCCGCACGAGCACCACCAATAGTCCTTGCCCGCCTCCAGCGCCACTTTCACGGGCGCCTTGGCCGCGACAACCGGCTCAGTCATATTGCTTTCCTCGTTGCTTTGCCGAAGGAGTCTAGGCAATGGTCCGCGGGCCCGCAAGCGACCGGGCCCGTACGCCGCACGCCCGTTTCGCCATGACCCAGACGAAGAAGCCCCTCACGATCCTGCTCGCCAGCCCGCGCGGCTTCTGCGCCGGCGTCGATCGCGCCATCCAGATCGTCGAGCGCGCCATCGAGCGCTACGGGCGACCCGTCTACGTCCGCCATGAGATCGTGCACAACCGCTTCGTCGTCGAGAATCTCGAGGCCAAGGGCGCGATCTTCGTCGACGAACTCGACGAGGTGCCGGACGACCGGCCCGTGATCTTCTCCGCACACGGCGTGCCGAAAGCCGTCCCTGCGGAAGCGAGCCGCCGCAACCTGCTCTACGTCGACGCGACCTGCCCCCTGGTGTCGAAGGTCCATCGCGAGGCCGAGCGCCATGCCGTCTCGGGCCGCACCGTCGTGCTGATCGGCCATGCCGGCCATCCCGAGGTGATCGGCACGATGGGGCAGCTGCCGCCCGGCACCGTGCTGCTGGTCGAGGATGTCGAGCAGGCCGAGAAGCTGGTGGTGCGCGATCCGCTCAACCTCGCCTACGCCACCCAGACGACCCTGTCGGTCGACGACACGACCGACATCGTGGCAGCACTGCGCGCGCGTTTCCCTGAAATACAGGGGCCGAAGATGGAGGACATCTGCTACGCCACGACCAACCGCCAGGCCGCGGTGAAGGCGATCGCGGAGACCTGCGACGCGCTGGTCGTGATCGGCGCGCCAAACTCGTCGAACTCCATGCGTCTGGTCGAGGTCGCGGCGACCTACGGCTGCGCCAAGTCGCGCCTGGTTCAGCGCGCCGCGGACATGGATTGGCAGTGGCTGGGCAATGCCCGCCGCCTCGGCATCACCGCCGGCGCCTCGGCGCCCGAGCTGCTGGTCGACGAGCTGATCGCGGCCTGCCGCGAGCGCTACGACGTCACGGTCGAGGAAGTGCGCACGACCGAAGAGAGCGTGGTCTTCAAGCTGCCGCGCCAGCTGGTGGCGTAATGGCCGTCTACACCGAAGTGAGCGACGCCGAGCTCGCGGCGTTCCTGGGCGACTACGACATCGGCGAGGCGCAGTCCTTCAAAGGCATCGCCGAGGGCGTCGAGAACACCAACTACGTGCTGACGACGGACAAGGGCCAGTACATGGTCACGCTCTACGAGAAGCGCGTCGATCCCAGGGACCTGCCGTTCTTCCTCGGCCTGATGGACCATCTCGCGAGCCGAGGCATCGTCTGCCCGCGGCCGATCCACGGGCGCGACGGCAATGCGCTGCGCACGCTCGCGGGCAAGCCGGCCGCCGTGACCAGCTTCCTGCAAGGCATGTGGCCGCGGCGCACGACCGTGCAGCATTGCGGCCCGATCGGCGCGGCGCTGGCCGGGCTGCATCTCGCCGGCCGCGATTTCGAATTGAAGCGTCCCAACGCCCTGTCGGTCGCGGGCTGGCGGCCGCTCTACGAAGGCTGCCGCGGCAAGGTCGATGCCGCGCTGGAACGGGAGATCGGCGCGGAGATCGACTTCTTCGAGCAGAACTGGCCGAAGGACCTGCCGTCGGGCGTGATCCACGCCGACCTGTTCAACGACAACGTCTTTTTCCTGAACGACAGGCTGTCCGGCCTCATCGACTTCTACTTCGCCTGCAACGACTTCCTGGCTTACGACGTGGCGATCTGCCTCAACGCCTGGTGCTTCGAGAGCGACAACGCTTTCAACGCCACCAAGGCGCGCGCACTGCTCCAAGCCTACGACAAGGTACGACAGTTGAACGACGACGAGCGCCGATTGCTGCCGCTGCTGGCGCGCGGCTCGGCGCTGCGCTTCCTGCTGACACGTCTCTACGACTGGATCCACACGCCGCCCGACGCTTTGGTGAAGCGCAAGGATCCCAACGAGTACCTGATGAAGCTGCGCTTCCATCGCAGCGCGGCCTCGCTCGCGGACTACGGGCTGTGAGCGACACGCCCGAAGTCCAGCTCTTCACCGACGGCGCATGCAGCGGCAACCCGGGACCGGGCGGCTGGGCGGCGATCCTGCGGATGGGCGAGAAGGAACGCGAGCTGTCGGGCGGCGAGACGCCGACGACCAACAACAAGATGGAGCTGATGGGCGTGATCTCCGGGCTCGAGGCGCTGAAGCGCCCCTGTTCCGTGCGGATCTTCACCGACAGCAAGTACGTGATGGATGGCGCCACCAAGTGGATCCACGGCTGGAAGAAGAACGGCTGGCGCACCGCCGACAAGAAGCCGGTGAAAAACGTCGAGCTATGGCAGCGCCTCGTCGCGGCCAGCGCGCCGCACAGACTGCAATGGACCTGGGTGAAGGGCCATAGCGGCCACGCCGAGAACGAGCGCGCCGACGAGCTGGCGCGCCTCGAGGTCGATAAGCTCCGTTAGCCCTTCTTCTGGGCCGGCACCGGCTTCTTCTCGGGCGCGGGCTTGTCGTACACGAGATCGAACCGCTCCTGCGTGCCGTCGCAGGGATTGTCGCCCTCCGTGAGGCGCCAGGTCTGCGACTTGCCCGAGCGGCGGAAGTGCAACTGGCCGCTCGTCTTGCAGGTCGCGCCGTTGTCGACCTTGGCGACCCGGAAGGCGACCTCGCCGCGCACGGCGATGTGGTTGGCCGAGATGCTTTCGACCACCGCGTTGATCGACGCCCAGTCGCCCTCGGTGCCCGGCGCCACGCTGTCGATACGGCCGGTCACGGTCCACAGCCCGCCCTGCTTGGTCACCGTCACGGTTCCCGACTTCGCGCCCTTTATCTTGGCGTAGCGGCCCCAGACGATCTTGGTGGCGCCGGCGAAGAGCTGCGCCTCGGCGTCCGAATCGATCTTGGTCTGCGTGATCTTCTTGTCGTCCTGAGCGAGCGGCGAGGTCAGGCCGGTCACCGAGGCGCCCTGGTCGACCTGTGGTGCCTGCAACGGCGGCGGTGCGGGATAATAAGCCGACGGTGCCTGGCCACGGTCGGCCGGGGGGGTCTGGGCCAGCGCCGGGACGGCGGCGGCCAGAAGAAGGAGCGCGAGAGGGAGGGATTTCATTGTTTTCCGCTGTTCATGCGATTGAACCGACATTAGCCCTTCTTGCCCCCCTTTGCAGCAGGCGGCTCGGCCGCGGTCCCCGGCAGTTCGCCGCGCAACCCGGCGGCGGCCCTGAGGGCGGCGCTGGAGCCCGGCGGCACGAGTTCGGCCACCTTCTTGAAATCCCGGTCGGCTGCCGCCCGGTCGCCGAGGGCCAGATAGTCGAAACCGCGCTCCAGCAGCGCCTCGGAATGCTCGGGCGCCAGCCGCAGCGCATACTGTGCGTCACCGAGCGCGCGCCTCGCGTCGCCGGCGTTGCGCCACGCCGCGGCCCGCAACACGACCGTGTCGACGTCCTTGGCGCGAAGATCGAGAGCGTGGTCGAAATCCGAGATCGCGCGCGGCCACGCCTTCATCGCGGCATAGCTAAGCCCTCGGTCGATCCACAGATCGGGATCGTCGGCCTTCAACTCGAGCGCACGGCTCTGCGCCGTCGCGGCGTTCTCCGCCTGCCCCGCCTCCATCCAGCCCTGCCCCGCCTGAGCGTAAAGCTCGGCCTGGAGGCCGGGCCTTTCGTTGCCCATGTCGCGGGCGATCGCCTCGAACTGATTGGCGGCCTGCACATACTTGCCGGACTCGAACATCGCGATGGCCACGCAATGACGCGCACCGAGGCCGCCGCCTTCGCCCTTCCATTTTTCCGCGACCGGCAGCGCCTTCAGCGGCTCGCTGCGCGCCAGCTTCATGCACTCGAGATAGCGGCGCTGGTGGTCCGGTGTCGCGGCAAACGGTGCCAGCCCTTTTTCGAGGGTCGTCCCCACCCCGGGCTCCGGGCTCAACTCCCGGATTTGCGCCGCCGCCGGCAGGGCGGTGAGCAGCGACAGGCAAACGGCAGAAAGAGGCGCGCGAAACAACATGGTTGAAAAGAACAGCGTCCCGGTGATCCTGACAAGATGACAGGACGTCTTTTCATTTTCGGCTTGGGCTACAGCGGCCTTGAAATCGCCAAGCTCGCCAAGGCCGCGGGCTGGCAGGTCGGCGGAACTGTGACTACCGGCGACAAGGCCACGGCCTTGCGCGCCACCGGCATCGACGCCGAGGTCTTCGACGGGTCGGCCGCTCTCGCCAGCGACAGCCTCGCGGTCGCCACGCATATTCTCTGCTCGATCGCGCCGGGCACGGCCGGCGATCCCGCGCTCCGGACCAGCGCGGACCGGCTGGGGCATGCAAGATGGCTGGGCTATCTGTCGACGACCGGCGTCTACGGCGACCGGAACGGCGGATGGGTCGACGAAGAAGACACGCCGCGGCCGACGCAGGCGCGCAGCATCGAACGCCTCGCCACCGAGTGCGCGTGGCGGGCGCTGGGGCAAAAGAACGGCATGCCCGTCGATATTTTCCGTCTGCCCGGCATCTACGGGCCCGGTCGCAGTGCCGTCGATCAGGTGAAGGCGGGCACCGCGCGGCGCATCGACAAGCCCGGCCAGGTTTTCTCGCGCATCCATATCGAGGATATCGCGGGCGCCGTCGTCGCCGCGATGAGCAAGCCGCGCGGCGCGGTCTACAACGTCGTCGACGATCTGCCGGCCTCGTCGGCCGACTTGATCGCCTTCGCCTGCGAGTTGCTGGGCAAGCCGGTGCCGCCGCTGCTTCCCTGGCACGAGATCGAACCGACGATGAGCGCCATGGCGCGCTCGTTCTATTCGGAGAACCGCCGCGTGCGGAACGACCGTCTCAAGCGCGACCTCGGAGTCGCGCTGAAGTACCCGACCTATCGCGAAGGCCTGCGCGCCATCGCAGCGCAGAGCTAGCGCGAGAGTTCCTCGACGGTGGCGATCAGGCGGGCGATGTCTGCTTGCGTGCTGAGCCGGTGGTCGCCGCCCTTCACGAAGGTCGTCACGACGTCGGGGGCGTCGAGATGTTGCGCGATCTGCAGCGAATATTCCCACGGCACGTCGGGATCGTTCTGGCCATGCAGCAGCCGCACGGGGCAGGGCAGCGCGAGCTTCTTGTCGAGCACGAGGTGGTTGCGCCCTTCCTCGATCAGCTTCCAGGTAAAGACCGACGGCTCCGGCGAATATTGCGAGGGCCGCTCGAGCCGTCCTTCTTTCTGCAAGGTCGCCTGCTCCTCGGGCGACAGCCCCGCGAGCAGCATACGTTCGGTGAAGTCGGGGGCTGCTGCGATCAGTACCAATCCGGACAGACGCTCCGGCCGCTTCAGCGCCACGAGCAGTGACAGCCAGCCGCCCATGCTCGATCCCACCAACACCAGCTTGCCGGACGTGAGCGCATCGATCGCCGCCAGCGAGTCGTCGAGCCAGCGGCCGATCGTGCCGTCCTCGAAGCGGCCCGACGATTGTCCGTGACCGAGATAGTCGAAGCGCAGGAACGCGTTGCCCCGCGCGCGCGCCCATTGCTCGAGGGCAACCGCCTTCGTGCCGGTCATGTCGGAGCGGAAGCCGCCCAGGAACACGACCGTCGGCGCATGGCCTGCGGTTCTTGCGTAGGCGACGAAATTACCATCCGGGCGCGCGAGTCGCTCTGCCCTACTTTTGTCGTTCATGTCGTGTTACCTGCCACAGAGAGAAAGCCGCCGCCAACTCCTTGTCCTCCCTCACCCTCCTGCAAATCGTCCCGTCGCTCGCCGGCAGCGGATTGGCACGTGCGACGCTCGACACCGTGCAGGCCGTGGTCGCCGCGGGCGGCACTGCGATCGTGGCGT
Source organism: Pseudomonadota bacterium (assembly GCA_018240695.1). Taxonomy (GTDB): domain Bacteria; phylum Pseudomonadota; class Alphaproteobacteria; order Reyranellales; family Reyranellaceae; genus Reyranella. The sequence continues at coordinate 5,069 of JAFEFH010000008.1, read as the reverse complement.
CGCCTGGTGGCGCGATGGTGCCCGATCTCCTCCGCCTGCGCGCGACGCATCTCGAATTGCCGCCGTGGAGCGGACCGCTGCGCGCGCGACTCCGCCTGCCGCCGCTCCTCGCGTCCAGCCTGCGCAACGCCGACATCGATCTGATCCTCTCGCGCTCGCCAAGGGCCGCATGGGTCGCGGGCGCCCTCGCACGGCGTTTGAAGACGAAATGGATCGCGGCGCTCCACCAGCCGTTCGTCGCGACCGGCATGATGGAGCGTCTCGCCGAACGGCGGCAGTTGCGCGCCGATGCGCTGGTCGCGATGTCGGCTTATGTCGCGAACGACATGCGCGGCCGCGAGCCCGATCCGGCCGAACGCCTGGAAGCCATTCCACCAGGCATCAACCTCGACCGCTTCGATCCCGCGCTGGTGCGCGCCGATCGCGTGATCCGCCTGGCCGCCGACCTGCGCGTCCCCGACGGCGCGCACGTCGTCCTCTATCCCGGCCGCTTCGACAAGGATCGCGGCCACCGGCTGCTGATCGAGGCGATCCGCCGGCTGGGTCATGCCGACGTATTCTGCCTCCTGCTGGGCTCGGTGGGCGGGCCGACACCGTTCGAGAAGGAGGTCGAGAAGCTGATCGCGGACGCCGGCCTGCTCGGCCGCGTGCAGATCGGCCCCTATGTCGACGACATGCCCGCCGCCTACATGCTGGCCGACGTGGTGGTGTCGACCGGCGGCAAGCTCCAGGGCTTCAGCCGGCCGATGGTCGAGGCGCAGGCCATGGGACGCCCGGTCGTGGCGGTCGATGGCGGCGCCGCCGCGGAAGCCCTCCTGCCGGGCACGACGGGCTGGCTTGCCACGCCGGGCGATGCCGCATCGCTGGCCGAGGCGCTGAACGCGGCCCTGTCGCTGTCACCCGAGGCCCGCGGCGACCTCGCCCGGACCGCCAGGGAGCACGTCCGCACGCACTATTCTCTGGCTGAAACGAACCGGCGGCTGCTCGACCTCTTCGGGCGGGTTTCTGCCTGAAAACTTGACTCAAAGGCCCGCTGCTCCTATCTCCGGGGCGCATGGACCGGTTGATTTTCCCCGCTCCCACGACACTGACCACCGTTCGAACTTGATTCGGCCGGGCGCGCGCACTTGTGCCGCTTCCCGGCCTTTGTCGCCGGCCCGCTCGGCCGGTCGATGAGACGCGTTCGAATTCCTGCCTAGGTGGTTGTCATGATCAATATTTCCCTGCCGGACGGTTCGGTCCGACAATTCGATAAACCGGTGAACGGCGCCGAGATCGCCGCGTCGATCGGCCCCGGTCTCGCCAAGGCCGCGCTCGCGCTACGCGTCGACGGCAAGATGAAGGACCTCGCCACGGTCGTGGACCGCGATGCCAAGATCGGCATCGTCACGTCCAAGGACCCCGAGGCGCTCGAGCTGCTGCGCCACGACGCTGCGCACGTGCTGGCGCAGGCCGTCCAGGAGCTCTTCCCCGGCACCCAGATCACGTTCGGCCCGTCGACGGAGGACGGCTTCTACTACGACTTCGTCCGCGCCGAGCCGTTCTCGCCCGAGGACTTCGCCAAGATCGAACAGCGCATGGCCGAGATCGTCGACCGTGACCTGCCGATCGAGCGCTCGGTTTGGGACCGCGCCAAGATCAAGGACTACTTCGTCAAGCACGGCGAGAGCTTCAAGGCGGAGTGGGCCGACGAGCTGCCGAAGGACGAGGAGATCACGGTCTACAAGCAGGGCGACTGGCTCGACATGTGCCTGGGTCCGCACCTGCCCTCGACGGGCAAGCTCGGCAAGGCGTTCAAGCTCACGAAGGTGTCGGGCGCCTACTGGCGCGGCGACGCGACCAAGACGCAGCTCCAGCGCGTCTACGGCACGGTCTTCTTCTCCGACAAGGACCTGAAGGCCTATCTCCTGCGCATCGAGGAGGCCGAGAAGCGCGACCACCGCCGGATCGGCCGCGAGATGGGCCTCTTCCACCAGCAGGAAGACGCCGCCGGCATGGTCTACTGGCATCCCAAGGGCTGGACGTTCTGGCGGACGCTCGAGGCATACCTCCGCCGCAAGCTCGAGGCGGGCGGCTATGTCGAGGTGAAGACGCCGCAGCTCAACGACCGGCGCCTGTGGGAAGCCTCGGGCCACTGGGAGAAGTTCCGCGAGAACATGTATCTCAGCGAGAACGACGAAGGCCTGCGCGAGTTCATGGCCGACCCGGCGCAGCGCATCTTCGCGCTGAAGCCGATGAACTGCCCGTGCCACATCCAGATCTTCAATCAAGGTCTGCGCAGCTACCGCGAGCTGCCGCTGCGCATGGCGGAGATGGGCTCGTGCCACCGCTTCGAGCCGTCGGGCGCCTTGCACGGCATCATGCGCGTGCGCGCCTTCACGCAGGACGATGCCCACATCTTCTGCACGGAAGACCAGATCGAGAGCGAGACGATCCGCTTCTGCAAGCTGCTGGGCGAGGTCTACAAGGACCTGGGCTTCGAGTACTTCGTGAAGTTCTCGGACCGGCCGCCGACGCGCGCCGGCACGGATGCGACCTGGGACCAGGCCGAGGGTGCGCTGAAGTCCGCCGCCAAGGCCGCCGGCCTCGAGCCGATCCTCAATCCCGGCGAGGGCGCGTTCTACGGGCCCAAGCTCGAGTTCGTGCTGCGCGACGCGATCGGCCGCGACTGGCAGTGCGGCACCCTCCAGGTCGACTTCGTCCTGCCGGAGCGGCTGGGCGCGGCTTATGTCGCGGAGGACGGCTCGCGCAAGCGGCCGGTCATGCTGCACCGCGCCATCTTCGGCAGCTTCGAGCGCATGATCGGCGTTCTGATCGAGCATCATGCCGGCCGGTTCCCGCTATGGCTGGCGCCGACCCAAGCGGTGGTGGTCACGGTCGTGAACGATGCCGACAGCTATGCCAACGAGGTCGCCGCGAAATTGCGAGCCGCAGGCATGCGGGTCGACATCGACCTGCGCAACGAGAAGATCAACTACAAGGTCCGCGAGCACTCGCTGGCCCATGTGCCGCTGATCATCGCGGTCGGCCGGCGCGATATGGAGAACCAGACGGTCGCGGTGCGGCGTCTGGGCTCGGAGAAGCAGGAGGTCCTTGAATTGGGGGCCGCCGCCACTACACTTTCGGCCGAGGCGCGGCCGCCCTTCTAGGGCGGTCGTAGTCTCGTTTTTCGCCCCTGCACGGGGCTTTGACAGAGGAGAAGGAAGCCATAGCTCGACCCGCACAACAGACCCCGCCGACCAAAGATGGTCCGCGGGTCAACGCCGAGATCAGGGCGCCGCAAGTTCGACTGATCGACGAGAACGGCGACATGGTCGGCGTTGTCAGCTCCCGCGAGGCGCTGGAGATGGCCGAAGAGGCCAATCTCGATCTGATCGAGATCTCGCCGAATGCCGTGCCGCCCGTCGCCAAGATTTCAGACTACGGCAAGTACAAGTACGAGGCCCAGAAGAAGGCCCACGAGGCGCGCAAGCACCAGAAGGTCATCGAGGTCAAAGAGATCAAGATGCGCCCGAACATCGACGACCACGATTACGAAGTGAAGATGCGCGCCATGAAGCGGTTCATCGAGGAAGGCGACAAGGTGAAGGTCACCCTGCGTTTCCGCGGCCGCGAGATGGTACACTCCGAGCTCGGCCTTCAGGTCCTCAACCGCGTCCGTGGCGAGATGGACCCGCTGACCAAGATCGAGTCGATGCCGCGCATGGAAGGCCGGCAGATGATCATGGTTCTCGCCCCGAAATGATCGTCGCGTGACGATCAAGGCGATAGGACTCGCGGCGGCCCTGGCCGCCGCGTCGGTCGCATCGCCCGCATCGGCCCAGCTCCGCGCCGATGCCCAGCGTACCTACGAAGACTTCCAGCGCCTGGCGCCGCATCGCGTCTTCATGCTCGCACCCGACGGCAAGGGGTATCTGTGGGCGGGTGCTTCGGGAGTCGATCCGAGCGGCGCCGTGGAGCGCGGGCTGAAGTCGTGCCACGACGCAGCCAAGGCCGATTGCACGCTCTACGCCGTGAACAATGTCGTACTGAACGGGCGTGATTGGCATTCGGCTGCGCCGCCGGTCCTGCCGCCGATCGGCCGTCTGCGCGCCGAACCCTATTGGCAGAACAAGGGTCCGCAGGCCGCGGCCGGGCTGATCGTCTGGAGCCACGGCTACATGCCGGGCCGGGATGCCACACACGGCGCGCCACAGGGCCAGACAGCCTACTTCACTGTCGACGGATACGATCTCTATCGCTTCGACCGCGAATGGATCCGCGACTGGATGGGCGATGCCACCGAGCTCGCCGACGCCGTTCGCCTCGCCAAATCCATGGGCTATCGCCGCGTGATCCTGGCCGGTCAATCGAATGGCGCCTGGATGTCCCTGGCGGCGACCCAACGCGGCGCGCCGGTGGATGGCGTGATCTCTGTCTCCGCGGCACGGCACGGCGAGGTCAAGAATATGCGCGACGTCTCGGTCGCGCGCTCCGACTGGCAGCAGATGGTGAGCGCCCTCAAGCCCGGGCCGCGCATCGTCGTCGTGAACTTCGCCGACGACAGCTACGACGTCGGCGGCCGCATGGACGATGCCAAGGCCGCCTTCGCCGCGTCGGGTGTCGATGCCGTTGTTATCTCGAATCCCGAAGGCTTCACCGGCCACGGCGCCGCCAACAACAGCAAGTTCCCACGCAAATTCGGCGTCTGCATCCACGACTTCATCGAGAAGGGCACGCGCCGCTCGCCCTGCCTCTAGCTCAGGGCATGTAGGAGCCGCCGTTGACGTGCAGGACCTGCCCAGTGGTGGCGCTGGCGTCGTCCGACGCCAGGAACGCCACCGTACGCGCGATCTGGTCGGCCGTCAGCAGCTTGCCGCCGAGCGGGATCGTGGCCCGCGCCATCTCCACCAATTCGCCGTCGTTGTTGCCGTAGCGCGGCTGGGCCGTGTCGGTGAGACCGGGCGCGACCGCATTCACGCGGATGCCGTGCGGCGCCAATTCGAGCGCCATCGCCCGCGTCATCGACACCACGCCGCCCTTGCTGGCGCTGTAGTGCACGCCGCGCACGCTGCCGCGCACCGACGCCG
>JAFEFH010000089.1 GCA_018240695.1 Pseudomonadota bacterium | reverse complement strand
AGGTCCTGGCCGTCACCTTCACCAACAAGGCCGCGCGCGAGATGCTCGACCGCGTGGCCAGCCTGATCGGCGGTGCGGCCGACGGCATGTTCCTCGGAACGTTTCATTCCGTGGGCGTGCGGGTTCTTCGCCGCCATGCCGAGCTGATCGGCCTCAAGAGCAACTTCACCATCCTGGACACCGACGACCAGACGCGCCTGATCAAGCAGCTCCTGCAGGCCGAGGGCATCGACGACAAGAAGTGGCCGGCGCGCGTCCTGTCGGGGATCATCCAGCGCTGGAAGGACCGCGCCCTGCCGCCCGAGAAGGTGACGGGCGACGATGCGGGCGAATTCGCCAACGGCAAGGCCGGCGAGATCTACAAGCTCTACCAGGCGCGCCTCGCCGAGGTGAACGCGGTCGACTTCGGCGACCTGGTCATGCACTGCGTGACCCTGTGGCAGAACCATCCCGACGTGCTGGAGATCTACCACCGCCGCTTTCGCCACATCCTGGTGGACGAGTACCAGGACACCAACGTGGCGCAGTATCTGTGGCTGCGCCTGCTGGCGCAGGGCACGCAGGACGTCTGCTGCGTCGGCGACGACGACCAGTCGATCTACGGCTGGCGCGGCGCCGAAGTGGGCAACATCCTGCGCTTCGAGAAGGATTTCCCCGGCGCCACCATCGTGCGCCTGGAGCGCAACTACCGCTCGACGCCGCACATCCTGGCCGCCGCCTCGCACCTGATCGCGCACAACGAGGGCCGGCTCGGCAAGACGCTGTGGACCGACCTCAAGGAGGGCGAGCGCATCTCGCTGCGCGGCGTATGGGACGGCGACGAGGAAGCGCGCACGATCGGCGAAGAGATCGAGGCGCTGCAACGCGACAAGCATCCGCTCAGCCAGATCGCCATCCTGGTGCGCGCCGGCTTCCAGACGCGAGAGTTCGAGGAACGCTTCATCACGCTCGGCCTGCCCTATCGCGTGATCGGCGGCCCGCGCTTCTACGAGCGCGCCGAGATCCGCGATGCGCTGGCCTATTGCCGCGTCGTCGTGCAGCACGACGACGATCTCGCCTTCGAGCGCATCTACAACACGCCGCGCCGCGGCTTGGGCGATTCGGCGTTGCGGACCCTGCGCATCATCCAGCGCGCCAACAAGGTATCGCTGTTCGAGGCGACTCGCCGCGCGCTCGAGACCGACGAGCTGAAGGGCCGCCAGCGCAAGTCGCTGGGCGACCTGATCAGGAATTTCGAACGCTGGCGCGGCATGCTCGACGGCATGAGCCATGTCGAGGTGGTGGAGACCATGCTCGACGAGTCGGGCTACACCGACATGCTGCGGCTCGACAAATCGCCCGAAGCCGAAGGCCGGCTCGAGAACCTGAAGGAGCTGGTGAGCGCCTTGCAGGAGTTCGAGAGCCTGCCGGCGTTCCTCGAGCACGTGGCGCTGCTCACCGACACCGCCGAGAAGGCCGGCAGCGACATGGTGAGCGTGATGACCCTGCACGCCGCCAAGGGGCTGGAGTTCGACACCGTCTTCCTGCCGGGCTGGGAGGAAGGCCTGTTTCCCAACCAGCGCGCGCTCGACGACAAGGGCCAGTCGGGCCTCGAGGAGGAGCGGCGACTGGCCTATGTCGGCCTGACGCGCGCGCGCAAGCGGGCCTATGTGTCGTTCGCCGCCAACAGGCGCGTCTTCAATCAGTGGCAGGCCGCCATCCCGTCGCGCTTCCTGAACGAGCTGCCGAAGGATCGCCTCGCCGAGAGCAGCGATGCGGGTCTCTACGCCACCTATTCCGCGGGCCACCACGGCGGCCTGCGCGACCAGGCGAGCGGCTTCGACTATGAGAGCCTGGGCGTCACCGGGCGCGGCCGCACGCGCTGGCGCGACGAGACGCTCGACGACCGCCGCGCGGTCGAAGGCGACAAGCCCGACCTTGCGATCGGGCAGCGGGTCTTCCATCAGAAATTCGGCTACGGTCGTATCGTGGCGGTCGACGGCAACAAGCTCGACATCGATTTCGAGAAGGCCGGGCCGAAGAAGGTGCTGGACAGTTTCATCGAAGCGGCGTGACCTCGCCGCAGGGGTTTTGGGGGGAATAAGACATGTACCGTTCGATCGCTCTTGCCGCCGTGCTGGTGTGCGCCGCAGGCGCCGCCTTCGCCCAGGGGGGCAAGGTCACCGTCGTCACGTCCTTCTCCAAGGACGTCACCGATCCGATCAAGAAGGCCTTCGAGAAGGCGGTGCCCGGCAGCACGCTGGAAGTGCAGAACCGCAACACCAACGCCGGCGTGAAGTTCCTCGAGGAGACCAAGGCCAACAACCAGGTCGACCTGTTCTGGGCCTCGGCGCCCGACGCGTTCGAGGTGCTGAAGGGCAAGAAGCTGCTGGCGCCGTACAAGCCCAAGGCGACCGGCATTCCCGAGAAGGTCGGCTCCTATCCGATCAACGACAAGGACGGCTTCTACGTCGGCTTCGCGGCCTCGGGCTACGGCATCATGTGGAACGAGCGCTACGTGAAGGCCAACAAGCTGCCGACGCCCAAGGAGTGGCAGGACCTCGCCCAGGCGCCCTACTTCGACCACGTGTCGATCTCGGCGCCGTCGCGCTCGGGCACGACGCATCTCACCATCGAGACGATCCTCCAGGGCGAAGGCTGGGCCAAAGGCTGGCGCACCACCAAGGAGATTTCGGGCAACCTGCGCCAGGTCACCGACCGCTCGTTCGGCGTGCCCGAGAACGTGAACTCGGGCCAGGTCGGCTACGGTATCGTCATCGACTTCTTCGCCTTCTCCTCGCAGGGCGCCGGCTTCCCGGTGAAGTTCGTCTACCCGTCGGTCACGACGCTGGTTCCCGCCAATGTCGGCGTCGTCGCCAATGCGCCGAACAAGGCGGGCGCCGAGGCCTTCATCGAGTTCCTGCTGTCGACCACAGGCCAGGAGACGCTGCTCGAGCCGTCGATCCGCCGCCTGCCGGTGCGCCCCGAAGTCTACGCCAAGGCGCCCGCCGACTACCCCAACCCGTTCAAGGACAAGAAGCTCCAGGGCCTGCTGACCTTCAACGCCGACCTGTCGGAGAAGCGCAACCAGGCGGTCGACGTGCTGTTCGACCAGCTGATCACCTTCCAGCTCGAGCCGCTCAAGGCCGCGACCAAGTCGCTGCACGAGCTCGACGCGGCGCTGGCCAAGAAGCCCAACCCGCAGGCCAGCGCGCTCGCCAAGGAGGCACGCGACCTGATCGCCGCCATGCCGATCACCGACACCGAGGCCGCCGCCCCCGAGATGCATGCGGCCTTCACCGGCGGCAAGCAGAAGACGGCGCGCCAGGCCGAGCTCGAGCAGCAATGGTCGGCCTTCGCCAAGGAAAAGTACGCGGCGGCCAAGGCCAAGGCCGATGAGGGCCTGAAGCTCGCCCGCTGATGGCGCTCGCGCTGTCGCCTTCGACGATCCGCTCGCCCGGCGCCGCTCTGGTGGCGCTGGGCATCGCGGCCTTCCTGGTGCTGTTCCTGGTCGTGCCGGTCGCGGCCGTAGTCTACGTCGCCTTCACCGAGAAGGGCGGCGGCGGCTTCACGCTGGTCAACTTCCTCGACTTCGCGAACACCGATCTGTTCGTGCGCTCGTTCTGGAACTCGATGTACGTCTCGGCGATGACGGTGGTCGGCGCCTCGGTGCTGGCGCTGCCGCTCGCCTACCTCACGACGCGCTTCGAATTCCGTGGCAGCGCGCTGGTCCAGACGCTGGGTTTCCTGCCGCTGATCATGCCGCCGTTCGTCGGCGCCGTGGCCATGCAGCTCCTGTTCGGGCGCAACGGCACGGTGAACCTGCTGCTCGACGACTGGTTCGGCGTGAAGGTCGGCTTCATGGAAGGGCTGAACGGCGTCATCTTCCTGCAGGCCATCCACTATTTCCCGTTCATCCTGGTCAATCTCTCGGCGGCGCTGCGCAACATCGATCGCTCGATGGAGGAAGCCGCGCAGAACCTGGGCTCGCAAGGCCTGCGCCTGTTCCGACGCATCGCGCTGCCGCTCGCCCTGCCGGGCTACGTGGCCGGCGCCAGCCTGGTGTTCGTGAAGGTGTTCGACGACGTGGCCAGCCCGCTGCTGCTCAACGTCAAGGAGATGATGGCGCCGCAGGCCTATCTGCGCATCACCTCGATCGGCATCGACGACCCGATGGGCTACGTCATCGCCGTCGTGCTGATCGTCATCGCCGTCGTCACCATGTGGATTTCCGCCCGCGCGCTGAAGAACCGCGACTACGCCACCACCCAGCGCGGCGGTGGCGGCCTCGCCCGGCGCAAGCTCTCGCCGCGCCAGTCGGCGCTGGCCTACGTGCTGGTGCTCTTCCTGCTGGCGCTGGTGCTGGCGCCGCATGTCGGCCTGCTGCTGCTGTCGTTCGCCACCATCTGGTCGTTCAGCCCCTTGCCCGACGCCTACACCCTCGCCCACTACGCACGCGTGCTGGGCGACAGCTCGGTCTATATCGGCAACACGATCCTCTATTCGGGCCTCGCCGCCGCGATCGACGTCGTGCTGGGCGGCGCCATCGCCTATCTCGTGCTGCGCACCCGCCTGCCCGCCCGCGGCGCCCTCGACTGGGGTGCGGGTGCCGCGCTCGCCGTGCCGGGCGTTGTTCTGGGCATCGGCTACCTGCGCGCCTTTTATGGCGTGAAGCTGCCCGACGGCACGCCGCTCGCCGCGCTCTGGATCATGATCGTACTGGCGCTCGCCATACGCCGCCTGCCCTACGCGCTGCGCGCCGCCTATGCCGCCCTCCAGCAGCTCTCGATCACGCTCGAGGAGGCGGCCGAGAATCTCGGCGCCACCAAGTCGCGCACGGTGCGCCGCATCGTCGTGCCGCTGATCACCGGCGGCCTGCTGGCCGGCTTCGTCACCAGCTTCGCGACCGCCGCCGTCGAGCTCTCGGCGGTGCTGATGCTGGTCCAGAACAATTCCGACGCGCCGCTGTCCTACGGTCTCTACGTGCTGATGCAGACGCCGGCCGGACGCGGCCCCGGGGCGGCGATGGGCGTGATCGCCGTGATCATCGTGGCGGCCTGCATGGCGCTGTCGCAGATCGCCGCCGGCCGCGCGCAACGGTCACGAGAGATGGAAATATGAGGCCTGCCCATGGCTAAAGCGGTCGCCATCGAGATCGAGGGCGTCGACCTCTCCTACGGCTCGACGCACGTGCTGAAGAATATCGACCTGTCGATCCGGCCGGGCGAGCTGTTCGCCTTCCTCGGCCCGTCGGGGTGCGGCAAGACCACCTTGTTGCGCCTGATCGCGGGCTTCGCCCAGGCCCAGCGCGGCAGCGTGAAACTCGACGGCCAGGATGTGGCGGCGCTGCCGCCGTGGAAGCGCGACGTCGGCATGGTGTTCCAGAGCTACGCGCTGTGGCCGCACATGACGGTCGCCAAGAACGTGGCCTTCGGCCTCGAGGAGCGCCGTCTTCCCAAGGCCGAGATCGACCGCCGGGTCGCGCAGGCGCTGGACCTGGTGGGCCTCGGCCAATATGCGCAGCGCCGGCCCGCGCAGCTCTCGGGCGGCCAGCAGCAGCGCGTCGCCGTCGCGCGCACCATCGCCATCGAGCCCAAGGTGCTGCTGCTCGACGAGCCGCTGTCCAACCTCGACGCCAAGATGCGGGTCAGCGTCCGCCGCGACCTGCGCGCGTTGCAGCAGCGGCTGGGCCTCACCTCGATCTTCGTCACGCACGACCAGGAAGAGGCCAACACGATCTGCGACCGCATCGCGGTGATGGAGGCCGGCACCATCCGCCAGGTCGGCACGCCGATGGAACTCTACGAGAAGCCGGCCAACCTCTTCGTGGCGAGCTTCCTCGGCTCGGCCAACATCCTCGACGCCAGCGCGGGCGTGCCGGTGCCGCCGGGCCAGAAACTGGTCTTCCGGCCGCAGCACGCGTCGCTCGCCCCGGCCGAGGGCGCGACCATGAGCGGTCCCGTCACCCACCGCGAATTCCTCGGTGCCACGGTGCGCTACGGCGTGAAGATCGGCGGCAGCGAGATCCTGGTCGACACGCCCTTTCAATCGGGCGCCGAGCTGCGCGACGTCGGCGCCACGGTGGGCGTGGCCCTGCCGCCGCAGCGCATGCTCTATCTGCCGGCATGAGCGCCAAGACGATGGGATGGACGGCCTGGCGGATCGTCCCTGCCGCCGAGCGCCTCGCGGAAGAGCAGGCGTTGGAGCATCTCGCCGAGGACGGCTTCGTCGTCACCAGCCGCGAGGTGTCGCGCGACGGGCCGTGGCGAATCGAGATCTTCGGCGAGGGCGACCGGCCCGCGCTGCACGGTGACTGGACGTGGGAAGAACTGCCCGAGAAGGACTGGGTGGCTGAGAACCAGCGCTCGTTCCGGCCGTTCCAGGTCGGCCGCTTCTGGGTCCATCCCAGCCATGTCGGCGACGGCATTCCGCCCGACTTGATCGCGCTGCGCATCGATGCCGGCATGGCCTTCGGCACGGGCACGCACGCTACGACACGCGGCTGTCTCGAGATGCTCTCAGCGCTCGATCCCGCCGAGACGAAGAACACCGTCGATGTCGGCTGCGGCACGGGCATCCTCGCCATGGCTGCCGCCAAGCTCTGGCAGCGCCCGATCTTGGGCGGCGACAACGATCCCCAGGCCGTCGATGTCGCGGTCGAGAATGCGGAGCTGAACGGCGTGGCGAAGTTCTGCCGCTTTCACACCTCGATCGGCCTGCGCGCGCCGGAACTGTCGGGACCGGCGCCCTACGACCTGATCATCGCCAACATCCTGGCGGGCCCGCTGATGGATCTCGCGGAGGAGTTCGCCGCGGCGACCCGGCCCGGCAGCCGCGTCCTGCTGAGCGGTCTGCTGGTCGAGCAGGCGGGCCTGATGCTCTCGACCTACAAGCGCCACGGCTTCGACTTCGAGCGCCGCATCGACCTCGAGACCGGCGGCGCCTGGTGGCGCACGCTCGTCCTGCGCAGGAACTAGCCCTCAAACGAAAAGGGCCGGCTTTCGCCGGCCCCTCGCACACTACGCGTCCTCTACGCTTACGCTACGCAACAATTCTGAACCTAGGCGCGGCCCGCCCAGAAGATGGTCGGGCTCTGGTTGCGGTTCGCCGCCACCACGGGAGCCGCGGTCTTCGTCACGACCGCCGGGGTGTAACCCTCGACTGCCGCGTCGCGGATCGCGAAGGGGATGTCGCCCCGGCTGAGGCCGAGGTCGGCCAGCTCACGGTCGCTCATGCGGAACAGCTGCTGCTCGGCAGCGCGCAGCTTGAAGTCGGCCTTGAGCGCGGCGGTGCCGCGCTTGTACTGACGGGCCACCCACAGGATGGCGTCGGTCACGACGTCCGCGATCATCTCGGAGCGCGCATAGCGGGCGCGCAGCTCGAGGAGCTGACGGTCGGCGTGGTTGAAACCGGTCTTGGCAACGTTTCCCCCCGCCGGCGTAGTTTCGCTGGTCAGATTCTCAAACATCTGGATCGGCTGGGTCATCATGGAAAGCTCCTTCGTATTGTGCGCTGCAACGTCGATGCTGCAACTGCACAAAGCGAATATAACGCGTTGTGTTACAACGATAAGAGCAAGGTTCAATATCCTGCTATGCGTTGAATGCATGAGAGAGGTTATTTTGGCATTTCGCAGCTGCAAGACGGCATTTATTGCCGAATTTGCCTCTCCCCGAGGCCGCCGATAGGGTCCATTTACTTCCCATGACCTCCGCTCCCGACGACGTCCTCCATCTCCTGCGCCAGCGCGGCGCAGACCTCAGCGCCGCCGACCTCGACGCCCTGATGCGCGGGGTGGCGGCCGCCCCCGAGGGTCTGGCCGGCCCCGAATGGATTGAATTGATCGCCCCGGAAGCGAGTCCCGACCTAACCAAGGCCCTGACGGCGTGGCGCACGCAACTTACCCAGGCCGATGACGGCCTCGAGGACTCGCCCGCCCCGGCCTCCCGCCTTGCCGCCCTGCGCGCCGAGCTGAAGCAGCGCGGCCTCGACGGCTTCGTGGTGCCGCGGGTCGACGAGCACCAGGGCGAGTACGTGCCGCGCCGCTCGCAGCGGCTGGCCTGGCTCACCGGTTTCAGCGGCTCCGCCGGTACCGCCGTGGTCCTGGCCGACAAGGCGGCAATCTTCGTCGACGGCCGCTACACGCTGGCCGTCCGCAGCCAAGTCGACACGAACGCCTTCGTTCCGCATCAGGTGCCCGAGCAGCTGCCCGACGCCTGGATCGCGGCCAACCTGCCCAAGGGCGGCAAGCTCGGCTACGACCCCTGGCTGATGACGCTCGACGCCTTCCATCGCACCGAGGCCGCCGTGCAGCGTGCCGGCGGCAGTCTGGTGGCGGTCGGCGACAATCCGGTCGATGCCGTCTGGAAGGACCGGCCCGCGGCGCCCTTGGCGCCCGTGCTGCCGCATCCCGACGACTTCTCCGGCGAGACCAGCGAGTCCAAGCGCAAGCGCATCGCCGCCATCGTCGCGGCCAAGGGCGCCGACGTCGCCCTGCTGAGCGCGCCCGATTCGATCGCCTGGCTGCTGAACGTGCGCGGCGGCGACGTCCCCCGCACGCCATTCGCGCTGGGCTTCGCCCTGTTGCACGCCGACGGCCATGTCGACCTCTTCATGGATCGCCGCAAGATCCCCGGCCGGACCGTTGCCTGGCTCGGCAATGCCGTGACCCTGGCGCCGCCCGAGGAACTCGGCTCCGCCCTCGACACCCTGGGCAAGATGGAAAAGCGCGTGCTGGTCGAAGCCGCCACCGTTCCCTACTGGGCGGCGAGCCGCCTGCATGCCGCCGGTGTCACGCTGGTGCGCGACGCCGATCCGATCGCGCTGCCCAAGGCCTGCAAGAACGCCGTCGAGCTGGAAGGCATCCGAGTCGCGCACCGCCGCGATGGCGCCGCCGTATCGAAGTTCCTGGCCTGGCTCGATCGCGAATCGGACGCGGGCAAGCTGCGCGAGATCGAGGTGTCCGATCGTCTCCAGCAGATGCGCCAGGAGACCGGCAAGCTGCGCGACCTGTCCTTCGACACGATCTCGGGCGCCGGGCCTAACGGCGCCATCGTGCACTATCGCGCCCTGCCCTCGACCGAACGCCCGCTCGAGCCGGGGTCGCTCTATCTCGTCGACTCAGGAGGCCAGTATCGCGACGGCACGACCGACATCACGCGCACCGTCGGCATCGGGACACCGACGCCAGAGATGAAGGACCGCTTCACGCGCGTCCTCAAGGGCCACATCGCCCTGGCGATGGCGCGCTTTCCGGTCGGAACGACCGGCTCGCAACTGGACACGCTGGCGCGCTACGCGCTGTGGCAGGCCGGCCTCGACTACGATCACGGCACCGGCCACGGCGTCGGCGCCTACCTGTCGGTGCACGAGGGCCCGCACCGTATTTCCAAGGTCGCGAGCACGGTGGCGCTTCAGCCCGGCATGGTCGTCAGCAACGAGCCCGGCTACTACAAGACCGGCGCCTACGGCATCCGCATCGAGAATCTGGTCGCGGTGAAGGAGGCCGAGATCGAGGGCGCCGACCGCAAGTATCTCGAATTCGAGACGCTGACCCTGGCGCCGATCGATCTCGACTGCATCGATCTCGGGCTGATGACGGCAGCGGAAAAAGCGTGGCTCAACGCCTATCACGCCCGGGTGCGCGAAGTCGTCGAGCCCCAGGTCGACGACGCCACGAAGGCGTGGCTGAAAACCGCCACGCGCGCGATCTGAATAGTGTCGTCCTGAGCGAAGCGAAGGACCTAACGGCCCAACAGCGCGCTGCTGAAATGCCAGGTCCTTCGGCTGCGCCTCAGGACGACAAGATCAATCCTTCAGTTCGGTGCGGCCGAGCACGACGTCCTGATAGACGTCGAGCGACGGCAGGCCGCCGGTGTGCATGAACAACACCTTGGCGTTGGGCTTGAAATGGCCCTGGCGCGCCAGACCGATCAGGCCGGCCATGATCTTGCCGGTATAGACCGGATCGAGCAGCACGCCCTCGGTGCGCGCCAGCATCTGCACCGCCTCGACCATCTTCTTGTTCGGCACGGAATACTTGGGCTGCCAGAAGCCGCCGAAACTCTTCACCGCGCTGTCCGGGATCTTGCCGATGCCGAGCAGGTCGCAGATCGCCTGGGCTTCCTTGCGCACCAGCGGCTCCTGGTCGGCGGGATCGCGGCTGACGCCGATGCCGATCAACGGGATCTTGATGTTGTTGCCGAAGAAGCCGGCAGCCATGCCGCCATGCGTGCCCGAGCTGCCCGAGCCCACGACCACGGCGTCGAAGGCGACGCCCATCTCGAGCCACTGCTGCTGCATCTCCTGCACGCAGGCGACATAGCCCAGGCCGCCGATGGCGTTCGAGCCGCCGCCGGGGATGACGTAGCCCTTGCGGCCCTCCGAGGCGAGTTCCTGGGCCATCTTCGACATCGCGGCGGCCATGTCGGAGCCGCCGGGCACGACGGTGATCTTCTCGACGCCCATCAGCTCGAACATGAAGTTGTTGCCACCGGCCTTCTTGTCGTAGCTGCCCGGCACGCGCTCCTCGATCACGAAGCGGCACTTCAGCCCTTCCTTGACCGCGGCCGCAAGGGTGATGCGGCAGTGATTGGACTGCGGCGCGCCGCAGGTGATCAGCGTGTCGGCGCCCTGCGCCAGCGCGTCGGCCGCGAGGAACTCGAGCTTGCGGGTCTTGTTGCCGCCGGGGAAGAGACCCAGCATGTCGTCACGCTTGATCCAGATCTCGGGTCCCTGCCCGCCGGGGCAGCTCGCCGCGAGCGCCTTGGTGAAGTGCGGCAGCTTCTCGATCGGCGTGGGGAACGGGGTGTAGCGACGACGCGGAAAACGGGCCAAATCCATTGCGATCAACTCCAGCGACAAGGGCGGGCAAGCTCTAGCACCCCGCCGACGCGCACGGAAGCGACGGGAAATCGCGGCTTGGAGCCCAATTTCGCAGGATTTTCCGCGGCCCGCCTAGAGCGAGCCGAACAGCCCGTACTGCCAGTCGAAGCGGTTGATGCGCGCCACCACCTTGGCGACGGTGGTCTCGCCCGGCCGGCGCGGATGGAGCCACACCGAGACATCCATATGCTCGATCGGCCAGACGCTGGTGAGCCGATGCAGGGCCGCCCACACGATTGGCCCCTTGCTGTCTGAGTCGCTCTTGCCGATGCTGAACCCGGCATGGCCGAGAATCTCCTCGGCCGTGTCGAACGACATGCCGGCCGGAAGATACGGCGCGACCAGTTTCGAGATGTCGGTGTCGCGCAGATGCGCCGACTCGTAGTGCCGGAAAGGCTCGTCGCCGGTGCGACGCAGCAGGTGATGCGTGCGCGGAACGTCGGTGACCGGCACCGTGAGGTACGCCTGCTCGAGCGCCCCGCGCAGCTTGCGGCCGCGCACCTTGGGAAAGTCGGTCGGCGACGGTGCGAGATCGACCTCGACGGCGCCGCGCGCCGTGCCGCGCCAGACGGCGATGTCGGCCGCGGCGACGGCCCCCAGGCCGAGGAACCATCGGCGTTTCACGGAGAGATTGAAGCTCACGCACGGACGATAGCGCGCCCTGTTTCGGGAAGTATCAAACGAAGTGCTTCACGCATTCTGCAAAGCGCACGGATGCACTGCCACTGAATTTCGCTTCGCAAGCACGTCCTATTTGGAGAGCTTCACCCACTCTTCTTCGGTCAGCGTCTCGATGCCGAGTTCGGCGGCCTTGCGCGCCTTGGAGCCGGCATTCTCGCCGACGACGACGAGACTGGTCTTCTTCGACACCGAGTCGGTGACCTTGGCGCCGAGTTCCTCCGCGCGCGCCTTCGCGGCATCGCGCGTCATGGTCGACAGCTCGCCGGTGAAAACCACGATCTTGTCCTTGAGCGGCGCGTCGGCGGCGACTACGCGCCGCTTCACCGCCTCGACGGTAAGCTGCTTGCGCAGGTCCTTGATGATGTCGACCGTATGGCCCTCGGTGAAGAAGGCGCACATGGCGTCGGCGGTCATGACGCCGATCTGCTCGACGTTGCAGAGCCGGCCGTAGCTTTCGCCCACCTCGGCGGCGGCCTTCTCCTTCTTCACGTCGTCGGGCGCCTTCTTGCGTTCCTTGGCGGCCTTCAGCATCTCGTCGAGCCAGACATCGGCATCGCCATATTCCTGCGCCAGGATCTTGGCGGTGGCCTCGCCGATCAGCGGAATGCCCAGTGCGTTGATGAAGCGGTCGAGCGAAATGGTGCGGCGCTGCTCGATCGCGGCGATCAGGTTGCGGACGGAGAGATCGCCCCAGCCCTCGCGCTTCTTGATCAGCGCCACCTTGTCGGGCAGGCGGAAGATGTCCGCCGGCGTCTTGAGCAGCCCGTCGTTGAAGAAGTTCTCGATGTGGGTGCCGCCCAGTCCCTCGATGTCGAAGCAGTTGCGCGACACGAAGTAGCGCAGGCGTTCGACCTGCTGGAACGGGCATTCCAGTCCGCCGCTGCATCGGCGCACCACGCCGCCCTCTTCCGCCTTCACCTCGGTCTTCAGTGGACAGGGGCACTTGGTGGGGAAGTGATACTTCCTGGCGTTCTTCGGCCGCTCCCCGGGCACGAAGCCGAGGACCTGCGGGATCACGTCGCCGGCGCGCTGGATGGTCACCATGTCGCCCACGCGCACATCCAGCCGCTCGATCTCGTCGGCATTGTGCAGCGTGGCGCGCGCCACCACGACGCCGCCGACATTGACCGGTTCGAGCTCGGCGACCGGCGTCAGCGCGCCGGTGCGGCCGACCTGGATGTTGATGCCGTTCAGCCGCGTGCGCGCCTGTTCGGCCGGGAACTTGTGGGCGATCGCCCAGCGCGGCGCGCGGCTGACGAAGCCCAGCCGCTCCTGCCAATCGATGCGGTCGACCTTGTAGACGACGCCGTCGATGTCATAGGGCAGGTCCGGGCGCTCCTCGCCGATCTTGTTGTAGAAGGCCTTCACCTCGTCGGCGGTACGGCAGAGCCTGGTCAGCGGGTTGATCTTGAAGCCCCACTCCATCAGCATCTTCAGGTATTCGCTGTGGGTCTTCCAGCCGCGCGGCTCGGCCTCGCCCCAGGCATAGGCGAAGAAGCGCAATGGCCGCTCCGCCGTGATCTCGGGATCGAGCTGGCGCAGCGAGCCCGCCGCGGTGTTGCGCGGATTGACATAGGCCTTCTCGCCGGCAGCGATCTGACGCTCGTTCAGTTCCAGGAACGCCTTGCGCTCCATGTAGACTTCGCCGCGCACATCGATCGACTTCGGGACACCCTTGCCCTTCAGCCTGTGCGGGATGTCCTTGATGGTCTTGAGGTTCGCGGTGACGTCCTCGCCGGTCGTGCCGTCGCCGCGCGTGGCACCCTGCACGAATTCGCCGTCCTCGTAGCGCAGGCTGATCGACAGGCCGTCGATCTTGGCCTCGCAGCTGAAGGCGATCTCGGCGTCGGGCTTGAGGTCGGTGTCGCGTTCGAGCCCGCGCCGCACGCGGTCGATGAAGCCCTGGAGTTCCTCGTCGGAAAAGGCGTTGTCGAGCGACAGCATCGGCCGGCGGTGCGTGACCTTGGTGAAAGCCGTGGTCGGCGTCGGCGCCACCCGCTGCGTCGGGCTGAACATGTCGACGAGCTGCGGAAACTTCGCCTCGATGGCCTTCAGGCGCACCCGCAGCCTGTCGTACTCGCCGTCGGAAATCTCCGGCGCGTCCTTCTCGTGATAGAGCTTGTCGTGATGGCCGATCTCGTCGGCCAGACGCTTGTGTTCCGACCGTGCCTGGCGCTCGGTCAGCTCCTCGACCTTCAATCCGGCAACGACCTTGGCGGCTCTGGACACCGAAGGCCTCCTAGCCCGCCGCCGCCATCAGGCGGTCGGCCGCGGCGCGCGCCTCGGCCGTCACCTCGGCGCCCGACAGCATGCGCGCGATCTCTTCGCGGCGGCCCTTGGCGTCGAGCGGCAGCACATCGGTGCTGGCGGCGGTCCTGGTCGTGGTCTTGCGGATCAGCCAGTGGCGATCGGCGATCGCGGCGACCTGCGGCGAATGAGTCACCACCAGCACCTGCACGTCCTTGGCCAGCCGCTTCAGCCGCTCGCCCACCGCCGCCGCCGTGGCGCCGCCGATGCCGGAATCGACTTCGTCGAAGACGATGGTGGCGGCATCGCCCACCTTGGCGAGGCAGACCTTGAGCGCGAGCAGGAAGCGCGAGAGTTCGCCGCCCGAGGCGATCTTGGCGATCGGCGCCGGCGGCGTGCCGGGGTTCGTGGAAACAGTGAACTGCACGCGATCGGTACCGTTCTCCGACCACTCGGCCTCCGGCAGCGCCGCGACATCGGTCACGAAGCGGGCCTTCTCGAGCTTGAGCGGCGCCAGTTCGGCGGTGACGGACTTGTCGAGCTTGGCGGCGCCCTTGCGGCGGGCCGCAGCCTGGGTTTCCGCCGCCGCGACATAAGCAGCGCGCGCCGTTTTGGCGGCCGCGGCGAGCTTGGCCAACCCGGCTTCGCCATCGTCGAGTGCCGCGAGCTGGGCGTTCATCTTCTCGGCCAGCGCCGCGAGCTCAGGCACCGCTACACCATGCTTGCGGGCGAGGGCGCGCAAGGCGAACAGCCGCTCTTCGATTTTCTCCAGCCGCACCGGGTCGAATTCCAGCGCGTCGCGTGCGGCCTCGAGCTGGGCCTGCGCCTCGGTCGCTTCGCTCAGCGCGCGCTCGAGTGCGGCGAGCGGCGCATCGAGATGGCCCGCAGCCTTGTCGAGATTGCGCTCGATCAGGCGATGCGCGGAGCCGATTGCCGAAACAGCGCCCTTGCCCTGCTCCAGTTCGCCCAGCGCCTGCGCCACCGCCTCGCCCAGCGCTGTGCCCGATCGCAGCATCTGGCGCTCGGCGGCCAGCGTCTCCTCGTCGTCGGCCTTGGGCGCCAGCGTCTTCAACTCCTTCACGGCGTGGCGCAGGAATTCCTCGTCGCGACGGGCCGCGGCAGCAGAGGCCTCGGCTTCGGCGCGCGCCTGCTCGGCCGTGCGCCAGGCCTGCCAGGCACTCCGCACCGCGGCGCCCTGCTTCTCCAGTCCCGCGAAGGCATCGAGCGAGCCGCGATGTGTCGCCATGTCGAGCAGGCCGTGCTGGTCCATCTGCCCCTGGATCTCGACCAGCGTGTCGCCGAGACGGCGCAACAGCGCCACCGAGGCCGGCTGGTCGTTGACGAAGGCGCGGCTGCGGCCGTCGGTGCCGATCATGCGGCGCAAGGTGAGCACATCCTCGTCGTCCAGCCCCTGCTCCGTCAGGACGGCGTGCGCGGCATGGTTCTTCGGCAGGTCGAAGGCGGCGGCGATCGAGGCTTGGCTGGCGCCGCGCCGCACGACGCCGGACTCCGCGCGGGCACCCAGCGCCAGACCGAGCGCGTCGATCAGGATGGACTTGCCGGCGCCGGTCTCGCCGGTGAGCGCACCGAGGCGGCCCTTGGGGCCATCCCCGCCGGTGCGCACAAAAGTGAGGTCGAGCTTTTCGATCAGGACGAAATCGCGGATCGAAAGCGATTGCAGCATGGTTCTATTTCTCGTCGAACCGGTAGTCCTCGCCGGTGAGCAGGAAGTAGCTGTCGGCGTACCAGTCGCTACCGGGGAAGTTGTGGCCCAGCACGGCCGCGGCTTCCTTGGCCTCGCTCTTCACGCCGAGCGCCAGGTAGCACTCGACGAGGCGATGCAGCGCCTCGGGCACGTGCGTCGTCGTCTGGTAGCGCTCGATCACGACGCGATAGCGGTTGATGGCGCCGATATACTGCTGCTGGCGCTGATAGTAGCGGCCGATGTCCATCTCCTTGCCGGCGAGATGGTCGATGGTGAGCTCGACCTTGAGGCGCGAGTCGCGGGCATAGGGCGAATCGGGGAAGCGCTTGACCACCTCGGCCAGCGCATCGAGCGCCTTCTGCGTCATCAGCTGATCGCGGCCGACGTCGGAGATCTGCTCGTAGTAGCAGAGCGCCTTCAGATAGAAGGCGTAGGGAATGTCCTTGTGGCCGGGATGGAGCTGGATGAAGCGGTCCAGCGCGATCAGCGCCTCGTCGTACTTGTTGGACTGATAGTAGGTGAAGGCGGCCATCACCTGCGCCTTCGTGGCCCACACCGAGTACGGGTGCTGACGGTCGACTTCCTCGAATTCCTTGGCGGCGGCCTTGTATTCCTGGCGGCCGAGATCGTCGAGCGCGCGGTTGTAGAGCACGTCCACCGGCTGGTCGACATAGGTCGCGTTGTCGTCCTTGCCGCCGCAGCCGGCCAGCAGCATCGCCGCCGCCACCAGGGCCGCGCCGCCCGTCTTACTGATCAACGCCTTCACCATGAGCCATCCGTCAAACCAATGTGCCGGCGCGTTATATCACGCGCTGGGCAAAAAAAGAGGGGCCGAACCGGCCCCTCCGAAGATGCGTGGACGACGATAAAACCTGCGTCAGTTGGCTTGGCGGCGCAGAAACGCGGGGATCTGCAAGTCGTCGTCGTCGCGCGCGGGCGTCGCCCGCTCCGTGACGTCGAGGCTGATCGAGGTCTGGACCGGAGCCGGACGCGGCGCGGCCTTGGGCGCCACGGCGACGATGTTCTCCGGCGCCGGACGCGGCGCGGGAGCCGGCTCGGCGGGAGCCTGCTGCTGCGGAGCGGCGGCAACGACCGGCGTCAGGCCCTTGGGCGCCGCGAAGGCTCCCGTGATGCGCTGGAACAGGTTCGGCGAGCGGCTTTCCGCGGCGGCAGCCGCCGGACGCGCAGCAGCGGGACGCATGGCCGGCTCGGCCGCGCGCACCGCGGGACGCGTCGTCGGACGGGTCACACGCCAGTCGGTCTCGTCGACCAGAGGCTTCTGCGGCGCCGGGGCCGGCGCGACAGGTGCGGGCGCCGGAGCGGCGGCGACCGGCGGCGGCGCCATGACCGGCGCAGGCGCGGGCTCGTAGACCGGCGCGATCGGCTCGATCTGCACCGGCACGGCTTCCATCACCGGTGCGGCGGCGACGGGAGCGGCCATGACGGGGGCTTCGATCGGGGCCGCCTGCATCACCGGCGGGGCGGCCTGCGGCACGGGCGCCGGCTGAGCCATCACGGGCGCGGCCTGCATCTGCACCGGGGCCGGGATCGGGGCCGGCGCGGGGGCCGGCGCCATCGCGGCGGTCGGCATGGCGACCCGACCGACCGGCGCGACCGGACGGCTGAGCGCCGGCTGGCCGGTCTGGATCGGACGGTTGGTGTCGAGGTTCAGGTAGGTCGACACGGGCTGCTGCGAGGCCATCGCGGAGATGCCGGTGGCGACCACCGACACGCGCATGCGACCCTGCATCGTGGCGTCGAACGTCGAGCCGAAGATGATGTTGGCGTCCTGGTCCACTTCCTCGCGGATGCGGTTGGCCGCCTCGTCG
>JAFEFH010000088.1 GCA_018240695.1 Pseudomonadota bacterium | reverse complement strand
CGGGCAAGAGCGAGGCCGAGATCCGCGCCGCCGCCAACGACACTGCCAAGGCGCTGATGCTGGTGCGCGCCTACCGCATCCGCGGCCACCTCGAGGCCGACCTCGATCCGCTCGGCCTCGTGAAGCAGGCGCCGCACCGCGAGCTCGATCCCGCGACCTACGGCTTCGGCGAGGGCGACTGGGACCGTCCCATCCTGATCTTCGGCTCGCTCGCGCTGGGCGAGTCCGCGACGCTGCGCCAGATCATGGACCGGCTGCGCAAGACCTATTGCGGCAAGATCGGCGTCGAGTTCATGCACATCTCCGATCCCGACCAGAAGGCGTGGGTCCAGGAGCGCATCGAGCACATCGAGAACCGCACCGACTTCACGGTCGCCGGCCGCAAGATGATCCTGCAGCGCGTGGTCGAGGCCGAGGGTCTCGAGCACTATCTCGGCGTCAAGTTCGTCGGCACCAAGCGCTTCGGCCTCGACGGCGGCGAGTCGCTGATCCCGGGCCTCGAGCAGATCCTGAAGCGCGGCGGCCAGCTCGGGGTGAAGGAAGTGGTGATCGGCATGCCGCACCGCGGGCGCCTCAACACGCTCGTGAACGTCATGCACAAGAGCTACACGGCGCTGTTCTCGGAGTTCCAGGGCCGCCCGTCGCTGCCGGAGGAGATGCGCGGGTCGGGCGACGTGAAGTATCACCTGGGCGCCTCGGCCGACCGCGAATTCGACGGCAACGTCGTGCACCTGTCGCTCTCCCCGAATCCGTCGCATCTCGAGGCGGTCAACCCGGTGGTTCTGGGCAAGGCGCGCGCCAAGCAGGACCAGCGCAACGACACCGACCGCGCGCAGGTCATGGCGATCCTGATGCACGGCGACGCGGCCTTCGCGGGCCAGGGGCTGGTGGCCGAGAGCCTCGACCTCAGCGACCTCGGCGGCTACCGCATCGGCGGCACCATCCACATCGTGGTCAACAACCAGATCGGCTTCACGACGCTGCCGACCTTCTCGCGCTCGGGTCCGTATTGCACCGAGGTCGCCAAGATCGTGCAGGCGCCGATCCTGCACGTGAACGGCGACGATCCCGAGGCCGTGGTCCACGCCTGCCGCATCGCGACCGAGTTCCGCCAGCACTTCAAGCGCGACATCGTCGTCGACATGTTCTGCTACCGGCGCTACGGGCACAACGAATCCGACGAGCCGATGTTCACCCAGCCGCTGATGTACAAGGAGATCGGCCGGCACAAGACGGTCAAGGAAATCTACTCGGCCGCGCTGATCGCCGAGGGTGTCGTCACCGCCGACGAGGTCAAGGCGATGGACGCCGAGCTGCGCGCCACGCTCGACAAGGCGCTCGATGCCGCGACCAACTACAAGCCCAACAAGGCCGACTGGCTCGAGGGCAAGTGGGCCGGCCTGACGATCGCGCCGGGCGAGGAGGATCGCAAGGGCCAGACCGCCGTCGAGCTCGACGAGCTGGTCAAGGTCGGCCGCGCGATCTCCGAGCCGCCGAAGAACTTCGACCTCAACCGCAAGATCGCGCGCCAGCTCCAGGAGAAGCGCAAGACGATCGACACCGGCAAGGACATCGACTGGGCGACCGGCGAGGCGCTGGCCTTCGGCACGCTTCTCGTCGAGGGCACGCCGGTGCGTCTCAGCGGCCAAGACTCCGGCCGCGGCACCTTCTCGCAGCGCCACTCGGTGCTGACCGACCAGTCGACGGACGCCAAGTACGTGCCGCTGAACAACCTCGGCGGCGACCAGGCGGCGTTCGAGGTGATCGACAGCCCGCTGAACGAGGCGGGCGTGCTGGGCTTCGAGTACGGCTACTCGTCGGCCGAGCCCAATGCGCTGGTGATGTGGGAGGCGCAGTTCGGCGACTTCGCCAACGGCGCGCAGGTCATCATCGACCAGTTCATCTGCTCGGGCGAGAGCAAGTGGCTGCGCATGAACGGCCTCGTGATGCTGCTGCCGCACGGCTACGAGGGGCAGGGGCCCGAGCACAGCTCGGCGCGCCTCGAGCGCTACCTCCAGCTCTCGGCCGAGGACAACTGGCAGGTGGTCGTGCCGACGACGCCGGCCAACTACTTCCACGCGTTGCGCCGCCAGATGCGCCGCCGCTTCCGCAAGCCGCTGGTCGTGATGACGCCCAAGTCGCTGCTGCGCAACAAGGAGTGCGTCTCGACGCTGGCCGACATGGGGCCGGGCTCGTCGTTCCGCCGCATCCTGATCGAGACCGACAAGCTTACCGACGACGCCAAGGTCCGGCGCGTCGTGCTGTGCTCGGGCAAGGTCTACTTCGACCTCGTGGCCGAGCGCCGCAAGCGCAAGATCGACGACATCGCGATCCTGCGCATCGAGCAGCTCTATCCGTTCCCGATCACGCGGCTCGGCGTGCGCCTCGCGCAGTATCCCAACGCCGAGGTCGTGTGGTGCCAGGAGGAGCCCGAGAACATGGGCGCCTGGCACTTCGTCGACCGCCGCATCGACCGCGCGCTGGCCACGATCGACGTCAAGGCCAAGCGGCCGGTCTATGTCGGCCGGCCGGAATCGGCGTCGCCGGCAACCGGCTCGGCGCGCACGCATTTGAAGGAACAGGCCGATCTCGTCGACCGCGCGTTGACGATCGGCTAACGGACGCCTCAGGAGAAAACGGGTCATGGCTGTCGAGATCAAGGTTCCGGCGCTGGGTGAATCGGTCACCGAGGCGACGGTGTCGAAGTGGCTGGTGAAGTCGGGCGACCAGGTCGCCGTCGACCAGCCTTTGTGCGAGCTCGAGACCGACAAGGTCACGGTCGAGGTCAACGCCACGGTGGCGGGCGCCATCGCCGATCTCGCGGTCGAGGAGGGCGCGACCGTCCAGGTGGGCGGCCTGCTGTGCCACATCGAGGCCGGTGCCGCCGGCGCCGCGCCGAAGCCCGCCGCGGCCGCTGCGCCGCCGAAACCCGCTGCTCCGGCCGCCGCTCCCGCCGCCTCGCTGACGGCGCCCGCGCCGGTGCTGGCCGCCACCGGCGGCGCCAATCTCGCCGCCTCCGGTCCGGCCGCGCGCAAGCTCGCCGACGAGAAGGGCGTGCCGGGCTCCGCCATCCAGCCCTCGGGCAAGGATGGCCGCGCCACCAAGTCCGACGTGCTGGCCGCGATCTCGTCGATCGGCGCCGGCACGGCGGCGCCCGCCGCGAAGCCCGCCGTTCCGGCCGGCCCGCGCCTGCGCGCCGACCGCGAGGAGCGGGTGAAGATGACGCGGCTGCGCCGCACCATCGCCAACCGCCTCAAGGAGGCGCAGAACACCGCGGCCATGCTCACCACCTTCAACGAGGTGGATATGACCAACGTGATGGCGCTGCGCGAGCGCACCAAGGACGATTTCGAGAAGAAACACGGCGCGCGCCTGGGCTTCATGTCGTTCTTCGTAAAGGCCTGCATCGCCGGTCTGAAGGACCTGCCCGCGGTCAATGCCGAGATCGAGGGCGACGACCTCGTCTACAAGAACTACTACGACATCGGTGTCGCCGTCGGCACGCCCAACGGCCTTGTCGTGCCGGTGCTGCGCGATGCCGACGAGCTGTCGTTCGGCGGCATCGAGAAGGGCATCGCCGAGCTCGGCCGCAAGGCGCGCGACGGCAAGCTCACCATCGCCGACCTGACCGGCGGCACGTTCACGATCTCCAACGGCGGCGTCTACGGCTCGCTGATGTCGACGCCGATCCTGAACCCGCCGCAGTCCGGCATCCTCGGCATGCACAAGATCCAGCAGCGCCCGATGGTGGTGGGCGGCGAGATCAAGGTGCGGCCGATGATGTACCTGGCGCTCTCCTACGACCACCGCATCATCGACGGCCGCGAGGCCGTGCTGTTCCTGGTCAAGGTCAAGGAATGCCTGGAAGACCCCGAGCGGCTTCTACTGAATCTCTGAAAAATACGTCATCCCGACCGTAGCGTAGCGGAGTGGAGGGACCTTTCATGTATCAGACAAAAAAGAGGCCCCTCGGCTTCGCTCGGGGTGACGGAGATGAGTGAGACCTTCGACCTCGTCGTGATCGGTGCCGGGCCCGGCGGCTACGTGGCGGCGATCCGGGCGGCGCAGCTCGGCCTCAAGGTGGCGGTCGTCGAGAAGCGCGCGACGCTGGGTGGGACTTGCCTGAACGTCGGCTGCATCCCGTCGAAGGCGCTGCTGCAATCCTCGCACTTGTTCGAGCAGGCGGGCCATGAGCTGGCGGCGCACGGCGTCGTCGTCGCCGCGCCGACGCTCGACTTCGCGCAGATGATGAAGCGCAAGGCCGAGGTCGTGGGCGCCACCACCAAGGGCATCGAGTTCCTGTTCAAGAAGAACAAGATCGCCTCGTTCAACGGCCTCGGCCGCATCGACAAGGCGGGCGCCGTGTCGGTGCTGGGCGCCGACGGCGCGGTCAAGGACACGCTCGCGACGAAGAACATCCTGATCGCCACCGGCTCGGAAGTGACGCCGCTGCCGGGCGTCACCGTCGACGAGAAGAAGATCGTCTCCTCGACCGGCGCGCTCGAGCTCGCCGCCGTGCCGAAGCGCCTCGTCGTGGTGGGCGCCGGCATCATCGGCCTCGAGCTGGGCTCGGTGTGGCGCCGCCTCGGCGCCGAGGTCACGGTGGTCGAGTTCCTCGACCGCATCGCGCCCGGCATCGACGACGAGATCACCAAGCACTTCCAGCGCGCGCTGGCCAAGCAGGGGCTGAAGTTCAAGCTCGGTGCCAAGGTCACCAAGGCGGAATCGTCGGACGCCGGCGTGAAGCTCACGATCGAACCTTCCAAGGGTGGGGCAGCGGAAACGCTCGAGGCCGACATCGTGCTGGTCTGCATCGGCCGCCGCCCGTTCGTTGACGGCCTCGGCCTCGACAAGGTGGGCGTGACCATGACGCCGCGCGGCCGCATCCAGGTCGACGCCCACATGCAGACCTCGGTGCCCGGCATCTACGCGATCGGCGATGCGATCGACGGGCCGATGCTGGCGCACAAGGCGAGCGAGGACGGCGTCGCCTGCGTCGAGACCATCGCGGGCCAGAAGGGCCACGTGAACTGGGACCTCGTGCCGTCGGTCGTCTACACCCAGCCCGAGGTGGCGTGGGTCGGCAAGACCGAGGAGCAGCTGAAGCAGGCCGCCGTCGCCTACAAGATCGGCAAGTATCCCTTCACCGCGGATCCGCGCAGCCGCGCCAACGGCGCCACCGAGGGCTTCGTGAAGGTGCTGGCCGACAAGGGCACGGACAAGGTGCTGGGCGTGCACATCATCGGCGCCGAGGCCGGCACAATGATCGCCGAGGCCTGCACCGCGATGGAGTTCTCCGCATCGGCCGAGGATATCGGCCGCATCTGCCACGCCCATCCCACGGTCAGCGAGTCCATCAAGGAGGCGTCGCTGGCGGCCTGGGACAAGCCCATCCATCTCTGACCGGGGAGGCACCGTCGTGCGCAAGCCGCTGATGGTGCTCGCGATCGCCGGCTGCCTCGTGATGGCGGTGGTGGGTGGTCTGCTGCCGATCCTACAAGGCTGGATCTTCCTGGTGCTGGCGCTCTACCTGCTCGCCACCGAGTTCGAGAGCGGCCGCAAATGGGTGAAGACAGCGCGTCGCCGCTGGCCGCGCCTCTCGCGCGCGATCAGGAAGGGCCGTGGGCACCGATGGGCTCCGCGACACCTGCGCGACTTCGACGATCTCACCGATCCATCGAAATAACTTTTGAGAAAACTTTCGGCGGATCGCATTCGTTCGGTCTTGTACCGACCGGCGCCGCTCGGCCGTAAAGAATTGAATCGCGTACCAAATTCCCCCTGACGCACGGGTCACAAATGCGCGCGCGCGCGCTCTGGCGCCGTCCGTACGGATACAACTATGGATAAGTGCAAAAAGTAATTTCACATGGCGTGTATCCTGATATGCGCATTTGCAGTGCGTGTATTTGAAGGGGTTTTTGTATCGTCGTGCCGACGTCGTGGTTGTCGGAGCAATTACATGACTGAGGCTGCCGCGGCGAGTGACAGCATCGCGGGGATGTCGGGACGGACCTTGTTCCTCTCGTTGCTCCCCTCGTCGGAAGGCGGGCGCCGCTTCGCGGCCGGACTCGTCGTCCTGCTGGTCGCCGTTTTCCTCGTGCTCGTGCCGTTCACGAAGCTGCCTCTCGCGCCCTCGCCGGCCTTCATTCCGGCCTACCAGGCGGCCTTGTTCGTCAGCGATCTCACGACCGCCGCCGTCCTGTTCGGCCAGTTCTCGGTGCAGCGGACCCGCGGCCTGCTCGTTCTCGCGGTGGCCTATCTGTTCACCGCTGGCGCCATCGTGCCCCATACCCTGTCGTTCCCCGGCCTGTTTCCCGCGACCGGAACGATAGGCGCCGGGCCGCAAACCACCGTCTGGCTCTACATGCTGTGGCACGCGGGCTTCCCGCTGATGGTGATGGTCTATGCCAACGTCAAGGCGGACGAGCGAGCCATGCCGAACGCGACGGCGGTGGCGTGGCTGGCCGCGGCGGCGACCATCGGCCTCGTCGTCGCCGGCACGGTGATGACGACGGCCGGGCACGCGCTGCTGCCGACGCTGCTGCGGCCCGACAACAGCTACACCGCCACGATGACGGTCGTCGTCTTCGGCGTGTGGGGCCTGAACTTCGTCGCGCTTCTTCTGCTGGCGATGCGGCGTCCCTACAAGACGATCGACCTCTGGATGATGGTGGTCGTCGTCGCCTGGATCGGCGACGTCGGCCTCAGCGCCGCGCTGAACGCCAAGCGCTTCGATCTCGGCTTCTACGCCGGCCGCGGCTACGGGCTGATCGCGGCGGTCTTCGTGCTCGGCATGCTGCTGCTCGAGACGCGGCGGCTGTATGCGCGCGTGGCCAACGACCTGGTGAGCGAGCGCGACAGCGCCGAGCGGCAGAGCCGCCGCGTGTTCGAAACGTCCCAGGACATCATCCTCATCACGGACACGTTCGGCCGCATCAAGCAGGTCAGCCCGAGCTCGACCCGGATCCTGGGATACCGGCCCGAGGAGATGATCGGCCACATCGGCAAGGATTTCATCTTTCCCGAAGATCTCGAGGCGACCCGCCGGGAGATGCGCGCCGCCCGCGTCGGCAATGCCATGCGCAACTTCCGATGCCGCTACGTGCACAAGGACGGCCGGCCGATTTCGCTGATCTGGACGGGCGTGTGCTCGGCGGTCGACCGGCAGCACTTCTTCATCGGCCGGGACGTCACCGACGTCGAGGCCAAGGAAGATCAACTGCGCCAGTCGCAGAAGATGGAGGCGGTGGGCCAGCTCACCGGCGGCGTCGCGCACGACTTCAACAACATCCTGATGGTGATCCTGGCCAACGTCGAGGAACTGCTCGAAGCCGACACCTTGCAGCCCGATCAGCGCGAGCAGCTCAACAGCATCGCGGCCTCCGGCCAGCGTGCCGCCGAGCTGACGCGGCGCCTCCTCGCCTTCTCGCGCAAGCAGCGCCTGATGCCGCAGCCGACCAACATGAACGATCTGGTCTCCGGCACCGACAAGATGCTGCGGCGCTCGCTCGGCGAGCAGATCGAGATCGAGGCCATCCTGGACGACGCGCTCTGGACGACGAACGTCGACCGCGCCCAGCTCGAGGCGGCGCTCGTCAATCTCTGCGTCAATGCCAGGGATGCCATGCCGGACGGCGGGCGCCTGCTGATCGAGACGGCGAACCAGGAACTCGACGAAGTCTACGCCGCCGACAATCCCGAGGTCGTGCCCGGCGAATACGCCATGCTGGCGGTGAGCGACACCGGCGCCGGCATGCCGCCCGAGGTGCTGAAGAAAGTGTTCGAGCCGTTCTTCACGACCAAGGGCGTCGGCAAGGGCACCGGCCTCGGCCTCAGCATGGTCTACGGCTTCATCAAGCAGTCCAGCGGCCACATCAAGATCTACAGCGAAGTCGGGCGCGGCACGACCATCCGCATGTACATGCCGCGCAGCGACATGCCGGCCGAGCAGGCGGCGCGCGTCGCCCCGGTGCTGCCGCGCGGAGACGAGCGGATCCTGATGGTCGAGGACGACGATCAGGTGAGGACGGCCGTCCTGAACCAGTTGCGTGGCCTGGGGTACGCCGTGCGCGAGGCCGCCGGCGCGCAGCAGGCGCTCGAGCTGCTCGAGCGCGGCGAGACGTTCGACCTGATGCTGACCGACGTCATCATGCCGGGCATCGACGGCCCGTCGCTGGCGAAGAAGGTCGGCGAGCGCTGGCCGGATCTCAAGGTCATCTTCATGTCGGGCTACAGCGAGAATGCCGCGCGCCACCACGGCCGCGTCGCCGCCGACGCCCACATCCTCGCGAAGCCGTTCCGCAAGATCGATCTCGCGCTTCGCGTCCGGGAGGTGCTCGACCGAGCCTGAACAAGGAACAGGGAAACCGCGTAGGAGTAGGAGTAAAGTCATGGGTACTGGTGAGGATGAAAGCGCCGCGCGCATCCTGGTGGTCGACGACGACGACCAGATCCGCCAAATCGCAGTGCGTCAGCTCAGGAGCCTCGGCTACAGGGTGATGGATGCCGCCAGCGGCGCCGCGGCGCTCGACATGCTCGATGGCGCCGCCGACGTCGATCTCCTTTTCGTCGACGTCACGATGCCGGGGATGGACGGCCACGAGGTGGCCGAGAAAGCCCGGCACCGGCGTCCCGGCCTTCCCGTGGTGTTCGCGTCGGGAAATTTCGAGGGCGAGCCGGACGACGGCGCCACCCGGTTCCTGCTGAAGCCGTACCGCAAGGCCGAGCTGGCCGAGAAGGTCCGGTCGATCCTCGACACTGCCGTCCCCTGATCTCATCGAAGGCTGGAACCGCATGACCGTCACCGACCTTGCTCCCGACGCCGCACCCCTTCCGCTGCCGGAGAGCCGGCCCGGGGCGGCGCCCTCGCGCCGCACCGTGTCGATCGGCACGCGCGCCGCGCTGCTCGTGCTGGCCTATGTGATCGTCACCGGCGGATTGCTGGCCACGCTCCTGGTCCAGTTGAGGACGGAGGCGATCGGCGCCAGCAATCGCGAGCTCGCCGCGTTCGCGCAGCTCACGGCAGGCCACACGTTCGAGGTCGCGCTGGGACTGGAGGATGCGCTCAAGCTCACCGACGTCACCTTGTCGATGGCGACGGACGCGGGGGCGGTCGATCCCGAACAGATCCGCGCCATGCTGCGCGACGTCATCGCCAATGCGCGCGCGCTCAAGGACATCGTCGTGCTCGATGCCCGGGGCCGCGTCGTCTACCAGGGGACCGGCCGGGCGGAGATCGGGCGCGACTGGTCGGATCGCCCGTACTTCACGCGCTTCCAGAAGGACGCCGCCCTGACGTTCGGCTTCGGCAGCGCCTTCGCGGCCGGCGCCGGCGACTGGCAGATTCCCGTGGCCCATGCCTGGCGCCGCTCGAACGGGCAGTTCCTCGGGGTCATCGTGGGCATGATCGACCGCCAGCTCTTCGACAAGGTCTGGACCTTCGACGCCGAGATCGCGGGCCTCAGCATCGCCCTCGCCGCGGCCGACGGGTCTGTGATCACGCGACGGCCGTTTGCCGGCGCGGCGGTGCGCCCGGTCATCGACGACCGCGAAATCCTGTCGGCGCTGGCGCAGGACCGTCCGGCCGACACGCTGCAAGTGACCGACGCGGCGGACGGGCGGGTGCGGCTCGTCGCCTATCGCCGCGTGGCGGGCTATCCCGGGCTGGTGATCCTCGTGGCGCAGCCGCGCGACGTCGTGCTGGCCAACTGGTGGCGCGTCGTGGCGGTGGCCGGCTCGAGCTGGCTGGTGGCCTCGCTGGCGCTGGGCGCGCTCGGGCTCTGGCTGGCGCGCGAGATGAAGGCGCGCGGCATCCTGGAAAGCCGCTACCGCGCCCTGTTCAACTCGATCCCCTATCCGGTGATCGTCTCGGAGGCCGGCGGCACGCGCATCCTCGCCAGCAACGATGCGACCGGCCGGCAATATGGCTGGCCCGCGGCCGATCCCGACGTCCACCTGCCCGACGATTTCGCGGTGCTCGCGGCGCGCCGGCAAGACTTCTCGCCGGACACCGCCACGGTCATCGCCGAACAGCGGCATCGCAATCGCGAGGGTGCGGCCATCGATGTCGAGCTGACGGTGCGGCAAATCGAGTATGGCGGCGGGCCGGCCCATCTCACGGTGGCGGTCGACGTCAGCGATCGGCTGCGGGCGGAGCGGGCGCGGCGCGCGGCCGAGGACCAGCTTCGCCAGTCGCAGAAGATGGACGTGCTGGGCCAGCTCACCGGCGGCATCGCGCACGACTTCAACAACATCCTCATGGTCATTATCGACAACGTCGAGACGCTGGCGGAAGCCCCGGGCGTGGACGCCGAGATGCGTCGCGGCCTCGACCGCATCGCCGATTCGGCCCAGCGCGCCGAGGACCTCACGCGCCAGATGCTGGCCTTCTCGCGCAAGCAGCCGCTGCGGCCGCGGCCGACCGACGTCAACGACCTGGTCGCCGACACGGGCAAGCTGCTGCGCCGGACGCTGGGCGAGCAGATCGAAATCGATTCGATCCTCGCCGACGACGTCTGGACCGTGGACGTCGATCCGGTCCAGCTCGGCACGTCGCTGGTGAACCTCTGCCTCAACGCCCGCGATGCCATGCCCGGCGGCGGCCACGTCCTGATCGAGACGCAGAACGTCACCGTCGATGCCGCGCATCCGGCCCCCGATGCCGCGGTGCCGCCGGGCGACTATGTGCGGATCGCCGTCAGCGACACCGGCCACGGCATCCTGCCGGCCGATATCGACAGGATCTTCGATCCGTTCTTCACGACCAAGGCGGCGGGCAAGGGCTCGGGGCTGGGCCTCAGCATGGTCTACGGCTTCATCCGGCAGTCGAACGGCCATGTCGGCGTGAGCAGCGAGGTCGACCGCGGCACGTCGTTCCGGCTCTATCTGCCGCGGCACGCCGGAGCGGCGGGCGCCGCGGGCGCGGCCGCCGCGCCGAAGCCGGCCGTCGCCGTGGGCGGGAGCGAGCGCGTGCTCGTGGTCGAGGACGACGCGCAGGTGAGGGCGAGCGTCGTCCGCCAGCTCCTCAGCCTGGGCTACGCCGTGGAGAGCGCCGAGGACGGCGCCGCGGGCCTCGCCGCGTTCGAGGCGGCCGCCCGGCCCTACGCGCTGCTCCTGACCGACGTCATCATGCCCGGGCCGCTGAACGGCAAGGCGCTGGCCGACGAGGTGGCGCGGCGATGGCCCGCGACCGCGATCGTGTTCATGTCGGGCTACACCGACAACGCGCTGGTCCATCGCGGCGAGATCGACGCCGGCGTGCGGCTGCTCAACAAGCCGTTCCGCAAGCGCGATCTCGCGCAGATCCTGCGGCAGGCGCTCGACGGGCAGCCCCATGCCTAGGCACTGGCTGTCCTGTCTCATGCTCGCGCTGTGCGCGCTGGCCGCGCCGGCCGCGCACGCCGTCGACATCACGGTCGACGAGGGCCCGCCGGCGGGCGTGCGCGGACAGCGCGTCGGGCCCTCCGTGCCGACGTTGCGCCTGACCGGCATGATCGAACCGGGCGACGCCGACAAGCTGGAGAGCGTGCTGGCGCGCATCGCGGGACAGGGTCCCGCCAAGAGCGACCGGCCGCTCACCACCATCGAGATGAACAGCATGGGCGGCAGCCTGCCCGACGGATTCCAGATCGGCCTGACCTTGCGGAAGCACCGCATGATCGCCGTGGTTCGCCGCCAGGGCCTCTGCGTCTCGTCCTGCGCGCTCGCGTTCCTGGGCGGCAACATGCGGTCTACCAGCCCGGCCGCGCCCTATCCCGACGAATGCAACATCGAGATCGGCGGCAAGGTGGCTTTCCACAACTTCTTCCTGAACAGCAACGGCCTGCGCCAGGCGACCTCGAGCGATCCGGTGCAAAGCCGCCTGCAGGGCTTCACCGACGCGCGCGGCGGCGCGGCGTCGCTGGTCAAGTATGCCGGCGAGATGGGATTGCAGCCGAACTTCGTCGCCAGCCTGATGGGCCGTCCGGTCGACGAATTCCAGTACATCGAGACGGTCGGCCAGTTCCTCTCCTTCCATGTCTGCCCGATCGGCCTGCAACGGCCGTCGATTCCGATCGAGCAGCAGGCGAAGAACGTCTGCTTCAACTCGCTGGGCCTCACGCAGGCGGTGCAGAAGCTGGTCGTCACGCCGATGACGGAGGCCCAGGCCAAGCTGTACCTGCTCGAGCGGCTGCAGGAGAACATGCAGGCCTCCAAGGCCAAGGGCCGGCTGGCCGCGCAGCTGTCCAACGGCGCAGTGATGCGGGTCAAGGACGAGATCGACAAGCTGTACGAGGACCTGCAAGCGGCCGGCGTGGCGCTGCCCGACATCGTCGGGCCGACCTTCGAGATCGGCAGCCGGCAGTCCGGCGTCTACGAGCCGATGTGCTATGTCAGCCTGTCGCCCACCGAGCCCGACAAGTTCGACGTGGCCGTGCAGGGCCCGCGCGGCATGACCGAGCCGCAGAGGCAGCCGCCGGGCAATGCGCGCCGGCTCTTCCTCTTCGACCGCAACGACGTCATCAACCCGCGGCCGAAATAGGCGCCGGCCCTAGTTCCGGCGCGGCGCCGGCGTCTCTTCCACGCGTTCGAAGCCGCGATAGACGGCCTCGGCGATCGGCAGCAGCTCCTCGCGCGCGGCCATGCCGGTGACGGCGAAGCCGAAGCCCTGGTCGATCCAGGCGAAGCTCGACGTGTCGCCCTCGCGCCGGAAGCGGAAGGCGGTCTCGTTGCCGCCCTCGGCCTGGCGCACGTAGACGGTGATCCGCTTGCCGCTCTGGTCGTCGTACATGAACTGTGCCGCCTGGCCGCTGTCGGCCGGCAGCAGGCGGCCGCCCATCAGCCGGTAGCCGAACTTCGCGAGATCGGGCGCGACCAGCGGGCGGCCGAGCCGCCGCGACAGCCACTGCACCAGATGCGCTTCCTGTCTGGCGTCGACCTCGACCGGATGGGCGACCTCGACCACGAAGGTGCGATAGGCCGCGGTCGCGCCCTGGGCGACCGTCGCGGTCGAGGCGGCGCGCGTCGAGGCCGGGTTCTGGAGCGTCGCGGCGTACCAGCCGCCACCCGCGCCCGCGACGAAGATCGCCACCACGGCGGCGATGCGCAGCAGGCTGCCGCCCAGCCGCGCGCGCTTGCCGGCGCGGATGTTGGCGATGCGCAGGCGCGCCGGCACCGGCTCGTTGGCCTTGGCCTCGAGCTGGCCGCGCAGCGCGTCGCGCAGGCGGCGGTCGGCCGCGACCTGCTGGCCGAGATCGGGGTGGGCCGCGAGATGAGCCTCCACCAGGGCCAGCCGCTCGCCGCTGAGGCGCCGGTCGACATAGGCCTGGAGCTCGTCCTCGCCGATGGGCATCGCCGCGGGGAATCCGGGGGGCGCGTTCACTTCACTCTCCGCAGGAGCGTCGCGCGCCCCATCTCCAGGACCGTGCGCATCCGTTGGCGCGCACGCGACAGGCGCGACATCACCGTGCCGACCGGCAGGCCCAGCACGCGGGCCGCGGCCTCGTAGGAAAAATCCTCGACGCCGACCAGCAGCAGCAGCGACTTCTGCTCCTCCGGCAGCTGGTCGAGCGCGGCCAGCGCGTCGCGCGTCTCGAGCGCGGCCTCCTGCGTCGCGGGCGTGCCCGGCATCGGCGCCATGTCGAACGGCACGTGCGCGCCCTGCCGCTTGCCGCGGCGATAGGCGTTGATGTGCAGGTTGCGCAAAATGGTGAACAGCCAGGCCCGCAGGTCGCCGCCGTCGCGGCGCAGGTACCAGCGTGACAGCGCGCGCTCCAGCGTGTCCTGCACCAGGTCGTCCGCCGCATCGTGGTCGCGCACCAGCGCATAGGCGTAGCGGCGCAGCGAAGGAATCAGCGGTTCGAGGAGGGCGCCCGGATTGGCCATGGTCCCAGTCTAAAGGAAGAGGGCGCCGGCGGGCAGGCGTTTGCCCGTTCGCCGGCGCCCCTGTTCTCTGCCCGACTTACGGCTTGGCGACGTGCCAGGCGCCGTTCAGGAAGCCGTCGCCGGTCTTGTCGCCCGGCGCCTTGTCCTTGGCGAAGGCATAGAGCGGCTTGCCCTTGTAGGCCCACTGCTTCAGGCCGTCGTCGCGGGTCACGATCGACCACGCACCCGACGCCTTGGCGTCGTCGGCGACCAGCGCCGGCGGCCAGTTCACGGCGCACGGGCCGTTGCAGACGGACTTGCCGGCGCTGTCCTTGTCGAACGTGTAGAGCGTCATGCCCTTGGCCGTGACGTACATGCCGTCCTTGGCCATCGGCGCGTTCGAGGCGGGCTCGGCGGCGAAGGCGAGGCCGGTGCCGACGACGAGGGCCACCGCGGCGGCCGTCGAGAGAAGCTTGATCATGAGAACCCCTTGTAGACTGTGAAACGACAGGGGAGAGACGCCCGGCGCGACGGTTTATTCCCGCAAGGTCCAATTTATTTCCGCTAAGCTCGGCCCGTGATCGCGCGATGGCTCTTCCTGCTCTGCCTGGCCGCCGCCGCCACCCCGGCGCTGGCCCAGCAGAACGTGCGGGTACCGGTGGAGGGCGTGCAGCTCGGCGCCCAGCTCTACCGTCCTGCCGGCGCGGGCAGGGTGCCCGCGGTCGCGATCTTCCATGGCTGCGGCGGGGTCGGGATCAACAACACGCGCATGGCCGGGCTCCTGAAGGACTGGGGCTATGCCGCCCTCGTGGTCGACAGCTTCACGGCGCGCCGCATGACCGACGTCTGCGGCCGGCACTGGCCCAGCCAGGCCGATGCCGAGGCGCGCGAGAAGGACATCGACGCAGCCCTTGCCTGGCTCGCCAAACAGGACTTCGTCGATCCCCACCGGATGGCCTTCATGGGTTATTCCTACGGCGGCGGCGTCGCGCTGCTGCGCGCCTTCCAGCCGCGTGAGCCGAAGGCGAAGGCCGCCGTGCTGCTCTATCCGGACTGCGGCCTCGGCGATCCGCTCGGCGCCGCGCCGCAGCCCCGGCAGCCCACGCTGTTCGCGCTGGGCGCGCTCGACGACTGGACGCCCGCCCGCCAGTGCCAGGCGCTGATCGACCGGGTGAAGGTGGGCGGCACCCTCATCGAAACACATGTGTATGCCGGTGCGCATCACAGCTTCGATGCGCTCGGCCTGCCGGTGCGCTACCTCGACGGTGTCGGCAACCGCAGCAAGCCCGGCGGCTGCTGTGGCGCGCACTACGGCGCCAACGAACCCGCATGGAAGGCGTTCGTCGCCGATGTCCGCGCGTTCCTGGAGCGGACCCTGCGCTAGAGCGGACGTGTCCGTTTCAAGCGGGCCAACGACAAATCGACGGACGTGACCAAGATAGGGGTTTCGCGCGACCGCGCTTATGGTGGTCGGTGTGACGCACGTACTGCCTTCTTACGCACCCCTGTCATCCCGAGCGGAGCGAGGGATCTTGATCGTGCCGACGGAAGGATCCCTCGCTTGGGGCGCGTCTGACGCGCCCGACTCGGGATGGCAAAGAGGCTCGCGAGGGCTCGCGAGTCCTCGCGAGGAATCGCCTTCGATCCAGGCGGGCCGGCGATTTTGGGCAATCCTCGCGAGCAGGAAATTTTTTGAGACGGCGTTATCGAGCCTTGGCGCGCGGATGGGCGGCGCGATAGACGGCGCTCAGCCGGTCGGCGTCGACGTCGGTGTAGCGCTGCGTCGTCGAGAGGCTGGCATGGCCCAGCAGCTCCTGGATGGTGCGCAGGTCGCCGCCGGCGCCCAGCAGGTGCGTGGCGAACGAGTGGCGCAGCGCGTGCGGCGTGACGGAGTCGGGCAGGCCGAGCGCGCGGCGGATGTCGCGCACGCGCTTCTGCACGATCGCGGGATCGAGCGGCCCGCCGCGCGCGCCCAGGAAGAACGCATCGTTCGGATCCAGCGCCGCCATGAACGGGCAGGCGGCACGGTAGGCGCGCATGGCGTCGAGCGCCTGCGGCAGCAGCGGCACGATGCGCGCCTTGTTGCCCTTGCCGGTGATGCTGAGCGTGTCCTGCCCCGTGGTGAGCAGGCCCTCGACGACGCCCTTGCTGAGGCCGAGCGCCTCGCCGATGCGCAGGCCGGCGCCATAAAGGAGGACCAGCACCGCCTGATCGCGCAGGTCGATCCACGCCGCGCGCTCCTGCTCGGCCTCCTGGTCGAGCAGCTCGTCCATGTCCTTTTCCGACAGCGCCTTGGGGACGGAGCGCGGCAGCTTCGGCGTCTGGATCGCGCCGATCGAGGCGTTGTGGGCGAGGCCGCGCTTGTCGAGGAAGCGGAAGAACGAGCGCACCGAGGAGAAGGCGCGCGCCGTCGAGGTGCGCGCCAGCCCGAGCCGCGCGCGCTCGGCCAGCCAGGCGCGGAACTCGGCGGGCTTCAGCTTCGCCAGAGCATCGAGCGTCGGCGGACCGCCGAGATAGGTCGTCATGAAGCCGATGAAGTTCGCGACGTCGTGCTCGTAGGCCACCAGCGTGTGAGCGGCCAGCCGCCGTTCGCTCTTCAGCCAGTCGCGCCACGCCTCCTGGGCGGACGTGACGTTCATCTATTCCGGCAGGTCGAGCCAGGCGCGCATGGTGTTCTCCAGCACCTTGGCCAGGAAGAACAGCAGCTCGGTCGACATGTCGGGGCCGAAGGCCTCGCCGTCGCGCGCGCCGAAGCACATCACCGCGTCGGGCGAACCCGACGAGACGCGCAGCCGCATCAGCACGTCGGACTTCACGAAGCGCGAGACCTCGCCGAAGAACGCGTCCTCGCCCGCGATGTTCGAGCGCAGGCGGGCGTGCTGCTCGGGGCCGATCGCGGCGTCGATGGCGCCGGGCGCCAGCACGTAGACGCCGCGCACCGGGGCGCGCTTGGGCGCGTCGGCGTTGGCCTCGATGGCGAGCGTGATGAAGTCGACGTCGAGCAGCTCGGGCAGCTCGTGCGTCACGACGTGGATCATCTTCTCGAAGGTGGTCGCCTGGATGATGCTGATGACCGCGGCCTGCACGCGGTTCTGCACGATCTGGTTCTGCTTGGAGTTGGCGATGATCTCGGTGCGCTCGGTCTTGAGCTTGTCGATCTCGCCGCGCAAGCGCTTCAGGATCGCCTGCTGCATGTCGATCACGCCCGGACCCTGCACGCGCGGCGCGAGGCCGAGCTCGCCGCCCAGCTCCGCATGCTCCTCGAAGAAGGCGGGATGGGACTTGAGGTAGGCAACGACGTCGTCGGCCGTGATCACCTTGACCTGCCGTCCCGATCCGTCGGGCGCCGTCACCGTGCCGTCCTTGCTCATCGCTGCGTCCCCTTAGGCCCAGTCCTCATCGGCCAGCCCTCACAGAATCGACTGG
Organism: Pseudomonadota bacterium; assembly: GCA_018240695.1. Classification (GTDB taxonomy): domain Bacteria; phylum Pseudomonadota; class Alphaproteobacteria; order Reyranellales; family Reyranellaceae; genus Reyranella. The sequence continues at coordinate 500 of JAFEFH010000088.1, read as the reverse complement.
CCCGTCTTCTTCCAGTCGTCGAGGAAGGCCTTCAGCCCGTTGTCGGTCAGCACATGCTTGAAGAGCTGGCGAATGATGTTCGGGGGCACCGTGGCGACGTGCGCGCCCATCTTGGCGGCCTGGATCACGTGCTGCGTATGGCGGACCGATGCCACCAGCACCTCGGTCTTGAACTCCGGGTACTGGGTGTAGATCGTCATGATCTCGTGGATCAGCTCCATGCCGTCATGGCCCTGGTCGTCGATGCGGCCGACGAACGGCGAGATGAACGAGGCGCCGGCCTTGGCGGCGAGCAGCGCCTGTCCGGCCGAGAAGCAGAGGGTGACGTTCACCATCGTGCCTTCCGCGCGCAACGCCTTGCAGGTCTTGAGGCCGTCCGGCGTGAGCGGCACCTTCACGGTGACGTTCTTGGCCAGCTTGGCGAGCTTCCGCCCTTCCTCGAGCATGGTCTTGTAGTCGGTGGAGACGGTTTCTGCACTGACCGGGCCGGGAACGATGGT